>NZ_CP047652.1:1604373-1968747 GCF_009906835.1 Aristophania vespae
CAGCCTGAAGGCCCGGCCGCCTTGATCGTGTAAAACTCGAAACAGTTGTGGGGTCACTCGCCAACCCTTATGGGCTGAGTGTCAGGCAAGTTGTTGATACGGGCGCGCCCTTTGAAGTTGTTGCCTTTGAGGCTGGGTCCAGCGTACTCGATGCCATTGAAAAACAAAGCCGGCAAAGAGGCGTGCTGGTCACGTCAGATGGTTTAGGTGGCATTTTGCTCACAAAACCAGGCGATACACGCGCTGATGAAGATTTAATCTTTCCCGGCGGAAATGTGCAGCGTTTTGAAGAACGCCTCAATCAGTCATTTTCTGACCATATTGTCAAAGCACAGGGTAAAGCTGCTCACAGAAGCGGAAAAAGCGCTTTTAGCACCCAGAAATCGGCCGGCACTGTGGCTTTGACAAAAGGACACGCAGACCACGAACAGGCGGCTGTCTGTTCGTTTGGATATTGTTACGATTCACGCGTGGGGCGCTACAGACCAAAAGTTTATGTTGCGGGTTCGCATAATAATAAAGAACAGCCCCCCTCACAAACAGGCACCGACCTTGCAAGCATTTTGGAACAATCACGCTCACAACCCAGAGCCGGCTGGAACAACCCACCAGCCCTGACAAAGACAGACACCCCACCGCGCAGCCAAAACCAGCCTTATGGCCTGAATGACCAGGCCGCATGGCGAATGAGAACAACACGCGCAAAAAGTTCGGCACGCGTCTATACCGTGCCCCGCCTTTTGACAGAAAAGAAAACATTATGGCGCCCAAATCAACTTGTTCGGGTCAAAGATAGCGTCAATCAAATTGATGGTGACATGCTCATTGGTGCCGTAACCTGGAGCATATCAGGGCAAAGCTGCGAGACCAAAATTTCTGTTGTTCCACCAGACGCCTATGACCTCTCCGGTATTGCCGACCACACGCCACAACACGGGCAGGTCACACGCCGGCACGGCAAAGCATGGCACCGCCATAAATCAGTGGCACAAAAATGAAACAATTCTCCACTATTTACCGCTCCATCAGACCACAAGCCACCGTCACAGCCATTGTCTTTTCCTATGGCTCTGACCTCTCCGCTGTTACTGACCACACACCACAACACAAGCAGGTCACAGGCCGGCACGGCAAAGCATGGCACCGCCATAAATCAGTGGCACAAAAATGAAACAGCTCTCCACTATTTACCACTCCATCAGGCCACAGGCCGCCGTTGGGGGCATTGTCTTTTCCTATGGCTCTGACCTCTCTGCTGTTGCTAACCACACACCACAACACAAGCAGGTCACAGGCCGGCACGGCAAAGCATGGCACCGCCATAAATCAGTGGCACAAAAATGAAACAGCTCTTTGCTACTTACCGCTCCATCAAGCCACATGCCGCCGTCAGAACCACTGTCTTTTCCTATGGCTGTGATCTCTCTGCTGTTGCTGACCACACGCCACAACACGGGCAGGTCACAAACCCGCAAGGCAGGGTATGGCAAAGCATGACGCGACACAGCATGGCGCGACCCGGCATAATCGGCACAGAAAAGCATGGCCCGGTCAGCCTAGAACAAAGCAAAACGCAGAACAACACAGCACAGCGCTGCGCAACATAGCACAGCAAGTCATAGTGCAGCGCGGTGCCCTAAATCGGTGATACAAAAATGAAACAACTCTTTGATATTTATCACTCTATCAGGTCACTCATATCACATGCCGTTGTCAGAGCCATTTATGATGATGGTGCAGAGCAGCAGCTTGATCTTAATATCCATGCAGGCCAAACCAGAACGCGGGTGCCTGTTCATTTTCCTTTTGGTTTTTCCTCACATGCACCGCTTGATGGGGCCGTCACCCATGTTATTAGCACAGGGGGCGATCCTTCTGACCTTATGGCCCTTCCCCCCTCCAACCCTGCCGCAGCAAGGCTTGGTGATTTGGCAGAAGGTGAGAGCGTGCTTTATGACAGTGCGGGCCAGAGGCTGATTTTTCGTGATGGTGCCGTTGCTGAAATAGATGTGGTGGGCCAGCTCATTGTACAGGTTAAGGGAAGCCCCATTCTGACACTGGATGAAACAGGTATCAGCATCAAGGGCAATATCCACGCTACGGGCGATGTCACGACCGACAAAACTTCGCTCAATAACCATATTCATGGCGGTGTTCAGGCCGGTGGCGCCAAAACCACCCCGCCACAATAACCGCTCATAATCGGGGTATCGTTCTGGCCCCTGAGACCAGAATAGAAGCTGCTCTATTTATGAGAGTATGATTAGCGATAATTCTGTCACACTTCATATAGGCCCTCATCAAGATGGAAGATGTGACCTGGTCATTACCCCTCGCGGTAATGGGCAGGGCAGCATTTCACTTGACCGGACCATCTCATCCTCCCTCTTACTGGCTCTATGCTCTGATAGGCGCGCTGATGAAGATGACTCTCTCCCGGCACTTCTGACCACATCAGACAGGCAACCTACCCCCCTTGGAGGGCGTCGCGGCTGGGCTGGCGATATTTTCCAGGAAAATGGCCAGAGATTTGGCTCAAAATTATGGCTTTTGGAACGCGCCAAACGCAATGAGGCCACCCGTCTGTCAGCCATGGATTATGCCACTGATTCTGTCTCCGATATTGGTACTTACCATAATCAGGAGCTGACTGTCTCCGCTCACTGGAGTGATGACAGACGGTCTGAGCTGGTGGTTCAGGTCAAGGGAGATCAGACAACCGTCACACAGAAAGTAAAAACAGCATGAGCGTTGTTATTCCAACCCCCACACAGCTGGCAGAGCGCTACGTCACCGCCTTTTCGCAGACAGATTTCATTGCCTCTGATGGCTCTACTGTCAAACTGGACCCAACAGCACCCGGCACATTTGAGCAGGTTCTGGCAGCGGCCAAATCCATGGCGGATTATGAAACATATCTCTATATCAGAGACCGTTTTTTACAGGTTCTGCCCACCACCGCCACAACAGGACCAGGCGGGCTATTACCCCAGCACGGCCAAATATGGGGCGTTCCCCGCCGCAGTGCCCAGTCTGCTCTGGGTCATGTCATTATTACGGCACAAAGCGATGCCTCTTTGCCTGGGGGCACAATCCTAACCAATAATGGCACAGTGCAATGGGCTTTAAATGAGGCTGTCAGCCTCACGGCAGGCGAGTCAGTCTCTGCCGCCGTCACATGTGTGCAAAGGGGTACAGCGGGCAATCTGGCACCACATTCTAGCCTGTCATTAATTGAGCCTGTTGCCGGTATCCGCACTGTTACCGTCGATCAGAACGGCCTGACTGGCGGAGACGATATCGAGCCTACCGAAACATGGCGTCAACGCATTTTGAACGCCATTCGCAAACCATATCAGGGTGGTTCGAAAGACGATTATATTCAGTGGGCCAAACAATTTGGGGCCAGTTACGTTAATGTCGTGCCCTCTTATACAGGGCCAGGCACGGTGGGCATTATTGTTGCCATGAGCGGCCCCCGCACCCCAAGCGATGACGAAGTCAAACGCCTGCAAGATAATATAGATTCCGTGCGGCCCATACGCGGCAATGCCACAATTTACGGCGCTGTCATCAAAAATGAAGAGGTCACTGTTACCATAAAACCCGATACCGGCCCCATAAGAGAGAAAGTTCATTCTGCCTTATCAACGGTTTATGCCAGTGTAGGCATAGGGGGCACGCTCTATCGGGCCATGCTCGAAAATGCCCTTTTTATCGCGGCTGGCCCCTATGCAGCCTTACAATCTCCACCTGGAGATATTTCATATCCCTCCGACACCATACCAACCCTGACACATATTGAATGGGGCGCGTCATGAGCATTGCGCCCCCACGCTCAGCCGCCGAAATTGCTGAAGAATGGCATAGTGACCTTTTGCCTGGGGGCCCTGCCTGGCACGGCCCCAATATCAAATCATTAATGCACGCTTTGGCTCTCCCGCGTGAAACGCTAGAGGGTGACATCGCCTCTATTGCTACAGAAATCTGCCCGGGCACGGCCCATTTGCTGCTTGATGATTATCGCGATGTTTTGGGCACCGACCCTTTAGGCCGTGATGAAAATAATCTGACAGATGATGAATGGCGTGCCCTTCTGCAACAAAGATGGACCGCAAGAGGCAATCAAAGGCCCGATTTTTACAAAGAGCTGGCCAAAAAACTGGGCTGTGACATTAAGTTATGGGAGCCAGATGCCCCCCTTGTGGGCGGCACAATATGCGGCACCAAGGAGCTTGCCGCACCTTCAGTGGCTTTTCAGTGGATCGTGATACTCCCTGATGAGACAACTGACGAGCAGGCTCGCAAAATACGGCAATTTTTCAACTTTTTAAAACCTGCGGATAGCGAGGTTTATTTTTTGCGTAAAGGATCCTGGTTCAATGGTTGAGTTAAACTGGCCCACATTCCCCAATGCCACACATATGAGGCAAGACTCTCAGGGTCGGCCAGAAACACAAAACCTCATACCCGGTAAGCAGTTGGGCACCGAAATTGATGAATTTCTGCTCAACCCCCTTATCCACAAAGTATGCGATATTACAGATGCGCTAAAAACCGTTCAGCCCGCCGGTGATTACGCCCTCAATAGCCGCGTTACCACTGTTGATAACGACCTGCAAAATTTTAAAGCAGACGCCGTTACAGGGCATGGCTATAGTGATAATGATAAGCGCATTACCAATATCTGGGCTAATAACGATAAGGACTACCCCAGATTACAGGCAAACGTTGGAACAGACCAAACACTCGTTACAGCGCGTATTGAAGATGTCACAAAGGAAACAGCCCGCGCCCAATCCGCCGAAGCCACACTTGTTTCTGGCACATTAGGCACAGGCCCCAATGACAAAGCCGGACGTGGACTTCATACCAGTGCTTCAGGCCATGCCTTTTACTGGGATGATAGCGGTGCCAAAGGCGACCTTGCCTATCTTTCAGACGTCACTGACGAAACAACCCGCGCCAAGTCTGCCGAAGCCACGCTTGTTTCTGGCACATTGGGCATGGGCTCAACCGACAAAGCCGGGCGTGGACTTCATACTAGTGCGTCAGGCCGCCCCAATTATTGGGACACAGACGGCACAAAAGGTGATCTTGCTTATTATAACGATGTCACCACTGTCAGTGTTGATCTGCAAAATTTTAAAGCAGATGCCGTTACAGGGCATGGCTATAGTGATGGGGATCTGCGTGTCACCAATGTCTGGGCCAATAAAATTGACAAAAATCGTCCCAGATTACAGGCAAATATTGGAACAGATCAAAGCCTCATTACAGCACGTATTGAGGACATTACCGACGAGACAGCCCGTGCCCAGTCTGCTGAAGCCACGCTTGTTTCTGGCACATTAGGCACAGGCCCCAATGACAAGGCCGGGCGTGGACTTCATACTAGTACGTCAGGCCGCCCCAATTATTGGGACATAGACGGCACAAAAGGTGACCTTGCTTATTATAAAGATGTCACCACTGTCAGTGTTGATCTGCAAAATTTTAAAGCAGATGCCATTACAGGGCATGGCTATAATGATGGGGATCTGCGTGTCACCAATATCTGGGCCAATAAAATTGACAAAAATCGTCCCAGATTACAGGCAAATATTGGAACAGATCAAAGCCTCATTACAGCACGAGTTGAGGATATTACTGACGAGACAGCCCGTGCCCAGTCTGCTGAAGCCACGCTCGTTTCTGGCACATTAGGCATGGGTTCAACTGACAAAGCTGGGCGTGGACTTCATACCAGTGCGTCAGGCCATGCCTTTTACTGGGATGAAACGGGCGCCAGAGGTTACCTAGCCTATTATGCCTCATTAATCCGCAGACCCCTCACCGCCACGCAAAATGGCAGCACGATAGTGCCAGATGGTGTTACGCAGCTTATTGCCGAAATTGTCGGTGGTGGCGGTGCTGGCGGTAGTTGTCAGGGGCGATCACTTCAAGAGTCAGTTTATGCAGCAGGAGGCGGTGCCGGAGGCTATCTCAAGGTTCAAATTTCCGTCTCCCCGGAGATCAGATCAGCTGGGTCATTGGTAAAGGAGCCATAGGCCCTGACTCAACAGGGGGTGACGGCAGTAATGGCGGCGATACTGTTTTGTCAATTAATGGCAATGTTGTCGCAACGGCTCAGGGTGGATTTGGCGGGGTCTGGAACTCCACCTTCAGCTCGGCAGGCGGTGGCGGTGGCGGTGTAAATGGGGGTGCTAATTCTGTAGTCTGGTCTGCTGGTGGCTGGGGCGGTGATGGACAAACCGGCCCCGTTGCAGCCCCTACTGGATATGGCGCAAATGGCCCCTGGGGTGGTGGTGGCAGAGCCGGGAACGGTGGCGGCATTAATGCCTGTGGCTTTGGTGCTGGCGGTGGTGGTGCCTATGATACGGGACTAGCCGGTAATTTTTGTCGCGGGGGCAGCGGTTTTGACGGCGTTGCCATCATCTCGCTCATATAATTCATTTAAATTTCAGAAGGAAAAACAAAACATGGAAACCAATCCCATAAATTACGCCTGCTACCGCACAAAATCTTTAGGCTGGCAACAAGCAGGCTATATCGTGGTGATAGCAACGGCGCCTTCATTAGATGACCTGCCCACAGCCAAAGACAACCCAGATTTATGGGGCAATACGGCATGGGTTGCTAATGACGAGGGCCAATATCTCATTAGCCACACTTATCCCGAACTCGTTCCCACACGCAAAGACCGTGCCTCTGACAAAACATCAGATAAACCATCAAATGTAACGGCCAAAAAACTAGCTGATTAAAATAGCTGACGCGATATCCAATAATCATAGCAAATAGTCAGAATAGGCTCTTGCAAAAAGAGCCACATTCAGCCCCTCCAGGAGAAAGCCTCAGATCATTATGCCGTTAATGGACTTACTAACTGTCATAAAACAAAATGAGGGGCTAATATGTGGCCTGTGCGGCACCCTAACGGGTTGGCTAGGCCAAATGGCCAAAAGCCGCCTGCTCTCACAACATCATAATAACAAACAGCTCCATCTAGCTTTGATGAGAGAAAGAGACCTAACTGACCGTGTCATAGCCCTAACTGATGAAATAGAAGGTCTATGGCACAGATTTTACGGACGGGAAGAAATATTAAAAATCTACCACTCTGCGGCCTTAACCGCCCGCCGGGAAATTAATATTCTGGAAGCGAAACATAATTATCCTCTGACGGAATTTAGAGACCTACCCGTTTTTCCCCCTCCCAAAGAGGCCATGGCTCATATTAAAAAACAAGGCTAAAACTGATTTTAGCCTTGTTTTAAAGTTCTTACCGCTGCTAAAATCCTGTCATAATATAATATGACGAAATATTTCCTTTTGAAGCAACAAACAACATTTCAATATTAAATCTTTGCCTGATTAACACGTGCAGAAAGTTTCTGATGACTTTCTTTTCTTTCTCCCACTTTGCACAAAAATTACTTTAAAACAGGGCAGGACCATCTACCTCATGCCAGGCCTGTCACTAATGTAACTCACTCCTCGCACCAGCCATTACAAGCTGACAAATATGTATATTCAATAAAAAACTTTCCAGAAAATACTATTCTTTGAGTAACACTAACTACAAGTTCACCTTATCCGAAACACTTATCTTTTCTTCTCCCCACCCTGCACAGAAATTACCATAAGACAGAGCAAATCCATCTACCTCATGCCAGGCCTGTCACTAATGTAACTCACTCCTCGCACCAGCCATTACTAGACGACAAATATGTGTGATTAACAAAATACTTTCCAAAAATACTGTTTGCTGAGTAATACTGACTACAAGCCTGTCTTATCCGAAGCATCTATCTTCCCCTCTCCCACCCTGCACAGAAATTACTTTAAAACAGGGCAAGACCATCTACCTCATGCCAGGCCTGTCACTCATATAACTCACTCCCCGCACCAGCCATTACAAGCTGACAAATATGCGTGACTAACAAAATACTTTTTCAGAAAAGACCATTTTTTGAGTTATAACGACCCTTAAACATGTAACAAATGGGGGGTCTCACTCCCCCAACATCCTATTTTATTCCTGTTTCGAAATAATAAAAAGCCCATTATTTACTGCGCCTGACTGTAACATCCATAGGAGCATCAGGTAATTTAGGCTGTGAGCGCTGCCATACCGTGCCATATCTTGTATATTGCGGTGGAACCGGTATAGCGACCTGAAGGTCATCTGCCGCTGAGCGTGCCCAGAATGGGTCTCTAAGCATCTCACGACCAATCAGCACCATATCGGCACGGCCATTTTGCAATATTTCTTCTGCCTCACGGCCTGTCTGAATTAGTCCAACTGCGCCCGTTTTAATCCCCAGTGAATTACGCAATAATTCTGCTGCCGGAACCTGATAACCAGGAAAAACATTGCTTGCCGTCGCTGGCACGACCCCACCAGAAGAGCAGTCAATCAGATCAACGCCTTGTTCTTTCATCCAGCGGCCATAATGTAAAAAATCTTCTGGAGTATTTCCGCCTTCGAAATAATCACTTGAGGAGATACGTACAAATAAAGGCCCCTGCCACTCCTTTCGAACCACATCTATAATCTCGCGTACAATGCGATAACGTTTTTCATGACTGCCCCCATATTGATCTTCTCTTACATTCGCCAGGGGTGAAAGAAACTCATTGAGCAAATAACCGTGGGCTGTATGTATTTCGATAACATCAAACCCTGCTTTACGGGCGCGAATAGCTGCATCACGAAAAGACTGGATAATTTCATATATACCATCCAGAGTGAGCGCCTGCGGCACTGCTTCTTTAGCAGAATAAGCAATGGCAGATGGCGCAACTGAATTCATTTGCAAAAAACCCTGCTTACGACCAGCATGGCCAATCTGTATGCCTGCTTTGGCACCCATATCATGAATGACATCAACAAGTCGGCTTAGGCCAGGAAGATGGCTGTCACTCCATATACCAAGATCACCCGGACCAAGCTGTCCATTTGGCAAGACGGCACATGTTTCGGGAAAGATAAGCCCCGCACCCCCCAGCGCACGCGCGCCATAATGAACCAGATGAAAATCAGTGACATTACCGTTCTCATCAGCTGAATGCATGCACATGGGAGACATGGCAATACGGTTTTTAAATTCAATATTTCTGATTGTAAGGGGAGCAAAAAGAAGTGACATAAACTCTCCGGGATTAAGTGAATACCCAGACAATAATATTCATATCTTTGAGAGCAATACGGGAATAAAACACCGTTAGTAACCTTATTTATACATAGTTCCATAAATGTAACTGAACAGAATGATCTTTATCGTTATATTCATTTTAAAATCAGGTAGAATTTATTTTATGGTATTTATGAGTATTTATAACAAAGGCACTCTGACAGAGTGCAAGCACATCTTCGTAGTTTCGTAGTTTCGTAGTTTCGTAGTTTCGTAGTTTCGTAGTTTCGTAGTTTCGTAGTTTCGTAGTTTCGTAGTTTCGTAGTTTCGTAGTTTCGTAGTTTCGTAGTTTCGTAGTTTCGTAGTTTCGTAGTTTCGTAGTTTCGTAGTTTCGTAGTTTCGTAGTTTCGTAGTTTCGTAGTTTCGTAGTTTCGTAGTTTCGTAGTTTCGTAGTTTTCGTAGTTTCGTAGTTTCGTAGTTTCGTAGTTTCGTAGTTTCGTAGTTTCGTAGTTTCGTAGTTTCGTAGTTTCGTAGTTTCGTAGTTTCGTAGTTTCGTAGTTTCGTAGTTTCGTAGTTTCGTAGTTTCGTAGTTTCGTAGTTTCGTAGTTTCGTAGTTTCGTAGTTTCGTAGTTTCGTAGTTTCGTAGTTTCGTATTTTTTTTTTTTTTTTTTTTTTTTTTTTTTTTTTTTTTTTTTTTCGTAGTTTCGTAGTTTCGTAGTTTCGTAGTTTTTTTTCGTAGTTTCGTAGTTTCGTAGTTTCGTAGTTTCGTAGTTTCGACCCCAATATCGCGATTTTAAACAGAAGTACATCACATTTTCAAAAAAATTCAGCTTTTATCGGGTAATACCGGTCTTTTTTCAGCAGCATGTTTCAGCACGTCAAAATCTTCATCTTTGGCAGTACGCATACCGCGCCGCTCCAGCCATCCCCGGCCCCACACACTAAGCCCCATAATAAGATCATGAAGTGTCCGCCCCTCTTCAGTCAGCGAATATTCCACATGGGGTGGCACAACAGGATAAACCTTACGGGTGATAAGTCCGTGTTCTTCCAGCTCACGCAGCTGCCTGGTTAAAAGACGCTGATTAATCCCCCTAAGCGCACGGAAAAGCTCACCAAAGCGAAGTGTTCCGTCCGTAAACAGATGATAAAGAATAACACCTTTCCATTTACCACCCAAAATATGTAGGGCCGCTTCCATAGAACAGCCAGGAACGCCATCAAAGTTACGCATTCTTTTTTGCATGATGTGCTCCTTTAGTTCATTTTTGATATGTACAGCCTCATATGACACTATCATAAGATAGTACCCATTTCTTGTTCAAACTAAAATCATTTCATAACAAGACATATTTTCTCTATTTTGAATGGCAAGAAACAATGGCAGGTAAGCTAATTACATTTCATCAGGATTGCATTATTGCTTTTCATGCAATCAAACCACCAGCTTCTTCTTTAGTAAATTAACGGGGTTAGCTAACAATACTGCGCTTTTTACTCCACAAGAATAAGCCACCGCAGACAGTCACATCGAGACAAGAAAGCAAGCAGTAAAAAGCAGACAGAACGAGCGTGCCACACTACCAACATACCCTTCAGAAAATTACCAAGATCAGCTAATAACGCCGCATTTTTTATTCATCAAAACAGGCCGCCGCAACCAACCACCTGAAAACCAGAAAACAAGCAGTAAGGGATAAGTAAATTAGGTGTATCAGTCATGACATCACGTCAGCCTATGTTACTGAAAAGACCCTGAACAGAAAGTCCTATTCCGCTCCCGAACCATAACCACCTTATTTTAGATGCGCATATAGTCAGGATGCTAAAAGGATAAAAATGAGCAATTTGCCAGATAATATAAATGCAAAAAGCAACCGAAATTGTGCCTCAAACCTAAAAAATAACTTCTATAACTCAAGAATATTGCAAGGGAGTTTCTGCTGGTTTTTTAACCGTAACTGAAAGCCCTGCTATGGCTGTCCAGGATAAATAACCTTGGGCATAAAGGTTATTAAGAAGAAGGTCCTAATTAATTTAAGCCTCTTTCAATCATTCTTTATGAACCATATTTTCAGATGGAATCTTTATTCCCTTTGCGCCTAAATGGACAGATTCAATAAAATCTAGTGTCATATTATACGCAACCATATTTTATAGGGCCAGTTAACTCAGCATTAGTTTAACCTCAAATATGAGCCAATATTCATATTCGCCGTGCAGTAATATCCTACTTCACTTTAATATTTATCAATAAGATATCAAATACCAATACCAATACCAATACCAATACCAATACCAATACCAATACCAATACCAATACCAATACCAATACCAATACCAATACCAATACCAATACCAATACCAATACCAATACCAATACCAATACCAATACCAATACCAATACCAATACCAATACCAATACCAATACCAACATGACCGCCATGCCGATCATTTTAGCAACCCAAAATTATACCATTTTATAAAAATAATTTTCTAAGAACGGCCTTTTTTACCGACAGACAGCCCTTCCTTTTCTTCTATCTTCAATAATATACGGCTAATGCGCTCAAACCATATCTAGCCAGTTTTGCATCATTAAGCTCTATCTGACTGTTAATGACCCTTTCCCCCGCCTGCATAAAGCAGGTTATTTCACCCCAGGCTTTGGTTATCCGACCATTAAGCCCTTCCACCAAAACCACTATGACTCAAATCTGATCACCCCTCACTTTTTGCTTCTTATTAAATAAGAAAGACGGACGTAAATATAAATTTGCAAAACTGTTTCAACCGTTTTTTGATCTAATTAATTCCGTCCCAAAAAGTTAAAAATTCTGTCACGTTACACAAGTGAAACAGACAAAACATATATTAAGGTCAAAGAGGTCTAAAACTATCTATATCGGGCCGTTAGCAAATGCGGCAATAAATTGGTTTTCACCTGTCGACGACTAGAAACGTCAAACTGGCCTAACGTTTTTTAGACAAGAGAGGAAAAGCCTGAGATGATTAACACTGACAGGGCACCAACCTACGAAACGGTAATTTCTAAACTCAAAAGGAAAGACAAGCTTTAGCCAGAATAGAGCATCGCCAGATAAAATATCTGAATCATATGATCAAAGATGCTCAAAATAATACAAGCAATTGATTAAACCAGGGCTGAGGGTCAAGAGCTTAAAAACAGCATATGCCACCATCAGAAGCTTTGGAGCAATGCCCGCTCTTAGAAAGACAGGCAGTCTGCACTTTGACAATGAAAAAACAGCATCAAAAAGGAAGCGCTTTTCATTGAAAGATAGTTCAGCGTCTATTCTTCATAAAAACTTCAAAAAATAAAAATAATTGACGCTATTACAAAATTTTCAATAGAACTAACAATAGCTTGTTAACCAACAAGTTTATTTAGCATGGAAGACGAATTATCATATTTTATGAAGTAGATTAAAATACATTTTATATTAGTGCTTTAAATGTTTTTCAAATTTTATTTTTGATCTTTAATTGAAATATGATAATCGTCATTCTTTAACATCAAGACAACATTAATATGAAAAAAATATATTATATTTTATTGTATATGCTGTTTTATACAGTATCGACGTTATTTATTGCCCTACGCGTTAAGGATCTGGATTTTGATCCGATCTTTTTTGTCATGTCCCTGATATTACCAATCTTTTTGCTCTCAATTGGTAGATATTTATCAGTCATACTAAGCTTTTTCATATTTCTGATTATAGAATTTAATATTTATATTGTTCTTATGTATCACAAGACATCTTTTGAGATCTGTGTGGCCATTGCCGGCTCACCGATTGATGATGTTTTTACCATGATAGAGGCTGTCCCATTACAGGTTTTTCTATCTGTGATCATCCTACAGTCTTTGTTGATGTTTATTACATGGAAGGCCGCTTTTAACCGACCCAAAGTGGCGGCAGTCTCACTTGCCTGCTTTGGTACTATGTTAGGAGGCAGAATTTTATTAAAATCTGATATTGGCGTGGAGGATCTTTACAAAAACGCGCTTGTGTACGATCATTTTAAAAAGCAATTTGTTATTAATGGTGACGCTGAATTATATGGTTATCTTTACGGTTTAACGCCGGGTTACCTAGGAATAACCTTAACAGAACTTACTCTCGCCCTGAGCTATAATACAGGCCACTTTAAAAGTGTTCCTATTTCACTCAAGGGGCACGACGTTACAGATCCTGTTATTACGTCAAAAAACACACCAAAAGTGCGTCATATTGTGATGATTGTTGGTGAGTCTGATTCTGCATTGCACCATAATCTCTATGGGTACCGGGATTACGAAACGACTCCGCATCTTAAAAATCTATATAATCAAGGCCAAGTGTGTTTTATTCCAAAAGTACATTCTGGAGCGAATTTAACCCGTGATGCAGTACCGATGCTTTTGTCATTTTATGATGCTGACCATCCTAACAAACTCTTGAAAGAGAAAAACCTGATCGAACTGGCAAAGGATAATGGTTACATAACCTACTGGATGGGGGCACAGGAAGGTACAAATGTTTACGGCAGTTCCTATGGATTTTTAGGCCATTTTGCTGATCACTATTTGATGCCCCATGATACAAATATGGCATATTCTCTCAAAAAACAGAGAGATCAAATGCTTTTACCTATGGTAAAAAAAGAGTTTTCTTCTCTGGATAAAAGCAAGCCTTATTTTATCATTATTCATTTGATGGGAAGTCACACAGATTATATAGCAAGAGTAAGAAAAGAAGATGTAAAAGCACTTCCTACAGCCGGGAGTTATAATCAGGCTATTCACCACACAGATCACTCAATTAATGAGATTATTGAATTAAGCAAAAAATATCTGGGTGATTTTACGTTGCTATATAGTCCAGATCATGGCGAGCTTCTAAGAAGCCCTGATTTAGGGGAACATGGTATTTATGATGGTGGGTACGACCAATATAAAATAGGCATCTATCTAGCAGGCGACAATCATACTAATTATTGTCAGCAGGCCGAGACATTGCGTAGTGATAATGGCTATTTTGCCTCTCCTCAGAATAAGTATCTTCTACTCACAATGATGGGGTATGGTGTTTCCCAAAAAGGTCTAGACTATATTAAGTCGCACGACCGCGTCGTTAATTCAGGCATAGCGTTTGATTATGACAAAATCCCACAACCTAAAAGAAAAAAGCAATAACGTTGAAACGTAAATTGTTTTCATGATTCCAGGAGGGCTGGTCTGTTTTACTCAGACCAGCCTTTTAAGTTTACTCGTTAATGACGTGCGATCACGCCATCATCAGGGCGCTATATGCTGGCTTTTAGAGATTTCTGGTAAAAATTTTGCCTCTTCAGCCAGACAGAATCCAACGGCATTATTTTCTAAGATTAAATTAATAGTCTTATTATTGAATATAGCTACATAGTTTTCATCAAAAATTATGAAATAATTATATTACATTACAAAATATCTTAGTAACATATATTTGATTAAAATTGTTAATTATATCTATAGATATAATGATTTAGGCGTCTCATATTGACAGAATATTCTTGTGAAACTTTATCTTATTAACAAAGCCTTCGAAAAGGACATTATCGAAAGCGCCTCACAAAAAAGAGGGATTATGATGAGCTTCCCTTTATCTTTCTGTTTTTTAAGCACAATATTATCAATAATCATTTTAATGAGCGGACATAAATCTCACGCAGCCGATATTACACTTGGGGTCATTGGCCCTCATGAATATGATCTTCCCGTTGATTTCAAACCGTTCAATGCCTTTGTAGAATATGGCGATGGTAACGCTGCCGGGTTACATTATAATAATAAAGGCCAGCGCCACGGAGGTAATGGTAACCATAGCTGGTCCGGTATGAGCAAATATGTTCATTTCTGGAGTTTTGATTCCGTCCCCGGCATTGGCTTTGCCTATGAAGTCATTCAAACTGAGAGTTTTATCCTCGCTAATGGTAAAAATTACGGCGGCCTTGGCACTACGATTACAGGACCGGCTGTATGGTTTAAACCCAATAAAAAGAGCACATTGGGCATGCAGGTTTTTATGCAAACCCCTTCAGGCACAAGGCAGGATATCGCCAATAATTACTGGTCAGCTATTATAAGTGGCATGTTCGATTATGAGTGGGATAATTTTAGTTTTGATGGCGATTTTGGTGGTGTTCCCGCTTCAACAAAACATATTAAAGGCCAGCATTCCTATCATCCTGGCACAGTATTTTTTACAAATTTACGCTTTAGCTGGAAAGCAAGCCACGAGTTTGAACCATTTTTTGCTTTTGACTGGCAAAATGCGCAAGGTTTATATGATTATACCTTAAATCAGTCTGTGCCTGATACAAACAGCCGTGAAATTGCTCTGGGCGTTGGGTTAATGTGGAATATCTCGTCCTCTATGAACATAACAGCGCGTTATTCACACTCTGTAGAAGGGCGGAATGTCCCCGAAACGGATGCCTATTATCTTAAATTTGCCTATCTCTGGGATGGAGCCATATTCTCCCGCTATTAAACGCCACTATTTATGTTAATTAAAGGCTTTCTTCTATTAACGCCGTAAAATTGTGATTTATACCCTAAAGTAAACAGCTATAAAATCACTTTAAAACGCCAATTCGTTTTCTACTCTCTATTTGGCTAGGTTTCGGTCAATAATCGTGTATATTTCTAACTTAATCGCTGCCAGTGAAATATATTTCACTGGCTTTATTCATTTCGCTGCCCTTACGATTGGGCTCCCTTTATTGTCAACCGATCCTAATTTGAAATAGTAACAATCTGTTTACCTCACTGTCTCTCTCATCATAGTGAATAGTAGTTTGAGCTTAGATTAGCTAATCAAGCTTTAAACAACGTGTCTTAATGAGCAAAGGAGCTACGAGACTGTGGAAGACGAAGTGCAAAGAAAGAAAAGGATTGTTCCTTTTATAGCAAACAAAGCTTTATCGCGCCGTCATTTCATTTTGAGCTCTACCGCCGTAATGGGCGCTGGAATTGTTCTGTCTTTTCCCAAACTAACTTTAGCACAAGAAACAAATAATAACGCTAAAGACAAATCTATTACTAACATCCATCATATGGCAGAATTTGTCACAGCAAAGAAAATATCACCCTCTCTTGCCCAACGCGCCGGCTGGGCCATTACAAAAACCGATGCCCAGTTTCCAGATCATATTGAAGCACTGGCAGAGTTTATTACTAAAAATAACATCACTGATATAGAAGCTTTACAAGACGCGCCTGGTTTTGATGGTGACATTAAAATTGCTGCCCAGAAGCTAATCTCTGCTCTTTATCTGGGCTATGCAGGTCAACCTGTTGAACTTTCATCTGAAGATAATGTTGAGTTTGTAGCCTATAGAGAGGCCCTCACATATCAGCTGACCCAAAAATACACACCGATCCCAACTTATTCTCGTTGGAGCACCGGTTATTGGGCTCATCTTCCCTCAGAGTGAAACTGGCTTATTTTCCGGTAAATTCTTTAAGTAAAAAACGCTTTATAAAGCACGTTTAATAAATCAAGAAAGGTCGTGTCTTGGCCATTGAATATGATGCAGACGTTATCGTTGTTGGTTCAGGAGCCTGCGGCTCTAATGTCGCTAACGAATTAGCTAAACAAGGCAAATCAGTTATTCTGTTAGAGGCTGGCCCCAATACACCACGCTGGAAAATTTTGGAAAATTTCCGCAATTCTGGCCGCCATTATGACCGTAACAACGCTTATCCCAATAATCCTTGGGCACCTACAAGTAACCAGCCAGGCTATATTAAAAATATAGGTAATTTTCGTGAACAACCCGGCATGCTCAAACTGGTTGGGGGCACAACGTGGCATTGGGGTGGCGCAACCTGGCGCTATATTCCCAATGATTTTAAGATAAAATCACTTTATGGCGTCGGGCGTGATTGGCCAATCAGCTATGATGACCTTGAACCTTATTATTGCCGTGCAGAATATGCCATAGGTGTTGCTGGCTCTGATAGTGAGGATCAATCAGGCAAGAACCCTGGGCAGGCTTATCCTCATCGTTCACAGCCTTATCCGGTTAATGCTGAAGAAGACGTCTATAACAGTACTTTACTCAAAAAAGCGCTTATTCCTCATGGCCACAGTGTTGTACATGAGCCTACCGTACGTATTCATAAGCCTTATGAAGGACGCCCGGCATGCCAGGGCAATAATAACTGTGACCAGGTTTGCCCTATTGGTACATTATATAATGGCTCAATATCGGCTGATCAGGCAGTGCGAAATGGTGCAAAGTTAATTAGCGAAGCCGTGGTACATAAAATTACCAAAGGTGAAGATAAAAAAATCCGTTCTATCAGCTACCTGACTTCAACAGGACAGGAACACACTCTTACAGCTAAATATTTTGTACTTGCCGCCCATAGTTTTGAAACAGCAAAACTCATGTTGATGAACGATATTGGCAATTCATCTGACATGGTTGGCCGTAATCTTATGGATCACGTGGGTATTAGCATGAGCCTTCTTGCTCCAGAACCAGTCTGGAGTGGAAGAGGGCCTGTGCAGCAAGCCACAATTATGACATCACGTGATGGTGCTTTCCGCTCTGACTTTTCGGCCAATAAACACACATTAGGTAATAATAACCCGCAAATTGACATCGCTAATCGCGCTATTTCAGAAGGGTTAATGGGCAAGGCACTAGATGAGCGGATTCTGGATTGGTCAGCCCGCATTATGAATTTCTACAGCTTTCTTGAGCCTCTGCCTGAACCCACTAACCGGGTAGAACCTAATTCTGACTGGAAAGATAGTTTGGGTCTTCCAGGACTAAAAGTGACCTTCAATGCTTCTGACTATGTCAAGCGTGGCGCTAATCACATTGCCAAAGAATATAAAGACATCGCACAATTATTAAATGGCGAAATTATCACCATCAATGAAGAATTAGAAAATCATGATCATTTGATGGGAACAATGATCATGGGTAAAGAGGCCTCTGATTCTGTTGTGAATCATGAGGGACGCTGTTTTGATCACAATAATCTTTTTATTGCCTCAGTTGGCGTGATCCCTGCAGCTGGTGTGGTTAACCCAACACTCACAGCCATTGCCTTAGCAATCCGCTCAGCTGACATCATCGCCAAGGAGGTGTGACATGAGTAAGAAGAACCTCTTTATCTCTTTATTGGCACTTCCTCTCAGTTTGATGACCTTAGGCCCTGCCGTGGCTCAAACTGCTCCTCAATCAAATGCTGTTTCTGAAAATGCTCTTATTGCCAGAGGGCAATATTTAGCCCATGCAGGAGATTGCGCTGCCTGTCATACAGTATCAGGCCATAAACTCTATTCCGGTGGCTATAGCTTTCACATGCCTATGGGTGAAATTGTCTCGGGCAATATTACCTCTTCAAAAAAGTTTGGCATTGGAACATGGTCAGAAACAGATTTTGCCAATGCCGTGCGCAAAGGTATCTTGCCTAATGGCAGACACCTTTATCCCGCTATGCCATACACGGCCTATGCAAATATCACCGATGATGACATTCATGCACTTTACGTCTATTTCCAGCATGTACCCGCTGTAGAAACAGCTCCTGAGAAAAAATCCCAGCTCAAATTTCCCTTTAATCTTCCTGGCCTCATGACTGTTTGGAACTTTCTCTATGCTAAGCAGCAGCCATTTCAGCCAGATCCCACTCTTAATTCGGAAGAAAATCGGGGCAAATATCTCGTTGAAGGGCTTGGGCACTGTTCAACATGCCACACACCCCGCAACCAGATGCTTAGTGAGGATATGGGTAAGTTCCTAACTGGCGCCTATGTTCAAAACTGGCATGCTCCCAATATTACATCTGATGCCGTTAGTGGTATTGGTGGATGGAGCGACCAGGAGCTATTTTCATATCTCAAAACTGGACGCGCTGTGGGTAAATCACAAGCTGGCGGCCCCATGGCTGAGGCCATTGTACAAAGCTTTCAGTATCTCACAGACCACGATATTAAGGCTATTATCTCCTATCTTAGAAAAGTGCCTGCCGTACGCACGCCAGGACAGACCTTTACATCCTGGTCTGTCACAAAACCAAAAGAAGATAAATGGAATCACTATGAAACGGGTGGGAGTAAAAACGACCAACCCGGTTATAGAGATATTAGCACGCTTAATGGTGCCATGCTTTACAATAATAATTGCGCCGCATGTCATGGTATTAATGGAGAAGGAAGCGAAGATCACATCTTTCCCTCTCTCACACAAAATAGTGCTGTAGGAGCAGACGATCCTACCAATCTGGTTATGTCAATTTATGAAGGCATACATCGCCAGGGTGTCGGTTACAAAGCTGTTATGCCGGCTTTTAGTCAACAATATCAGGCTATTCATAACTGGCTAAGCCCTGCTCAAATTGCAGCTATCTCTAATTATGTGACTGAGCGCTTTGGCCAGGGTAACGCCCATTTAAAAGCCGCCGATGTAAATTACATTACGTCAAGGGCGACCGATACAGCACCCTTCCTAATTCGTAATGCTGCGATTTTAGCCGCAATTGGTATTGTTACTGGTGTCGTTATTCTAATTCTTCTTTTTGTCATGATCTCCAAATCACGGCGGCGCCCATGACTCAGTGATAGACAGAGAGGCAAAAATTTAAACGGTCTTTATGACTAAAAAACCCGCCATTAACTGTGGCGGGTTTTAAATTAAAAACGGGAGAAATAGTGGCTTAAAATGGCAAAACCATCAAAGATAATCTTCATTACCTTCTTTTAATCATTATAAACCCCCTATTCTTTCAATTATGTTATAAGGTTCGTCTCTTTCTCTGCCCATGTTATAGAGATCTGAATGACGCGTAATTCTCTCCGGCCTGAAAGGCCTACATCATCGGTTCACAAGCCAGTTTTTCGGCGGTACCGAACCTTTCTGGCTCTTGTCCTAGGGCTGATTTCCTTTTGCTGTGTCGGCACTCTCCTTGTCGGACTGGGATTTTATAGCCATTTAACGTCTGACCTTCCCAGCGTAGAAGCCCTACAGCATTACAACCCGCCCGTTGTTAGTCGTCTTTATACCTCTGACGATCAGTTGATGGCAGAACTCGCCTATGAGCGGCGGATTTATGTTCCTATTACGGCCGTTCCTGACAAAGTTAAACGTGCTTTTATCGCGGCAGAAGATCAAAATTTCTACAACCATAAGGGGATTGACCCTATGGCCATTGCGCGTGCGGCTTTGACTGACGTTTTTGCACGTCATGGCAAACGTCCGCTTGGCGCCTCTACCATTACGCAACAAGTCGCAAAAGTGATGTTGCTAAATAATAATAATCTCACTTTAACACGCAAAGCGCGCGAGGCTCTCTTGGCCATGCGCATTGAAGAAGCCCTTTCCAAAGAACGTATTTTAGAAATTTATCTTAATGGAATTTATCTGGGTGCCGGTGCTTATGGTGTTGAAGCAGCAGCGCAATCCTATTTTAATAAGTCTCTCGACCAGCTTGATGATGCTGAAGCAGCAATGCTGGGAGCATTGCCCAAATCACCAACAAAATATAACCCTTTTCTACACCCTGATACTGCTCTCTGGCGCCGTAACTGGGTGTTAGATCGGATGCACGAAACGGGTGTTATTTCTGCTAGTGCCGCAGAAGCAGCCAAACAAGAACCTCTTATCCCACAAAAAAGGCGTCGCTCAGGACCACTTCCAACAACAGAATGGTTCTCAGAAGAGGTGCGGCGTCAGCTCATTACGCAGTATGGCAGTGATCAGGCTTTACAGGGTGGATTAGACGTTCACACAAGTCTTGACCCTTATTTACAGCAAGTCAGCACCCATGCCTTGCAAAACGGCCTTATGGCTTATGATCGCAGATATAGCGGCTGGCGCGGAGCGATCCAACATCTAGACACTATAAAAGACTGGTCAGCACAGCTTAATAAACTAACACCGCCTAGAGGCATGTTGACTGAATGGCGACTGGCTGTTGTGCTAACTCAAGCACCAGTTACAGTCGGTTGGAACGAATATAAAACGCCTAAAACAGCATCATTAAGAGCAGCAGACATAACATGGAGCCGGCGTGCCCACCCTTTGCGCCCAGGTGATGTTATTTTAATTGAACCTGCCGCTGATGGCTCAGTTGCTCTAAAACAGATCCCCCAGGTGCAAGGAGCAACAGTCACTATTGATGCTCATAGCGGGCGTGTTTTGGCCCTAGTGGGTGGGTGGTCTTTTAAGCAAAGCCAATTTAACCGCGCTACTCAAGCCCTGCGCCAGCCTGGATCTTCTTTTAAACCTCTAGTCTATCTCGCTGCCATGGAGAAAGGCATCTCCCCTTCTGAGACCTTTAAGGACTCACCCATTTCTTTCGGCGACTGGCATCCCAAAAATTACGAACATAATAACTGGGGTCCAACAACATTACATGATGCCTTAAGAGAAAGCCGGAACCTTGTTACGATCAGGGTTGCAGCCTATTTAGGTATGGCTGCCGTAGGTGATTTGGCCGTTAAAGCAGGCATGGTTGACTCTATGCCACCCTATCTGCCTGCTGCACTCGGTGCTGTGGAAACGACTGTTTTAAAAGAAGCCTCAGCTTATGCCGCTATCGCTAATGGCGGGCATGTCGTTAAACCGACATTGGTAGATTATATTCAGAGCCCGCAAGGCAACATATTGTGGCGCCGTGAAGGATTTTCTCTTAACGCCCCAGAAGGCGGCCTACCACAACTGACAGATCAACGCCCTGTTTTGGCAAGCCCACAAAGCGCCTATCAGATAGTGACTATGATGCGCGACGTTATTAAACGGGGAACGGGATTTCGTGCCGGAATCGGTATCACCCAACCTATCGGGGGAAAAACGGGCACAAGTCAGGACTTTCGTGACGCCTGGTTTGCAGGTTTTTCACCCGATATTGTAACAGTTGTTTGGGCTGGTTTTGATACACCACGTTCATTAGGCCGTAACGAAACAGGCTCGCGCGTTTCGGCTCCCATCTGGAACACCATAATGAAAGCAGCTTTATCAAAACTGCCTCAGCGTGAATTTCCTGCCCCTGAGGGTATAACTTTAGCGCGCTATAATACAGGGCGCATCGTAGCTGTAGATGCGTTCAAAAATGACCAGACCCCTGGAGCTTCTGTGCCTCTACATGGCTTTGGTGCCGGCACGCAAAGCTTAACGGCTAGTGATACAGGTGCCGATATGATTCCTGATTCTGAAGAAGATATGGAAATTTATAGCAATAATAATGCCGCACCAAGCTCCTCTTCGGGATATGACACTTCAAATAGTACTGTCTCTCATTCTGATAGCTCATCTAATAGTGACATTGGTGTGGGTGGGTTGTACTAGAATGTCTTCAGAAAAACTTAACCATTATTTTGTGGAGTTAGACATAGATGTCGGCTGAGACCGAAGCCCTCTCCAACCAGATCAAGCAGTCAGTGGCACTGCTGAGGAGGCATCTTTGACTGGGATGTTGCCAAAACACGCCTTGCAGAACTTAATCATCGTGTAGAAGACCCTGACCTCTGGAACGATGCAGAAGGTGCGCAGAAAATTATGCGCGAGCGCACTTTACTCGCTAACCAGATAGAAGGCGTTGAACAGCTTGAAAAAGATGTGCAGGATGCTCTTGAGCTAGTCGAGCTTGCTGAAATGGAAGCAGATAATGCTCTCATAGAAGAAAGCACTCAAGCTTTGCGGCAGCTAGCCCAGCAAGCCCAACAGCGTGAAACAGAAAGCATGCTTTCTGGAGAAGCAGACGGTAATGATTGTTACCTTGAAGTTAATGCTGGCGCCGGCGGTACAGAAGCTCAGGACTGGGCCAGCATGTTGCTTCGCATGTACACGCGTTGGGCAGAACAACATGGTTATAAGGTCTCGCTCATTGAAAATAGCGATGGCGAGCAGGCAGGGATTAAATCCGCTACAATTCTTGTAACCGGCCCTAATGCTTATGGTTGGCTAAAAACTGAAGCAGGTGTACATCGGCTTGTCCGTATTTCACCCTTTGACTCAGCAGCACGTCGTCACACTTCTTTTTCTTCTGTTTGGGTTTATCCTGTTGTGGATGATTCAATCGAAATTGAGGTTAATGACTCCGACTTGCGTGTTGACACATTTAGAGCTTCTGGAGCCGGAGGACAGCACGTTAATAAAACGGATTCGGCAATCCGTATTACACATATTCCTACTGGAATTGTGGTTGCCTGTCAGACTGATCGCTCACAGCACCGTAATCGCGCAACAGCTATGGAAATGCTTCGCGCTCGCTTATATGAAGCCGAACTGCAAAAACGAGAAGCTGCGGCTGCTGAAAATGAAGCCTCTAAAACAGATATAGGATGGGGCCATCAAATCCGATCTTACGTTTTAGC
The DNA here is from genome assembly GCF_009906835.1 of Aristophania vespae. Lineage (NCBI taxonomy): Bacteria > Pseudomonadati > Pseudomonadota > Alphaproteobacteria > Acetobacterales > Acetobacteraceae > Aristophania > Aristophania vespae. Next base: position 1,627,898 of record NZ_CP047652.1, read on the forward strand.
GCCTTACCAGCTTGTTAAAGATCTGCGCACCAACGTTGAAAAAGGAAATCCAGACGCTGTTTTAGATGGTGATCTGGATGCTTTCATGGCAGCTTCCTTAGCACAAAGAGTAGGCGGTACACGCTCTGAAGCCAGTGCTTTAGCGCAATGACACCATCGTAAGCAGGTTTGTGACAAATTTTAGATCAGACCTGGAGAGAAGGAAGGCAATAACGTCTTTCTTCTCTTCAAAAGATATTAATATCTTACATGACAGCCATATAATAACTGTATGGGCTTGACATTCAGCGATCAGTTTTGTCCTCTATTTATGGTAAAAGAGGATGATAATGACTCTCATTTGATGCTATAATATGGGTGAGATAATAATTTTTGCCTCACAACTCATTTGAACTGAGATCGTAAGAAGGATAAAAGATCCACTATGAAAAGTTATGTGGCCCAACAGCATAGACCAATTGACTATGTCATTGCAGTAGGGGTTGCATTACTTCTCGTTGGGGCCATCATTTTTGCCCTCACCCGGCATCAGACAGAAAAAGCAACAGCCAGCCTGACGCCTCTACAGGCAAGCATCATTACGCAGGCACCTTCTGCCGCTCCGGCAGCTGCTCCTCCTGCACCTGCTTTAATTGAGCCACCTGAACCTTATATCCCCCCTCCTAAACTTAATATTGCCGCCCCCCCAAACCTATTAAGAATGTGACGCACAAAAAACCTACAAAAGAAAAAAAGACGAAGCATTCCTCACAGGCCAAGCAAAACTCTCACAGTCAGTCACAAAATAATGAGGGTAAAGAAGGGCAGAGTAACGGGTCAGCTAAATCGGCAGCTCCAAACCCAGGTGATCATTCAGCAGGAGCACAACCTATTAATAATGTGCAGCCTGAATATCCATTAAGTGCCCAGGAGCAAAGTCGAGAGGGAAATGTCACTGCTGTTTGTGATATTTTAGCAAATGGAAAGCCTGCTCATTGTAAAATATTAAAAGTTCGCGGCGGCCATGATTTTGCCGAAAGTGCCATGGACTTTTTAGAAAATTCTCCCGTGCGCTATCAACCTGCCGTGGTCAATGGTCAGGCTGTTATTGAGCATAATCACGTTCTTCACATCGATTTCGTTCTTACTGATGGCATGGATTAAAATGACACTTAAAGCTTCATCATATCCTGCCATATCCATTTTTTGGGATCGTGTCTCTTTCCCACCAAACAACGCTATTCAACGAGGATTATTGGGATCTATGACCAGATTGTTCTGTCTTTCAGCACGCTCAAAATTTTTGCCAGCTCGAGCAAGACGTTATCAAGCCCTTGCGCTGGCTTTGGGGGTGAGCCTCTCTGGTCTGGCGCCCTGTGCTTTTGCACAAGATGCAGCACCCTCTCAAACTAATTATAATATCCAAGTTGATTCTTCGCATCCTGCCCCTATTTCTACGTCATCCAATAAGCAAAATCCCGAAGCGACCCCACCACAAGAGACAACACAAAAACAAGATGCTGCACCTGAAAGTGCTGCTTCGGTTGCTTTACTCTCTGACAGCCAAACAACCGAAGCCCCGGCTGACAATCCTTATGGATTAAAAGCTCTTTGGCAGAATGGCGATATGATCGCTCGCATTGTATTGCTGATTATGGCCATTATGGCTGCTGGCACATGGATCATCATGGTTGTCAAATTCATAGAGCAGGCTCGTCTCTTTCAGGCTGCTCGTGAAGCATCGCGTAGTTTTTGGAACCAACCTTCTATCGAAGAGGGGGCTCACTCACTTAAAACAAATTCTCCTTTCCGCTATATTGCCGAAACGGGGCTAGCTGCAAGCGCGCAATATAAAGGTGCGGTCATAAATCAGATTAACCGTCAGGCCTGGCTGGAACTTTCTTTACGACGCTCAGTTGAAGTGATTAGCTCACGTTTGCAGGGTGGTTTAGCATTTTTAGGAACAGTTGGCTCCATCGCACCTTTTGTAGGGCTTTTTGGCACCGTATGGGGTATTTACCATGCTCTTACTGCCATTGGCGTTGCAGGCCAGGCAACACTCGACAAAGTAGCTGGCCCCGTTGGTGAATCCCTTATTATGACAGCTATCGGCCTCGCAACGGCTGTCCCTGCCGTTTTAGGGTACAACCTGCTTGTGCGCCGCAATAAAGCCGCTATGGAACGGACACGTAATTTTGCTGCTGATATGCATGCAGTCCTCATTGGCGGGTTCCGTCATGACGCTATATTTAGTGACAGTCACGATGCACCCCGCACGACCCTTACGCCAAGCGATCGGGTGTAAGTATGGCTATCTCCTTTAATAGCGGGAGTGACCATGATGAAGATGAGGTCGTATCAGCCATTAACACCACCCCTTTGGTGGATGTTATGCTGGTGCTGCTCATCATCTTTCTCATTACCATTCCGGTTGCAACCCATACTGTTAAGGTAAATCTACCTGTTGACCGCAACCACCCAACGCAAACCAAAGCAGGCAATATCGTCTTGGCCGTTATGGCAGATGGGCAGGCTTATTGGAACGAACAGCCTATTACAGATCATGCTGAGATGATCAGTAAACTCACACAGGCTGCAGGGCAAAAACCGCAACCGCAAATTCAGATCAGGGGTGATGGTGCCGCAAAATATGCTGATATTGGGCCTATTATAGCAGCCTGCCAGGAAGCAGGCATTGCTCATGTCGATTTCATCACAGTTCCGCCTCATTCTTAGTGTTTAAAATGACTGTTCCGGTCTTTTATTCACCTAAGCTTAGTTATTGCATTTAATCGTACCGCTGGAGGTCTCTCCATATGTCTCTCAATCTAGGCACAGACGTCACTCATGCTGATGAGAGCATTGTTGACATCAATACAACACCTTTAATTGATGTCATGCTGGTGCTGCTTATTATGTTAATCATCACCATTCCGCTACAAACGCACTCTGTCTCAATTGACTTGCCCCAGGGTAAATCTCCACCAGGCAATATTCATCCTCAAACAATCACGTTAGATATTAATTACGATGACAGCTTGAGTTGGAACGGCACTCTTCTTACTTCTGAAGAAGATTTACAAACTCATTTGCACGATATCGTATCGCAAAATAATGGAAATGAGACTGAACTTCATATTCACCCTGATAGGCTGGCTAACTATAAGACCGTTGCTCATATATTAGCCAGTGCCCAAAAATCAGGCATTAAAAAGTTGGGTATTATCGGCCTGGATCAATTTATGGAAGGACAATAATCAGTGTCTCTCTCTCGCTTCATGTGCTTACGTGCTCTTCTTTTAAGTGGAAGCATTGCATTATTGGGGACAACTATAGTGCAGGCAAATGATAACATATTGAGACCAGAAATTGGGGTGCCACTACAGCAAGCTAAAACGGCCCTCGCTGCACGCCGTTACAACGCCGCTATTGCCTCAGTCAATGCGGCTGAGATTGTACCCCATAAAAGCTCTTACGAAGCCTATGTGATTGCCCAGATGAAAGCAGCCATTGCTACAAAGACAGGCAATGTCACAGAAGCTTTCAAAGCTTATGACGCACTGATTAATGACCCTAAGACATCATCCAAAGATAGAGAAAAAATGCTCTCTGCGGAAATTAGTCTGGCCTATAAAGCTAAAAACTACAGTGCTGCGGCTCGCTCTGCTGAACGCTATATTAAAGAATTTGGTCCTAATGAACAAACGAACTTACTGCTAACTCAGGCCTTTTATCTTGATCATAACTGGCCCAAAACATTAAGAGCCGCTCAAGATTCCATAGCCTTGTCCCAAAAGGCAGGGCGCATGCCGAGTGAAACAGAATTACAAATATACGCTTTAGTGGCTAACCGCGTTAAAGACCAGGCTCGTGCAACGCAGGCCTATACGCTTCTGGTTCAGCATTATCCAAAGCCAAAATATTGGCAAAATTTAATTCAAACTCTCCTTGCCAACCGAACTTTGCCCCCTGCTTCAATCTTTAACTTACAGCGTTTTCGCTTTGTCACACACAACTTAAAAGACCCTGCCGAAATTAAAGACATGGTAGAACGCGCGGTGCAGCTTGGCCATCCTACTCTGGCTTTGTCTCTACTAAACCAAGCCTATTCATGGCACCTGATGGGACAAGGAACTACCAAAAAGCAGGATGACCATTTCCATGCCTTTATTGCTAAGCGCGCAGAAGACGCAAAGGCTGCCCTTAATGATAGAGTCAAAGAAGCAGAAAATAGTGCTCTTGCAAAACCTTCTTTGATCGAGGGTTATAATCTTGTTCTGGCCGGAAAAAAAGAACAGGGCCTGGCCTTAATGAATAGTGGCCTGGAGAAAAAACCAGTTAGTCATGATCAGGCTTTATTAGATTATGCCCTTGCTCAAAATGATGCAGGACAAACATCTGAAGCCCTCAAAACACTTCAACAGATAAAAGGGACATCCCCAGCTGCAACCATGGCTCGATTATGGTCTATCCAATGGCAGGCAAAATCACCTAAAAATTAAAAAACAAATCCTGTACATTATTTTTTAAAGCAAGATTTGAGACGTTAAAAGCGAACTATCTGAGCCCTTTTAACGTTATCTTGCGCTTTTTTTGTTAAAATACCGTAAGGTTTTCTTAACACGTTATCACCTCTATAACGTGTTACTTTAAGCCTTTTCCATTCTAAACACTCTTTTCCACTATTAGAGGAGAAGCCGTCTCATGCCAGAGAAAGCTTGTGATAACGCTTTTAGAATTTCAGAGTCCCCTCCTCAAAAATCTGCCTTTATGAGGCGGTTTTTAGCTGTACTGGTAATCCTTCTAGGGTTATTACCTTGTGCAACTCTTGCTCAGACTGTACCTCTCACAAATGCTCCTCCCGTAACATCAGCGCAAGCCGATCAGCTTCTTAACGTTTTAAATGATTCCAAAAAACGTCAGGATTTTGTTACGACACTAAAAAATCTTTCCGACGCTCAAAAAGCCGTTGAGAAGGATAAACAAAATAATTCTTTGCTAGATTCTGCCTGGAACAGTATTTCCAAAGCAAGTCACAAAACAATAATTCAGCTCCATAGCCTCACTAAAACAGTCACTAATTTTACTGATACAGGGCCTTGGGTTAACCACGTCATGCATACACCAAGTGTGCAGGGTGAAATCCTCCGTATTTCCACACGCGTTGCTATTTTGATTGTCGGAGGCTTAATTCTCTCTTACGGCATTCATTTCTTATTAAATACGCCGCGCAAACGTTTGGAATTGCGTGCTCAACGCTATAACCGTGATAATATCCAAAAAGATTTACAGGATTTTCAGGAAACCAAAAGCACGGTTGATCAACAAGCCAAAGAGACCGTTAATGATGAAAATAAAGACTCATTAAGCGCTAATAAGGCTCAGGACGAAGCTGAAAGAATGCGAAGACAGGGGGCACTTACTCGCCTCATGATCACATTCAGGCGCTTTCCATACACAATGGGACGCTTTGGGATGGATCTTTTGGCAATAGCCATGTTTCCTCTTGTCGCTTTATTAATCCAAACTTTTGACCCTGCCCCAGATGTTCGTACAATGCGTGCTATCTGGAGTATTGCATGGTTTGCCGCTGTTGGCTTTGGCGTATGGGTCGCTCTGTTACGTGCCCTTTTTGCCCCTGAGAGACCCTGGTTGCGTTTGACGACAATCAACGACAACACCGCAATTTTCTTATTTAAAGGCTTTTATCGCATTGGTAATGTCATTGCCTGGGGTGTTACGGCACTTATCATTCTTAATGACTGCACTCTTCCTGAAAGCATAAGCCTTTCTCTGGCAAAGATTCTGGCCCTTATTGTCCATATCATGATCGCTATCATGATCTTAGGCAGCCGCAGTAATGTTAAGTGGCTCTTTAATCGTGCGGCCGACCATAATAAACGCCTCGCCCCCGTCCTCCATTTTATTGGAAGATTCTGGTGGATCGTCGCCATTATTTTTGACATTGCACTCTGGGTTGTGTGGGCAGCCGAAGTTCCTGGTGGTTATCAGTTAATTCTACGCTTAACAGCACGAACAATAGCTGCCCTCATTCTTATGCGTGTGGTCAGTATTCTGGCTTTTGGCGGGTTAGAGCGCTTTTTCACCAGGCTGAATGACCGTAATATCAGCAAGGAAACAGCAACCCGCATTCTACGCTACTACCCTGCTGCACAGCGCGTAACGAGCGTCGTTATCCTGCTCCTTACCATCTTTGCTGTCGCTGTTGCTCTGGGCGCCCCAGTTTATGCAGTCATTGGGCTTCATACTTTAGGCGGACGTCTGCTCTCCTCAATGGTAACAATTATCATTGCCCTGCTCATTGGCGTTGTTATATGGGAAATGTCGAATGTTGCCATAGAGCATAAAGTTCACCAGCTTGAGCGTGAGGGCAGTGGTAACTATCGGGCCCGCACAGCGCGTATTCGCACTTTGCAACCTATGTTACGCATTCTGCTCCTGGTGATCTTAACCGTTGTGATCGGACTAACGGTTTTATCCCAGCTGGGTGTTAATATTGCTCCACTTTTGGCAGGCGCTTCTATTTTTGGTGTGGCCTTAGGTTTTGGTTCTCAAAAATTAGTGCAAGATTTCATCAGTGGTATTTTTCTATTAATGGAAAATGCTCTTACTGTTGGCGATGCTGTTACACTAAGTGGAACTTACGGCGTTGTTGAAAAGCTCTCTTTACGCACAGTGCATGTACGCGCCAATGACGGCTCAATGAATATTTTCCCCTTTAGTTCACTGGGGCAAATTATCAATTATGACCGTGACTTTGCACGTGCCATGATTTCAGCAGAAGTTTCGTATGGAACAGACACCGATAAAGCTGTGCAGGCACTTTTTGACATTACAAAAGGTCTGCGGGAAGACCCAGATTTTAAAAACCTCATCATCGATGATTTCCAACTCTGGGGTGTTGATTCAATTAATGAATCTTCCGTGACAATCAAAGGCACATTACCAACCACGACCGGTGGACGTTGGCCTGTTCAGCGGCAATTTTATCGCCGTATGAAAAAATGCTTTGAAGAGCGTGGTATTGATATACCTTTCCCAACCCGCACAATTCATGTCATTAATCAGGGAAATGCTGACGTCTCACACTCAGACTTGGTAAACTCTGGACGATCTGATCCAAAACAGGCACAGGCCGAAAACAAACCAGAAGCCTAGCTTTTATAAAAAACCCCTGCCCGAAAGAGCAGGGGTTTTTCATGCAAATATATAGGGGGCAATTACGCCTTATATTATGCCCCTCTGCCGAGATCATAACGTCTTAAAGCGATAAAGGCCCAAATTGCCGCTGGCACCCATCCCAAAATTGTGACCTGAAGGACAAAGCAAATAATCCCTGCTACAGGACGGCCAATTGTAAAAAATGTGAGCCAAGGAAAGAAAAAAGCAATCAAAATACGCAACATGGTTATTCCCTTTCAAAGAGATATAATCTCTTCTAAACTGATGGACCTGTTCTAAAATCCAGAATAATGCGTAAAAATCGCGTAAAGATTTGTAATTCTTTAGAGGTTTCTTATGAGCCACCTATTTTTAGCAACCATTACTTACCTCGCTTCTGAGGAGGAAGTAGCAGCACAACGCCCTGGTCACCGAGCCTTTCTTGATAAATTCTATCAAGAAGATTTACTTTTAATTTCAGGGCCTATGACATCAGGCAAGGGTGGCATTCTCATTTTACGTGCAACCCTTTCTGAAAAAGATCTTTTAGAACGCCTTGCACAAGATCCATTTGTCACTTCAGGTGTCGCCCGCTATGAGCTATGCGCTTTCAACGCCGTCAAACATGCTTCTTTTTTAGAGGGTAAAATTTAAAACTCCCACTCTCAGGGCTTATTCAATAATATTTACTCAAACTATGATTAAGACCCTATTACAAGGCTTTTACGGCCTTTTAATAGGGGCCTGAATAATATTATATGAGCTCAGCCGTCATAAACTGGCTTTATAAAACACACTTTTAAACTCTTATCAGAGCAGACAAAAAGCCAATATTAGACTTTTTATACAAAAACCATCATAATACCGCTCTTATGCGTTTTAATTAGGGAAAAACTTTTATAAAGACTTCAGATAGTCATAAAAAGGCTTGACCTTACAAGCAGTTTCCCTAAGAGAAGCACAATATTTATCACTTGTGTCTTTATGATTAGATAAAACACACTTTTGATAAATGGTCGTTATAGTCGCAACAACGTTTTAACCTTTGGATGGCACTCCCACCATGAGACAGAGACTATCATTCAGTCGCCGCCGTCTTCTCGCTCTTACTGTTGGATTAGCGGGACTTACTAGTTTTGCACTCAGCACAGCCATGCCTGCCCATGCTGAGGCTATTAAAACCGTTAAAGTCGGTATCATGTCTGGTGAGGATGAAGATGTTTGGCGCGTTGTTGCCAAAAATGCCGCTACTGATGGCTTAAACGTTAAAATTACCACTTTCTCAGATTATAATGCCCCTAATGAAGCTCTGATAGAGCATGATTTAGACGCAAATGCTTTTCAGCATACGCCTTATCTGGAAGCACAAAATAAAGCTCACGGCTATCATCTTGTTATTGCTGGAAATACAACATTTCAGCCTATTGGGTTTTATTCCCGAAAATGGAAATCTTTAGCAGATATTCCTAAAAACGCTAAAATTGGCGTTCCAAATGACCCAAGCAATGAAGGGCGTGCCCTTTTAATGCTTCAATCTTTAGGTCTTATCAAAGTATCTTCTGATGCAGGCCTGTTCCCCACAGCTTTAGACGTAACTGATAACCCACATAATATCACCATTGAAGAACTCGATGCTGGTGTTGTGGGGCGGTCCCTACCCGATCTTGACGGAGCGGTCATTAATACAGACTGGGCACGCAAAGCAGGGGTTGATCTGAAAAAAGAACGTCTTGGGACAGAAAATCTAAAAGACAACCCTTACGTCAACATTATCGTTGTCAATCAGGGTGATGAAGACAAGCCCTGGGCTAAAAGCCTGGTCAAGGCGTTTCAGCAACCAAATGTAGCCAAAGCTCTTCATGAAGTTTATCACGGGACGGTTCTCCCTGCCTGGCCATGAGCATTATTTTAGATATCCAAAATGTAACGCATGGCTTTGGCGATCAGATTGCACTTGATGATATTTCCTTTTCTGTAAAGAAAGGCGAAGTTGTAGGTCTCATCGGACGTTCAGGAGCGGGCAAGTCCACGCTCCTGCGCTGTCTTTGTGCTTTGGAACGCCCTCAAAAAGGCTCAATCATACTCAATGGTACTGATCTAACCAAAGAGAATGAAACCAGCCTCACTAAAATTAGGCGCGAAATTGGGCTTGTTTTTCAGCATTTTAATTTGCTCACATCGCGCTCTGTAGCCGGAAATATTGCCCTGCCTCTACAAATTGCGGGTTGGTCAAAAGACAGGCAGAAAGCACGAGTTAAAGAACTCCTTCAACTTGTGGGATTAGAGAAATTTGAGAAAAAATATCCTTCTCAACTTTCTGGTGGGCAAAAGCAGCGTGTTGGCATTGCACGTGCCCTGGCCGCTAGCCCCTCTCTCCTTTTATGCGACGAAGCAACATCTGCTCTCGACCCAGAAGCCACAACGTCCATTTTCAACCTGCTTAATGATATTAATCAGAAGCTGGGCTTAACCATTATTCTTATTACGCATGAAATGGATGTTGTACGCCGGTTTGCTCAGCATATTTTAGTGCTTGATCATGGTAAGCTTGTCGAAAACGGTACTTTTTTTGACCTATTATGCAAAAGTAGTGACCAAGGTCCCCTTCAGGCTTTATTGGCTGATAGTTGCCCCCAACTTCCTTCTGAGCTACGAAATCAGCTCCAGCATCAGCCTTCACCGGGTTTAATGCCTGTACTCCGCTTAATCATGAATGAAAACACAGCTTTAAAGCCTTTATTTTCACTGATGGCAGAGCGTTTCCACGTAGAGACCATTTTACTACAAGGCGGTGTAACCTCCATTGAGGAAAAATTAACTGGCGATATGATTATCGGCCTCAAAGGAGAAAAAGTTTTTGAAGCTCAGGCTTTTTTAGCCACAAATGTACAACATATGGAGGCTATCGGTTATGTCCCCGTTGATCGTTAACCTCATTATTCGTGCTACATTACAAACACTGGAAATGGTTTTTGCCTCTACAGCCATTGCTGTTTTGTTTGGCTTGCCTCTGGCTCTCTTTCTCATCACCACTAGCCCGGGGGGACTTTATCGCCTCCCTGTTTTACCGAGGATTGTTGGGCTTATTGTTGATGCATTAAGGGCTGTGCCTTTTATTATATTACTCGTGCTTCTCATTCCCATAACAAGAATGATAGCAGGCACATCTTTGGGAACTGAAGCTGCCATTGTGCCGCTCTCCATCGCGGCTATCCCCTATTTTGCCCGTATTGCAGAAGTAGCCCTAAGAGAAGTTGATCCTGGCTTGATTGATGCTGTGCGGTCTATGGGCGGTACGCGCTTTACAATCATGCGTTCTGTTATGATTCCCGAGGCTCTGCCCAGCCTGATTGGTGGCCTCACTGTGACACTGGTTACATTAGTCGGGGCTTCAGCCATGGCAGGCACAATCGGCGCTGGGGGCTAGGCGATTTGGCTATCCGCTATGGTTATCAACGCTTTAATACAACCATAATGTTGTGGGTGGTGGCTGTTTTAGTCGTAATGGTTTGCCTCATGCAGCTTATAGGAAACATCCTTACACGCTGGCTCAAACGCTAATCTAACGCTTTTTAGAAGAGAACTTTAAAATAAGGGGGAAATAGTCCCCCCTTATTTTTAAAACTGACTAAGCTTTTTCAAGAGCTTGTGTCATATCAACAATCAGATCATCCTCATTTTCAATACCAAGCGATAATCTTACTGTTGCCTGAGTTACACCAATACGCTCACGTATTTCTTCTGGCACGCCAGAATGCGTCATAGTCGCAGGATGACTTGCTAGCGATTCAGTACCACCAAGGCTAACGGCCAATTTGAAAATCTGTAATCCATTAAGGAACCGGAAAGCAGCTTCCTGCCCCCCCTTAACATCAAAAGAAAATGTTGAGCCAGGACCTGAACATTGCTTGGCGTAAATTTTCCCTTGAGCAGACTCTTTCTCAAAAAATGGTGGGAAATAAACTTTTTCCACTTTGGGATGGTTCTGCAAAAATTTTGCTACGGCAAAAGCATTGGAAGCTGCTTTTTCCATCCGTAAACCAAGTGTCTCGAGCGAACGCCCTAACATCCAGCAGGTGTGTGGGTCGGGCTGAGTACCAATAGCACCACGTAACTGACGGAGCTTTGTCATCAGGGCCACAGACCCTAAAGCAGCACCCGCAATAAGATCGGAGTGCCCACCCACATATTTCGTCAGAGAATAAAGAGAAATATCAGCACCATGGGCAATAGGTTGCTGGAAAACAGGCCCTAAAAGTGTGTTATCACAAGCAATAAGAGGACGCTCTTCCTGCCCTAAAGACTCAGCAATCTCACGCATTAAGGGGAGGTCAACAAGACTATTTGTCGGGTTTGCTGGCGTCTCAACTAAAATAAGAGCAACGCGACCTAATTTTTTGGCCTCTTGAGCGGCCTTTTTAATTGTCTCTTCATTGCCATCACTAGCAAATCCGACGGACTTCATTCCAAGTCCAGCCATGATTTTGCTTAATAACGTCTCTGTTCCGCCATAAAGCGGTTGAGAATGCAAAATCACCTCACCAGGGCGTACAAAAGCTAGTAAACTTGTGGAAATTGCAGCCATGCCCGAAGAAAAAACTACGCCACTTTCGGCGCCTTCATAAACAGCTAAGCGGTCTTCAACAATTTCGCTATTAGGGTGATTAAACCGCGAGTAAACAAGACCGGCCCCTTTTCCTTCAGGGGGTTGTTTGCGTCCCATGACATAATCAAAGAAATCGCGTCCATCTTCAGCTGTAGGGAACACGAAAGTAGATGTCAGAAAAACGGGAGGTTTAACAGCCCCTTCAGAAAGCATAGGGTCATAACCATAATTAAGCATCTGTGTATCAGGATGCAATTTATGTGACCCTAATGTGAGTTTATGATGGCGTGAGTTACTCATAAAAATCCATTTAGTAAAAAAAGATAATATTCTTTTAGCCTATTCTTTTCTTACTGTCAGATTTTTAGCAACAACAAGCTTTTTAAGAGTCGGAAAGGCTCCCCTCACGACTAAAGACCTTATTGCCTGCAACCCACATTTCTTTAATTCTGAAATCGCGATCCATTACAGCAAAATCAGCTAATTTTCCTTCGCATATTTCACCACGATCATGCAAACCCAAATAGCGGGCCGCATTTGTGCTTACCAGCCTGGAAGCTTTAGAAAGAGACGCCCCATGACGCACAGCATTACGAAATGCCTGGTCGAGCGTTAGAACACTTCCAGCCAAACTACCATTAGGCAGACGTACGACACCCTCTTTTATCATCACATCTTGCCCACCTAGCTGGCTTGGTCCATCTTCCTGCCCAGCACCGCGCATAGCATCTGTCACAAATAAAAGACGATTATCCATTGTCTTGGACGCCAGCCGGAAAGTAGCCGGATGAACATGATGCGTGTCAAAAATCATTTCGGCATAAGCCACATCATGACACATAAAGGCCGTTACAGGGCCAGGATCACGCCCCTGAATGGAAGGCATTGCATTAAAAAGATGCGTCGCTCCGGCCGTACCTCCTGCACCACAAATGATACATAAAGCCCGTTCTGTTTGCTCATAATTTGCTACAGTATGACCCAGACTGACACGTATGCCGGCTTTGGCAAAACTCTCCATTGCCGTATCACTATGTGCTAATTCAGGAGCTATCGTCACAAGACTGACACAACCTGATTTTATTAACTCATCAACACGCTCAGCTGTAGGCTCAATAGCAAAAGCAGGTTGGGCTCCAAGCTTATGAGGGCTGACAAAAGGCCCTTCTATGTGAGCACCATGAATATGAGGGCCATTTGGAACCCCCTCTTTCATAACCTTGGAAATCGCTTCTAATACAGTAAGGATATCTTCCCAGGGGCGTGTGATTGTCGTTGGCAGAATCGTTGTTGTGCCATGACGGAGGTGAAAAAGCGCCATTTTCCGGATCGCCTCAACGCCATCCATCGTATCAGCGCCATCTCCCCCATGGACGTGACCATCAACAAAGCCCGGTAAAATATATGTATCAGGAGCTTCTTTTAGGGGGTGATCTTTTCTATGTGGCTGCCAAACTCAATTGAACCCGCACTTTGATGATCTGGAAAAATAATTTGCCCTGTTAAAGATCTCATTTATCCCTCCTCAGCTTGAAGGCCGACCCGGCCAAAATAATAAGCATAAGCTGACATAGCGAGATATGACGGTACGACCAGCAAAATAAGCGCCCCTTGAAACCCGAGATAGGGTTTTAACAAAACATAAATCGGAGGAATAATAGCCCCTCCACAATAAGTCATAACCAGCACGGCTGAAACTAAAGACGTTAAAGCACCTGCGCCTCTAAGGGCAATCGGAAAGAGAATAGGCATGATCATCGCATTTGCCGCCCCCAAAAGCGCAATGAAAAAGACTGAACTATAACCGTGAGTGAAAAAGGCGCATATGGCAAAAACAATTCCTATAAAGCATGAGAATTGCACATAAACTTCCTGCGTAACAAAACGCGGCACAACCACAAACCCTGCAATATAACCAATCAGCATGGCTGTCAGTGTAAAGGTCGTGAAAAATTTTGTGGAATCCAGAGGAAGGCCAAACCCACTGCCATATGTGCCAATCGCACTAGCAGCAAGAACTTCATTACCAGCATAAAGGAACAGAGCGATAAAACCAAAAATAACGTGCGGCTGTAGGAAATGCGAACGCTCACTCTTTTTAAGCTTTACAATAGGAGGGGCTTCTAAGGTCGGAAGCGGGAAGAAAAGGACCACTATTCCAATTAAAACAAGAATAGCCGCTAAAATAAGATAAGGTCCGTACAAAGAGTGGGCAAGCGGATATAAAATCGCATCTTTTGCAGCTTTATCGGGAGCAGCCTGGGCGCGCTCTGCAACTGAGCCTATATTGCCCATAACAAAGACACCTATAATAATAGGCGCTACAATACCAGCTGCCTTATTACATATGCCCATTATGGCAATACGCTGTGCTGCCCTGGAAGCAGGGCCAAGAAGACTGACCAGAGCACTCATAATGAGCTGCATGAGAGAAACACCAGCCCCTAAAATTAAAAGACCAGCTAATACCCCAGGATAATTTTTCCACACAACAAATTGCCCAAAACAGGCAACACCCAGGGCAGAAACAAGTAGCGAGCACGATAGTCCTAATTTCATACCCAATTTTTTAGCGACAAACGCTGCAGGGATAGAAAAAAAGAAATACGAGATGTAAAATACAAGCGGTATTAAGAAAGCGCTCACTTCATCAAGCGAGAAGGCAACCTCCACAAAAGAAATAAGCGGCCCGTTAATCCAGGTCACAAATCCTATTGCAACAAAAATACAGGCTGAAATAACAAGTATACTATAGCTATATGGTCCAACTAACCGCCCTGCCACGCGCTCTGACAAGTCATGACTGTCTCTCATTTTAGGCACTTTCGCTCATTAAAAAATCGTAAAAGGGATAAACCCCTTAACTCAAATAGGAGGCACCGATCATACCGGCATCTCCACCAAGTTGAGTAGGAACAACAAGTGCTGAATGAGGCACGTAAAGCAATTTACGGTTTACTTCCTCATCGAGCATTTTAATCAAAGCTTTATCATTTGAAAGTCCTCCTCCTACAGGAACGATTGAAGCCCCTGTAATATTAACAGCTACCGCTAAAGCTGATGAAAGATACGAAATAAAGAGAGAAACAGTCTTAGAAGCGGCTGGTTCATTTCGATGCGCATTCGATAAAATATCGAAACTATTTAGAGATTCTTTTGAGTGCCAGTGATGTAAATGCTCTAACCCTCTGGCATTGCCAATAGTTTCAAGACAGCCATATAGACCACAACCGCATTGAAAATACGGCGTTTTGCCCTGCATATCTTGAATAAAGGGCCCATGGCCCCACTCACCTGTGTAACCTCCGCGCCCGACAATAAGCTTGTCATTAAGGATCAAACCACCCCCTGTGCCTGTGCCCAGGATAATGCCAAATATATTGGAATGTCCCTTTGCTGCACCTTCTCGTGCTTCTGCCAATGCAAAACAGTCAGCATCATTCCCTACGCGTACGGGACGAGAAAGAGACTTTTCTAAAACCTCCCTAAGCTTTATCCCGTTAATAGCTTTTATGTTAGCAGCTTTGCATAACCCAGTCTCAGGATCGCTTAAACCTGCTATGGCTATGTGAAGAGGTAGATTAGGATAAGGCGCGGACATCTCTCTAAAAGCATTGATAAATGCTTCTAAATCCTGTGTAGGTGTAGGGCGTTTTTGTTTTTCTCTTACCAAAGCTGAGCCTGGCGTGAATACACCCATACTAATAAAAGAACCACCAACATCGGCACAAAGAATAGGATCAGACACTGTGAGACAACTTTCTTCTTAAGATTAATCCAACATGATTTTTTGATTACAGACGCTTACTTACGAGCCATCTATTAACCATTTTTCATCTATTGTTGTTTCAAAGATGAGGCGCTATCTTGGTCTAAAATAATCGTGACATTTTTATGCAAACGCACGGCCGTAGCACTGACCTCTGGCCCTATTTCACCTTCAAGTGTTCTTGCAATAATCGGTGCTTTGTCTTTCCCCAGAGCAATAAGAAGCAGCTCCTTGGCTTCCAAAATCGTGCCGACACCCATTGTCAAAGCCTTGCTCGGCACTTTTTGGGGATTTCCTTCAAACATTCCCGCATTTTGTTGCCGCGTTTCGGAAGCCAGCGTAATACAGCGCGTCCGGCTATCAAAAGCAGAAGGTGGCTCATTAAAGCCAATATGTCCGGTATCGCCTATACCCAAAAGCTGTATATCTATACCACCAGCCTGTTTTATTGCCTCTTCATAAGCAGCGCATTCTTTTTCAAGATCTGCTGCAACACCATTTGGTACATGCGTGTTATTCATATTAATATTAACAAAACGGAATAAATTGTCTTGCATGTAATAGTGGTATGACTGCTTATCAGAAGCAGAAAGACCTACATACTCATCTAAGTTGAAACTAGTAACTTGAGAGAAATCTAAATTATTCTGCTTAGCTATCTGGATGAGAGATCGATAAACCCCTTCCATCGTACGACCTGTTGCCAAACCAAGAACAGATTTTGGCTTTTCATGTACTTTTTTGGCTATGATCTTTGCAGCTTCATGAGCTGCGTCAGTAGCGTTAGGGAAAATGAGAACTTTCATAAAAGAACCAATACTTTATTACCGTTAATATTATCTTTTACGAAGCTAATGCAGAGATATTTACAAAGTCAACGATTCAATTTTACTAAAAACTGTTTACCAGCTTCTTGCACAAGGATTTCTCCAGTTTTTTGGCATTATTGTCACATATTTGTGATTTCGATAAACCACTAACTAATAATTTGATTCACAAAAAATTATTTAACGACACGTTAAATTTAAAGTTAAAATATATGTTATTTACTTGCATAATATTATCAATATTTGCGTTATTTCTTGCAAATCGTGAGATTTTATTGTAATATAATTTTTATCATCTCCCAATATGGAGGTGTGTCTATATTTTACTAATTATTTGAAAAATTATATTATCAAGGCCTATCTATGAGTAAATTAAAAAATCTGCTCCTTACCTTATCGGTAGGGGTGTCTTCGCTCGCCTTAACATCAGAGGCAGCTTTAGCCAACTTACCCGTAAATACCTATCATTTAACCGTAAATGCACATCATTTGGCATCTGCTGCCGATAAAGCACCTATTTTAACAGTCGGTGGCACGCAAACTTCTTATATCCGAACCGGGCAGAATATGGATCCCTGGATCAAGCCTCATGCACTGCTTTTAGGTGCACAACGGGCTGGCAGTGTAGCATCTACAATTGCTGAAGATCATTTAGGTACAGATTCCCAAATTATTCTTCGCGGTATGCCTGATGGTTATCTAGATATGGGCTGCTTGATTTGCTCAGTCACAACATCACAATCTGTGTTTGACACACGAGCAGGATTATCCAGCAACCTGACAATTAATAGTAATTTTGCCAAAAACCCATCATTTGATAGTGTTGTTGAATATCTTCAGCCTAAGAGTGCTGAGCCTCAACTTGTGCTAGATGATGTCACCTATGACGCCACACATATCTATTTGCCCCAAAACAAGCACTTGACTGCTCAGCAAATAGCACGCATCCACCCTAACCAATATATTACCACAAATTCTATTTCAGCTGATGTTCCTGCCCCTCATTTCACTGATGATAGCGGCATGTCGAACCCTTCAGAAGGTAAAACGCTTCCACCACATAATTATTATGTATCTACAGTGCAAAGCGTGGCAAAAGATGGTTCATCTATTACAGTTAATGGCTGGGCTGTACAGGGTGGTGATAGCTCGGGACACCCCTGGCGCGATAATGATGTTCCTACCACGACATATGACACTGTACGTTCAAACTTCGGTAAAGCTGTCGCTATGATCGGTATGCCAACCCAAACTGGTGGCAGCGATATTTATATGACCTTTGACCCCAGTAATTCCCCCCACTCTCTCACAGATCGCTTTAATGGCGAGCAGATGAACATTCATTATGATGGCACGCAGTCAGGCCAGGCTACAATGAATGGCATTATGATCTCCTATGAGTGCGGAGGACCAGCCTCAGCCCCCGGAAAATGCCTGCACCCTAGTTATGATTCAACAGGGCTGCTCATTAACGGCAATAACCTGCCTAACGGTATTCAAAATACTGTGCCATCATGGGCAAACGAATATAAGGGTTATAATTTTTACATCCCTGGTTCCGAAGCCCCCAAAAATGGCCTTAATAACGCCCATACCTCTTTTGAAAGCTTTACACCAACACTGAATAATCACCAGCTTATTACGCGCCAATGGGTTCAACAGACAAGTGACAACTCTGCTACGCTTGATTGGCCTGATTATAGTGTTAACTTCGGGCTTGTTGTAGACGGCACACGTTGGGATAGCACAGGTAAAACAGGGGTTCGTCAGGGTTATATCTCCTTTGACTATAGCAAGGCCAATCAAGGCGGCGTTTGCATCATTGGAAATAACACTGTCTGGCTTAATAAAGACGCACCTGGCCTCTGTGTCCGCGGCGACGGCTCGACATGGTTAGGTAATAACCTAGTGGTCGAAACACAAAAATCAATCGTTGCACGCGCTAATACTCCCAAAGGAGAACAAGATGGTGCAACTTTAACCGGTGATGATAATGGCGATTGGCAGGTTGGCTCCAAACTTGCCAATGGTGGCAATATTCGTGGCGTCAAAGGACTATACGCTAATAACGTAACAGCTTTGGTGGGCCAAATTCCTTTCATAGAAAATGTTTCTCTCATTCGTTCTGGTGTTAAATTAACATTAGGGACAATTAAAAGCGGCGGACATGAGATATCTGACCGCGTTTGGTGCGATACCTGCCTCAATGCTGGTCAAACGGCAGGTAATGGATCGGGACGCTGGGTCTTTTTAGATAAAGATGGTAACTGGCGCACTGATGATGGCGCTATTGCCCGCGAGTAATTTTAATAGAGAAGCTGGCTATGATTATAATAGCCAGCTTTATTTTGCTACAATGATTAGTATTAGTATTTAAATAGATTATTATATTTTATTAAATTTAAATATACTAATATTATTTATATATAATCATTAAGTAAAAATATTTTCTATTTTAATATGTAATTTTGGTTAAAACTTCTTATATTAATATTACACTTATTATATTCTTATAAAATAATCACACATATTATGTCATTAAATTAGACAATAGAGAAAAAGTGATAGGCGCTTTCTTTATTGTCTAATTATATGGCAAGTTACTACCTTACTAAATAATTTTCACAATCTTTCTTCCTTGTTGTAAATTGCAAAAATCCGAAAATGATATGGTGCTGATACGGGCCAGAAACTATGGCATGTTATATTATTAAGGCTGGCCCTGTTTACTGCGTTTTTGTTGAAAGAAACGCTCATAGTTAAGGTATATAATGATTCTGACGCCCTTGCAGACCAAGAAAATCAGCTGAAAGGTATCTTGCAGAGTCCTGTTATACGGCACACAAGATCTGAATAATCTACCAATTTTATTACTTCTGCTCAACGCTGCTTATAAATTAGTGAAAGGTCTGATACGGCTCTTAGCGTTTCTCAGGCTACCTCACGTTCTATTCATACGTCTGGAAAGCTGACCTAAAAGCTTAGGAACATTTCCCAAAAGGCAGAAGCTTTTCTCTACCCTAAAACGATATTTAAGATGCTGTAGCTTTAAAACATTTGGTTAAACCATAAGACATGAACCTTGTAGAATCAGATAAGTATGTAAGGCTTATCTTTCACTTTCACGTTTTTAATTGTGATATTTTTCTGCACAGCAATACCCTCACTTCTGGGAACCATACCTCCCTCAAATACCCCTAAGTGCGTTAGATGCAATTGAGACGATTTGGGATTATTCAAAAATATCAATAACGAACTTCGGCTATTTCCCGCCGGCGCTTCGTCTTATCTAAATTGATTTAAGGGATTATTTGGTGAACCGGGTGGGATTCGAACCCACGACCATTCGATTAAAAGTCGAATGCTCTACCGACTGAGCTACCGGTTCACTTCGAGAGACTGGCTACAGGATAGAGGCGGGTCCGTCAAGGGAGTTTATGCAAAAAAGTATAATTAATGACGTTTTAATTAAATTTCTTTGTTTTCATTCACCTTTTCTACGCTCTGAGCCTTTAAATGAGATAGTTTGCTACAAAAATAGGGAGAAAAAAATTTCTGCCCACAGCACTTAAAATGAAAATTTATTGTACTCTACGTCTGCAATTCGCAAAAATTCTCCCTTGCCTAAAGATTTTTTGTCATATGAAGGCTGTTTAAGACGGCAATAAAAAACCTCACACCCTCCTTTTTTGTGAGGGTAACAAAGCATATTGCCCGTAATAGGCTCATCTAAAAAGGCTGTTTACAATAACATTATGCGCAATAATGGTATTATTGTCTGTCTTGAGATCATTATTTATCGTGAAGTAATTTCACAAAGCATAGATAGGATTTTGTACTATACATCCCAATATAGGAGACTTCCAAGTCATACCCTATGCTTATTCAAATGAACTGTGAGGATATAGCATGGAGTCAAATGTAAATTCTCACAGCTATTTTTAAGTAAGAAAACTCAAAGCTTTACGCTTTCTTTTCGGCATTTTCACGCTCTAAAACAGATTTATGTCTCACTTTTAAAAGGATCTACATGATGACTTTCAATATAGTGATTATTTGGAATCGATCATTCATTTATAATGATTTTTATGTATAAATGATTTAATCAATAGTAATAAAATTATATTTTTGTTGAGAAACATACATTTTTAATAAGAATTTTTGTAAATAAATTTAAAATAATACGAAAATTTATCTATTATCTATTATCTATTATCTATTATCTATTATCTATTATCTATTATCTATTATCTATTATCTATTATCTATTATCTTAAAGTAAACATGTCTAGAGAGTTTTTCAACCACATTCAGACTTTCATCATGGCAAAACAGAAATAAAAAGTCCTAAAATATGATCTCACAATTTGTGACGTCATATTAAATTATAATGAGCAGGTTAAAAAATCCAGAGGGGGCCATAAGCCCTCTCTGGGCTGTATTATGGCTTATTCTTCAATATAAGCGCGTTTGATGACATCTGGTTCTTTCACCATGCCAGATGCGCCAGAGCCACGTTTTAATTTATCGACATGCTCCATACCTTCTATCACTTGTCCAATGATCGTATATTCGCCATCAAGTGAGGGGCAAGCTTCAAACATAATGAAGAACTGACTATTGGCACTATTAGGATTCATGGTGCGAGCCATACCGACAGTGCCGCGCTCAAAGCGCTCTTTTTTGGTAAATTCTGCAGGAAGGTCAGGATAAGAGCTACCGCCTGAACCCGTGCCGGTTGGGTCCCCACCCTGTGCCATAAAGCCTTCGATCACACGATGGAACTTAACCCCATCATAAAATCCTTCCTGAGCCAGTAATTTCATACGCTCAGCATGTTTAGGGGCTAAATCTGGACGTAGAACGATAACCACTTTACCTTCAGGCAATTCTAAAACGAGTTTGTCACCCTTGATCTCTGGAGCTGTGTTTTTACTGTCAGACATATATATTTCCTACAAAATGAAAAATTATTCTAAGGGGGAATATAAGTTTTATATTGGCTCATACCCCAATTTCGACAAGACAAGCCGAGCGACGTCCTCACTTACAAAATGAGAAATATCTCCCCCAAGGCGAGCAATCTCTTTGACAATCCGACTTGCTGTTGTGCGATGATTTTCTGATGCTAATAAAAAAACTGTCTCAATTTCAGGAGCCAGACGACGCAAAGCCCCTGAGAGCTGAGTTTCAAAATCAAAATCACCTGCCGAGCGCAAGCCACGAACGACCGTGCCCGCCCCTGCCTGATGCACCGCATCAACCAAAAGATTATCAAATCCCTGCACAGAAATTCTCTCTCCATGCGGTAAACGTGCTACTTCTTTACGGACAAGATCGATCCGCTCTTCCAGCTTGAGGAGCGGCTTTTTATCTTCATTAACAGCCACCCCAACAATGAGATGGTCGAAAATAGTTGCCGCCCGATCAATCACGTCTAAATGCCCAAAGGTAATTGGGTCAAACGTGCCCGGGTAGAACCCTATGCGTGGGTTACCCATTGCCTTCCGGCGCCTCAGGTACCGTTGATGAAGAAGCAGTTTCTGAAGGTTGGCCTGCATTTTCTGCTATATCTGGTGCACTCTGAGTTTGCTCGATATTATCGCTACTTTCACCATTAGTCTCGTCGTTATCTTCTTCCTCTACAGGGAAGACACTCATGACTTTTTCTTCACCATCCAGACGGAAGAGCGTTACACCTCCTGCCTGACGTGACATGACCCGCACCTGCGAAACAGGAAGGCGAATTAAGCGGCCTGTATCTGTCACCATCATCACGTCAATGCCATCCATTGTAGGAAGAGTTCCCACAATTTCCCGGCCTCGGCGCTCAGTTGTGAAGTTCATATTATTAAGTCCCTGACCACCGCGGCCAGACACACGATAATCATAAGCTGAAGAACGGCGACCAAACCCCGTATCCGTTACCGTTAATAAAAGCTCTTCCTGAGCTGCAAGCTCTTCAAAACGCTCTTCACTTAAAGCTGCATCCTGCGAAGCCGTTTCTTCTTCGTCAGAAGTAACTTCAATTGTCTCTTCTTCCTCTGTATCAGCCTCAGAGGCAGCTATGGCACGCCGGCGCGCATTGGCCATACGGAGATAAGTTGCGCGTTCTTCAACGCTTGCATCCACGTGGTTAAGAATACAGAGAGAGACGACCTGATCACCCTCTCCCAAGCGAATACCACGCACACCAGTACTCCCGCGCCCTGCAAAAACACGTAGAGTATCGTCGGTAATCTGGAAGCGGATCGCCCGCGCATTACGCGTTGCCAAAAAGACGTCCTGGCCTTCTTGGCACGTTGCCACACCAATAAGAGAATCGCCTTCATCAAGCTTCATGGCAATAAGGCCAGAAGCCCGAATATTACGGAAATCACTAAGGCGGTTACGACGTACATTGCCGCTTGCTGTAGCAAAGACGAGATGGAGGTCATCCCATGTCTCTTCATCCTGAGGAAGAGGCAATACGGTTGTGATGGAATCTTCTCCAAGTTCTGGCAGCACATTGACTAATGCACGGCCTTTGGCCGTTGGTGCTGCCTCTGGCAAATGCCAGACTTTCATGCGGTACACTTTACCGCCCGATGAGAAAAAGAAGACCCATTGATGGGTATGAGCATTAAAGCTCCGCACCACAACATCGTCACCACGACGGCCTGCCGCCGTACGACCACGCCCTCCCCGATTTTGCGAACGGAAGATTTCAAGCGGAGTCCGTTTAATGAAGCCATCACGTGTAATCGTCACGACCATTTGCCCTGGCTCAACCAAACTTTCGTCTGATTGATCACCTAAAGCATCAGAAATCTCAGTACTACGAGGGGTTGAGAGGGCAGCACGGGCCGCCAGAAGCTCTTCCCGCATAACTTCCATACGGCGAATATGGCTACCTAAAATTTCCAGAAGTTCAGTGATTTTAACACTGACTTCATCCAACTCACCCTGGATTTTATCACGCTCTAAACCTGTAAGGCGCTGAAGACGTAAATCTAAAATACCTCGTGCCTGGGCCTCGGTGAGATGAATATAACCATCTACGATGATATTACCCTGGTCATGGATCAGTTCCAGCAATGGCACGACTTCTTCAGCAGGCCATGCCCGAGCCATGAGACGCTCACGGGCTGTAGCTCCATCAGGAGCTGAGCGAATAAGGGTGATGACCTCGTCAATATTGGCAACGGCAATAACAAGCCCGACCAATAAATGTCCACGATCACGCACTTTGTTCAGATCAAAACGCGCCCTGCGTAAAATCACATCTTCACGAAAGCGGATAAACGCTTTGAGCACATCAATAAGCCCCATCGTACGGGGGCGCCCTTCATCAAGGGCTAACATATTGACGCTGAAAGAGGTCTGAAGCTGGGTAAAGCGATAAAGCTGATTTAATACAACTTCGGCCGTAGCATCACGCTTAAGCTCGATCACAACGCGCATGCCAGAGCGGTCACTCTCATCGCGAATATCAGAGATGCCTTCTATCTCTTTGGCACGAACGAGATCAGCAATTTTTTCCTGTAAGGTGGCTTTATTCACCTGATATGGAATTTCAGTCACCACAATCGCATAGCGATCTTTGCGGATTTCCTCAATTTCGGCACGTGCCCTTACCGGGACAGAGCCACGACCAGTTTCAAAAGCCTGACGAATACCTCTGCGCCCCATAATGATTCCCCCTGTAGGAAAATCAGGGCCGGGGATAATCTGCATAAGTTCATCGAGCGTAATAGCTGGATTGGTTACCATTGCTAATGTTGCATCAATAACTTCGAGAGGATTATGAGGTGGGATATTGGTTGCCATACCCACAGCAATACCGGCCGCCCCATTAACCAGCAGATTAGGATAAGCAGCAGGCAGAACCTGTGGTTCCTGCTCACTCTCATCGTAATTTGGCTGGAATGCGACCGTGTCACGATCAATATCATCAAGCAAGAAAGAGGCAGAGCGCGCCAGGCGGGCTTCAGTATAACGCATAGCGGCAGGGCTATCGCCATCAACCGAGCCGAAATTGCCCTGTCCATCAATCAGGCGCACGCGCATAGACCAGCTTTGCGCCATCCGCACCATAGCATCATAAATAGAACTATCGCCATGAGGGTGATATTTACCCATGACGTCACCAACCGCGCGGGCAGACTTGCGATAAGGTTTATCAGAGGTAAAGCCGCTCTCACGCATAGCGTAGAGGATGCGTCGGTGAACAGGCTTTAACCCATCGCGGACATCTGGCAAGGCACGCGATACGATGACAGACATCGCATAAGCCAGATAGGAGGAGCGCATTTCCTCCTCAATTGTCACCGGGAGGCGGTCAGAAGGAAGAAGATCGTGCGGTTCGCTCAAAATAATGCCACCAATTTTTATGACAACAAGACAAGTGTCACCATAGCCCATTACCCACAGAAGTGCCAGAAGGAAGCATCAGATTAGACGCATAAGGCTCTTTCTTTTTCTTCTCTAAGCAGAATAAATCCTTTAGGAGGTCGTATAGCTCCTTAATTTAACTGGACTTTAGCACCTTAATAACATGGCGTTATCTCTCTCTTCCACTCTGACTGAACTCCCGTGGCAAGCCATTGAGGCTTATTTACCTCTATTGGAGGGAGAGGAAGCATTATTGCTTGATAGCGGCGGTGACCCAGCCCAGACTAGGCAAAGATTTAGTTTTTTATGCCCCAAACCAAAAGCTGTCCTGAAATTAACATCTGAGGAAATTAGGGATTTTCGTCCTTATCTGAGATCATTCTGGCAAAAATACCGCCCTGCAAATCCTTTTATGTCTTCTTTACCTTTCACAGGTGGATTGGTCGGATTTGCAAGCTACGAGGCCGGGCTTATGTGCGAGGGGCTTGTATCACGTCACAAAACAGATGCACCACTTTTTTTGCTTTTGGCCTGTACTGACCTTTTTATATTTGATCGTTTAGAGCAACGCTTATGGTGGGCCAGTGCAGAAGGTAATGCTCCCCCGCCCTGCCCTGCGCCTTTTGCCAGTGACTCTCAAAACAAGCTTACACTCCCTTCAGCCCTGAATTTTATTCCAGATGACAAAGCCTCATCATGGAAAAATAAGGTAGAAAAAATACGGGCTTATATTGAAGCTGGTGATATTTTTCAGGCCAATCTCACAATGAGATGGAAGGCCGAACGGCCTGCCAATATGCCTCTTCTCCCTCTTTATACTGCGTTACGACAAGCCTGCCCTGCCCCTTTTGGTGCGTTTTTAAACACACCAGATTTTGGCCTCTTAAGTGCCTCTATTGAGCGCTTTTTATCACTGTCTGCTGAGGGGCTCATTGAAACCCGCCCCATTAAGGGGACAGCTCCTATTCACGCTGACCCTCTTCTTAATAACAAAATTCAAGAGGCCCTTTCCAAAGACGAAAAAGAATTAGCTGAAAATCTGATGATCACTGATCTTATGCGTAATGACCTGGGGCGTGTGAGTAAAATAGCCACTGTCACCGTGCCGCAACTCTGTGTCGTTGAGCGCTTTCGTCATGTGCATCACCTTGTTTCAAGCGTGCAGGGTCGGCTTCAAGATCATTATGATGTTTTTGACCTTTTACAGGCAACATTACCTCCTGGCTCAGTCACAGGTGCCCCAAAACACCAGGCCTTAAAAATTATTGATGAGTTAGAAAGTTCGTCACGTGGGGTTTATTGTGGCACATTACTTCGCATCGGGTGGGATGGTGCTTTAGATAGCTCTGTCATCATACGCAGTATCAGTGCAACATCTGACCAATTTCGCCTGGGCGCTGGTGGAGGCATAACCTGGCCCTCTGACCCTGGGTGCGAATATGACGAAATGTTGCTTAAGGCAGCCCCTCTCCTAAAAGCTCTGGGTTCATTATGACGTCTTTTTTCTGGCTGAATGGCACCATCCACCCTACCAATGAAGCCGGCATTAGCCCCGCTGATCGTGGGTTTTTACTGGGAGATGGGCTTTATGAGACATTCCGTTTTTATAACGGTAAAGCCCCCATCTTGGACGCCATTTTCAGCGCCTGGCGCAGGGCTGCCAGATTTTGCGTCTCCCCCTACCTGATAAAACACTTATTGAGCAGGCTCTTTTACAGCTTTGTGAAATGCATCAGCTTTTTAATGGTTCGGCACGTTTAACAGTAACCAGGGGAATAGGCCCTCGCGGGCTTATGCCACCGCAACCTGCTCAACCAACAATTTTACTTGTAATCAACCCACTTCCTGCCCACGAGCCAGCACCTGTAAAACTCATTTTATCGTCGCATAAACGGCAAAGAAACTCTGTATTATCTCATATAAAATCGACCAATACACTACTTTCAATCATTGCCCGTTTAGAGGCACAGGATCATCAGGCTGATGATGCCTTACTTCTTAATGAGCAAGATTTTATTGCCGAAGCAACAGCCTCAAATTTTTTGGCCCTCAGAGATGGGCAACTTATTACCCCTCCTATAGAGGATGGCGCTTTGCCGGGCATATCGCGTACACGTCTTATTGAAGAGGGCTTATGTACGGAGTCATCACTCACATCAAAAGAGCTCTATAAACTAGAGGGGGCCTGGCTGGTTACCGCCTTGAGTTTAACAAATATAAGCTCAATCAATACGCATAAACTTCCACTCCCAGAGGAACTCACACAAAGCTTACGCCGCTTTCTCTATTGACACTCTCTTCAGAGAAACCACATTTCCTTCATGACTTTTAAAACAGATTTACCCCGCCCCCCTGTTGCACCACGCAATAATATCACCATTGAACAACTAGGCCGTGTCAGGACAGACCCTTATGCCTGGATGAAAGATGATAACTGGCAGACTGTATTACGTGATCCATCTATTTTGCGTGAAGATATTCGCAAACATTTAGAAGCTGAAAATGCGTACACAAAAACTGTTTTAAAAGACACTGAAGATCTACAGGCAACACTTTTTTCAGAAATGGTTGGCCGCTTATCTCCGGTAGAAGAATCTGTGCCTGTACCTCATGGCCCCTGGCTTTATGGTATTCGTTATCAGGAAGGTGCCCAGCATCCTCTGCACATTCGCCGCCCCCGTACGGGTGGCGAGGAAGAGATTTTACTCGATGCTGATAGCCTCTCTAAAAAACATGCTTATTATAGTTTAGCTGGTGCGGCCCATACAGAAAATCACCGTTATTATGTCTATTCCGAAGATGTACAAGGGTCTGAAGTTTATCGGATCCAGGTCAAAGATTTAAAAACTGGCGAGATCTGCGCTCCTGCCATTGAAAACACAACAGGATCTTTCACCCTATCACCTGATGGAGAGTGGCTATTCTGGATTTATCGCGATGAATTTGGCCGCCCTTCACGTATATATCGTCGCCCCCTTTTAGGCGGGAAGGATAATCTTGTTTTTGAAGAAACCGATCCAGGGTTTTTCTTAAGCATCGGACTGAGTGCCTCAAAAGAATGGATAGCCATTGAGCGTGGCGACCATGATACAAATGAGACGTTACTTATTCCTGCCAAAGCCCCGACAACATCTCCGCAAGTCGCGGCCCCCCTCATTCGCGGAGAACGTTATAGCTTAACGCACTGGAATGACCGCTTTATCATTCTCACAAATCAAGGTGGCGCTGCAGATTTTAAAATTATGCAAACGCCCCAGACAGCAACTGAACGTGAAAACTGGGTGGAATTTCTTCCCCATCAGGAAGGACATTTTCTATTAGGGGTTTGCGCCGGACGGCATCATCTAAGCTGGATTGAGCGCTTTGAAGGCAATGAAAATCTTTATGTACTTTCCGCTCAGGATGCACCCTCTCTAACAGAAAAAGCCTCACTTCCACTCCGCGATAAAGCCCAACAGATTAGTTTTGATGAACCTGCCTATAGTTTAAGTTTACTGGGTATTTTGGAATATGACCAACCTATGTTGCGTTATGTCTATCAATCTCCCACAACACCAGCCCATTGGTATGACATAAATATGGAGACTGGCGAGCGGCTTTTACGCAAAATAAAAGAAGTTCCTTCTGGTCATGACCCAGCTCTTTACGAAACACAACGTCTTTTTGCCAAAGCTGATGATGGCGAACTTGTACCGATCACGGTTCTTAAACGCAAAGAAACAGCCATAAATGGTTCAGCACCATTACTCCTTTATGGTTACGGCTCATATGGCATTTCTATGGAGGCTGCTTTTTCAACCTCTATATTGAGTCTTGTTGATCGTGGCTGGGTTTATGCCATTGCACATATCAGGGGTGGTTCTGAAAAAGGGTGGAACTGGTTTTTGGATGGCCGCAAGGAAAAAAAGACCAATAGCTTCACTGACTTTATCGCCAGTGCCCGCCACCTTATTACAGAAAATTATACAAAAGCGGGACAAATCGTCGCCCATGGTGGTTCAGCTGGAGGGCTCCTCATGGGAGCTGTCGCAAATATGGCACCTGAATTATTTGCCGGTATTGCTGCACAAGTGCCTTTTGTAGATGTGCTTAATACAATGTCTGATACGACATTACCGCTTACCCCGCCAGAATGGCCAGAATGGGGCAATCCCCTTACTGACCCGAAGGCTTATGACCTTATTGCCAGCTACTCACCTTATGATAACATTCACCCCAAACCTTACCCTGCAATTTTAGCCTTAGGCGGACTTTGTGATCCACGTGTCACCTATTGGGAACCTGCTAAATGGATTGCGAGATTACGTGACATTGCGCAAAATGGGCCGTTTTTATGCCAAATCAATATGGAAGCCGGCCATGGTGGATCATCTGGACGATTTGAGCGTTTAAAAGAAACAGCTCTGGTGCAGGCATTTGCTCTTTGGTGTTTGGAGCAACATAAGGCAGCGCACTAAAATCCTTCTTTCCCCCTTTTGAAAAACTTTAAAGAACATCATCTCCAGGCTCGGGATGCAAAAGGGGGCAATATTGAGTCAAATGAGCATTTTGAAATTGCTGCTTGCGGCATAATGTGTGGGCATCAGCGCCGCACATTATTGTTGCATCTGATAAAGATGACCCAAAAATATCCCGTGCCAAAGCAATATCAGACTTTTCCTTCTTTTCTGTAGCCTGTTTAAGCTCATTTTGAGCCTTATGCATGGCTGATAAAGCTTGCAGACACGCCGTGCTGGTCGATTCTGGTTTTTGTCGAAGAACCTGAAGGATCTTATGAATCTCCGCACCACCCTGAACCGCATCGGATTCTTCGCCAAGCAGCCCATTCTGAGCCTGAGCCTGGCCTACAGTAAAGGATGCTGCAAAACTTAAAGAAATCAGGGAGAAAATAATGAGCCGTTTTGTCATGATAGCCAACATAAGATGAAATCCTTCATAAAGAAAAGAGGCAATCTGATGGATTTCTCTTGACTCTTAAGCCTTCTTTACGTTATCTCAGCGCCAATTCTGCGGGCGTTTCAGCCCTGCTATATTTGCATGGCCTATATTTTTACTTTAAATGGGCCTGCGCTTTGACTGTCGGGAGCCTGAAGCACTATGAAAATCCGCAATAGCCTTAAATCAGCAAAGATTCGTGACAAAAACTGCCGCGTTGTTCGCCGTCGTGGCCGCGTTTATGTCATCAACAAAAAGAACCCTCGTCTAAAAGCACGTCAGGGTTAATTTATATTGAAAAAAACGCTGCCTTTAAATTTTTTTGTGCCTTTTTCTCTCAATAAGGCGCAGTTTTCTGGTGACGTTTTAAAGCAAAAAGAGCCTCTTGCCTTACGGTCTGGGGCTCTTTTCTTATCTATAATAGGCGGTATTTTTCTCTTATCAAACGTTGCTTTGGCAGCATCTAACCCTTCTCATCCTGCTGCATCTTCATTGGCTCCCTCTTCTGGTTCGTCTAAAAAATTAGCAAAAACCAGAGAAGAGCGGCAGAAAGAGACCCTCCAAAAATTTGAAAAGGCTCTTTCTCAGTCAAAATCAGAAAAAGAGACCCAAATTTTGTGGGAAAAAGCCGAAAGAGCACGGCAAGCTACGCTCAATAATGCCCCACGGCTTTTACTCAAAGAAGCGCAGGAAAAAGAGAAAAAAGGTGATGTGCAATCCATCGAATCCCTTCTCTCTACCGCACTAGCTCTGCAACCTGATAATAGTTTGTTGCGCCGTCTTAGGGCCTCTACCCGTATTAAAGGCAATGACCCTATGGGGGCTATACAGGATCTGGGTGTCGCTCTACTCACTGATCAAGATGACCCTATTGCGTGGCTTTTATTGGCCAAGGCTCAGGAAAATTTACACAGACCATCACACGCTTTGCAGGCATTTAAAGAAGCTGAGCGGCGTGTACCTTTTCTCCCGGAAAAAGAAAAGCTGCAACAACATTTTGAGCAGCAAGCTTATGGTCAAGAAGATTAAATTAGTTTGAGAAAGCAAGATTAAGCCCACTCATGACGGTTAAACCCTGGTTAGGTATGGTTGCGAGAGCGTTATTGTAATAATGTCTGTTTGTGACGTTATCCGCACTTGTAAAAAGCTGTAATCTTTTTGTGATTTGATAATCACCAAATAAATCGAACACAACATAACCAGCACGCTTGCTCGCACCATAACGCCCTATGGCCTGCCCTGTTGTGCCAGTCGCTGCCCTCACGCGCCCACCTAAATTAAGGCGGTTATCAAGCAGATGCAGCCCTATTGTAGAAGACATTACATTACGCGGCGGTGTGGTAACGAGTTGGTTATAACCACTATAATCACGCTGAGGTAACTGTGTTGTACTATTTGTATAAGAGAGCATGGCAAAAATAAAAGGTGAGTCGTAACGAACCTGCCCCTCAAAACCACGCGTATATGTATTGCCTGCCATATTCCTAAACAGATATCCCGACTGTGGAATGGGGGGAAACACACCTGGCCCTGGACGCGCTGTAATAAGGGTTTGCCCTACATAATTTTTAATACGTGTATCATAATAATCTGCTGAAATATCTATGTGGTCTCCCTTGGAAAAAACACTATGATATTTAAGTTTTGTGCCAATTTCCCATCCATAAGTCCGCTCTGGTTGCAAGTAGGGATTGGGCACAAATTTTACAAAACCTAACCCAGGATGTGACCCAGAATATAATGTTTCTGTTATTGCTGGAGGGCGAAATCCCAGACCATAATTGCCATATAACTGGAACCCCTCAAGAGGATTAAGAGCTAAAGTCACTTTGGGACTAACGGCATCCGCAGTACGCCGGGCGTGAAATTCTCCCATTGGCAGGTTATTTTGACCGGAAAACTCATTATTACCTTTGCCTGATAGATGGAAACGATCATAGCGCACAGCTCCTGTAAGCTGCACGATGTTCCACCCCATTGTTAGTTCGGTAAAGGCTCCACCAACCTCTCTCCCCCGCTTGGTGTCGTACCGTCATGACCTGTGCTACTTTTTGTATTGACCTGATCATGATAATATTCGCCCCCATAAGTCAGGGCAAAATCAAGCGGTCCCCCTTTAAAACGGGACATATTATCAAGTTCAAAACCTAAGGTCGTTAACCCATAATGGGTTAAGTCAGGTTGTGCTACCGTCACCGCTCTAAAAGAA
Organism: Aristophania vespae; assembly: GCF_009906835.1. Classification (NCBI taxonomy): domain Bacteria; kingdom Pseudomonadati; phylum Pseudomonadota; class Alphaproteobacteria; order Acetobacterales; family Acetobacteraceae; genus Aristophania; species Aristophania vespae. Next base: position 1,659,778 of record NZ_CP047652.1, read on the forward strand.
GGTGTATAATTAGACATTGTCGTGCTGACGACATAGCCTTTGGCATGCAAGGAAATGAGATTATTATCGACCGGCTTATAGCTATAATCAATTGTGCCGGTATTATTTTGCACCTCATCTGAGGTTGTTACATTTTCAACACCTACGCCAAATTGGTTATGATAAATAACGGTCCCTAAAGTAAGCTTCTGATCTGACCCTGGGGTTATATTTATTTTAAATAAACCTGATTGTAGCCTTTGAAAGGTATGGGGAATGCGATCACCATTACCGTCTTCATAATCACCTGAACTGCGCATACTAAAGGCTGCTGCAACCCCAATCATATCGTTAATTTGATCAGCCGCACCGACCATTCCCGAACCATCATAATTATTTGTCCCACCCAATATGCGTGCAATCACACCATATTGTTTTCCTGCTTCGACAATATCATTCACATTCAGAGTATGGAGATTTAACTTGCCGCCAATAGCCCCGCTCCCATCTGCCGTAGATACGGTGCCACGTTGCACATCTAGCCCTGCCAAGAGGGCAGGATCGACATAAACACTACCATTGGCACCGTGACCGCTTTCCTGAAAATTCTGTCTTGCCCCATCAATCATGACATTGATACGACCAAAATCCTGCATACCACGCATAGAGACAGATAAAGCTGGGGTGCCATCATTTTGGAAAAATACACCAGGTAGATCACGCAAAATTGCATAAGGTTCTGTTGGCTGAACCCGCAATAGATCGTCGCGTGTTAAAGAAGAAGAAGCCTGCGGAACAGAGACCGGCTTTGTGGCACCCTTCACCCTAATTGACGGTAAATTTATGGGGAAGTTGCTCTCTGCCGAAGAATTATCTGCAAGCTCTGCTTTTGCCGAGGCAGCTATAGGCAGCATCAAGGCTGTAGATAAAAGGCACCCTCCAACAACAGGCCTAGAAACAGGTGATAATGCGAGCTTTTTCAAGCAGTTTAAAGGGCATGAAAAAAAACAGTTATGAGAGTTAGGCATGTTTGATCTCATTAAGAGTTGTTAAGATGCCTTTCATTTAAATGATAATGATTCTTAGTTGCAATAAGAATCATTATCATTTAGAAAAAAATTAAAGGTTTTCATTTTCCACGATGAGGATGAATTCCTTTTTCTTTGAACCGCTCACCGTAAGATTTTTTCACAATTCGTTAACTGTAGAAAACGAAATAAGGAACTAACCCATGTATATCGCTATGAATCGTTTTAAAGTGAAAATTGGGAATGAGGATGCTTTTGAGACACGCTGGCTAAATCGCGACATTCTCTTAAAATCATGCCTCGGTTTTATCTCTTTTCAGTTTTTGAGAGGACCTCAAAATGCTGAATACACACTCTATGTTTCCCACACTTTGTGGGAGACATATGATGACTTTTGCAACTGGACGAAATCGGATGCCTTCAAAGAGGCCCATATCAAAGCAGGTCAGTCAGAACGTCTGACAATATCTCCGCCCACTTTTGAAGGCTTTGATATTTTACAAACCGTTACACGAAGGGTTATTTAAACTCTTATATGAAAGGGCGGCTTTTTGATTATTGTTTCACTCAGCCACTAAGATACGCCAGGTAAGAACGATGTCACACATACTGTGCTAGCAAACTGCACTTATTTTTTATCTTTCCTAGATAGGCTCTAAAAAGCAAGCTCTGCCTTTATTATGCAGAGCTTCTTTTATCACAACCCAAAATTAGACTATAAATAGCCCAAAAAAAGTTCGCAGCGACATCTCATTAGACTAGTTTTTCAAAAAAACTCAAACCGCAGGTAAAATCAAATCGGTTTCTAATTTTGAATAATGCGGGCGTTTATAATGATCAATGTGATTTCCTTTTACCAGAGGGCTATAAGGTAAAAGACCAGAGTTTTTAAGATGAATCTCCCTCATATTGGTCTTTCCTGGATATGAAGTAATAGCTCTTGTAAAAGCAATAGGGCCTGACGTTTTTAACGTAGCCACGCGCCCAACGCCGGCAATGCGGCGATCATAAAGAGAAATATTACATAATACCTGATTGATCACACGCCTTAACAGAGGATGCCCAGCCACAGATATAACAAAGGCATTTAGATATTCCCCATCGGAAATATGGCAAAGATCAGGATGAGTTTCGGTAATGGCCCCCCATTTCCCAACGAGAAACTTATCGTCTTTTCTGATGACATCTTTTAAAGGGTTAACGATAACGGATTTCAGATCTAAATAAATGCCACCAAGTACATAAATAATTAAATAACGTGCTAAATCGGCACAAATAGCACCATAATCAGGATTAATCCTGTCAAATAATTTTAAAACATCCATACCATAATGATCGTAAATAAATCTCATTATGGAATTGTCACCAAACTCAGTCCAGTATTTATAGTCATAATCGGGATTATGATAAATTATATGGTCAAGATTTTCTTCAAAAGGCTCCTTTGAATCAATTTTATACCCTATTTGGTGAATAATTTTAGGAATTGTTTCTGTAAAAGGATGTTTCTTTACAAAGCAGGGCAATTTTCCTTCATCAACTTCTAAAAATCTCTCCCAGCCACTAACATTATCCTGGGTTGTAAAACCCAAATCGGGACGAGCAGAAAGATAGTCATTGCCCCTTTTCAGAGCAACCAAACCATCACTTTGATATTCCCGGGCAAAACCTAAATTTTTAAGATCTGACCATGTCGCGGGCTTAACCCAATCGTCATAAAAAGCGCAAAAATCTCTCTGTTCAAGTCCATTATCTGTAATTGCCAAAAAACTATTGAAGAAGGTAATTAACAAGCTTCTTGTCCCTTAAAGATAGGATTTTGCAAAGAAATTTTGAGGTACATCTGGCCCAGGGACAGGCTTAACAAACAGCCTTTTCTGAGTAAGAACATATTAAAAATTTATCTTAATATTTTAAGTATTATTAAAAGCAAATTCAAGGACGTTTCAAAATAAGATCGCTATTTAAACTGGAATAATGAGGCCGCCCATATAAGGGTTTTGAATTTTTTTTCACGAGCAGGCTCTGATAAACACAGCCTTCCTGGTTGAGAGAAATTTCTCTAAAGCCACTATTTCTAGGAGAAGATAAAATTGCCCTTGTATAAGGCACTGGCCCTGTAGTTCTTAAAGTAGCTATACGGCCTGCTCCTGCAAAGCGGCGGTCATAAAGGGCTATATTACAAAGCACCTGATTGATGACCCGCCTTAATAAAGAATGGCCAGCTATCGAAGCAATAAACCAGTTTACATATTCTCCACCAGCAACATGACTAAGATCAGGGTGTACCTCCCCCTCACTTTCCCACTTTGCCAAAAGCAATTTGTCTTGAGCTTTGATAAGCGCGTTAAGCGGTTGAGTAATCACTGATTTCAGGTCAAGATAAACACCACCCATAGCATAAATAATCATATATCGAGCCAGATCAGCGCACATTGCACCATAATCCTGGTTAATCATTTCAAATAATTTTACATACTCAATTCCATAATAATCATAAATAAACTTATAGACACTATTATTACCAAATTTAGTCCATAATTTGTAATCGTAATCTTTATTTCTATATTTAATGTAATTTATATTTTCATAAAATGGATTAAAATTACTAATATTATACCCTATTTGATGAATAATTTTAGGTATATCACATCCAGAAGCTATGTTTCTTACGAAAGGAGGTAGTTTCGTTTCACTAATCTCGGAAAATCTTTCCCATCCGCCAACGTGATCTCTTACTGAAAGGCTTAGATCTGCGTTAACAGACAGATAGTCGTTGCCCTTTCTAAAGGCGATCATTCCATCATTTTGATATTCACTTTGAAAGCCAAGGTTTTTGAGCTCCTGCAAGCTGACAGGTTGCACCCCCTCATCATGGAAAGCGCAAAAATTTTTCTGTTCTAATCCTTGGTCTGTAATGGCCAAAAAACTATTAAAAAATGAAACAAACACTAAGTAAAGCTCCACCTAAAGCCTTATTTTGAGAAAAATATAAGCATTATTTAAAGTTTCTTAAATAAATCTCATCATCATAATTATAAGGTTTTTTCTGTTTGTCTCTCTATTCCTGGAGTATATTTTATGGCCTTCACTTTTCGAAAATCCTCTAGTCCTGATACTCTTAACAAAGCACCCTCTCGCCGCCGTTTCCGCCATTATGGTGAGATTGCCATGACAGGCGCCACTGCAATGGCCATGTTTGGGCCACGTCGCTTTCGTCCCTATTTCCAACATCTTGTCACACTCGTTGGGGTTATAAGCACAACAATTAATATTTTTCGTCCCAAATCATAAGAATATTCTCAATTTACAAAAAAGAAACAGGATCAATATCTACCGTCACTTTTACATCACGGCTCGTTTTCACACGCTCTAACCACAATCTTATAAGCGGCTGTAGGGCAATATTTCGCCTTGTACGTAAGAGAATTCTCCGCCTATGCTGTCCTCTTAACACAGCAATAGGTGCAGGGGTTGGGCCAAGAACCTGAATCCCCTCTCCCTGAGGGGCATTTAAGGCTAATTCTCTAGAGATTTGGTCGGCTAATCTTTCTTGAGCAGAGCTAATAATAAGGGCCGCTAACCGCCCATAAGGCGGCCAAAAGCCCGGCTTTCTCTGAGCCGCCTCTTGCTGCATAAAACGCTCAATGTCATTATCTATAAGAGCCTGCATTACGGGATGATCTCCCACATAACTTTGCAGCATAACCCGCCCTGGTTTTTCTCCTCGCCCTGCACGACCTGAAACCTGATGCAATAGCTGCATCGTACGCTCCCCTGCTCTAAGGTCTCCCCCCCTAGTCCCAAATCTGCATCTACAACACCAACCAATGTTAAATTGGGGAAATGCCATCCTTTAGCGACCACCTGCGTCCCAATAATAAGATTAACCTCGCCTTCTGAAATTTTACGCACAGCTTCTGCCGTTGCTGCGGGAGAAGAAAGCGTATCAGAGGCCATGGAAAGAATCTTTGCTTCGGGAAAACGCGCCCGTGCTTCTTCTTCTATCCGCTCAACGCCTGGCCCAACAGGCACTAAACTGGTCTCTGCCTGGCACTCTGGGCATTCATGTGGAATGGGTTGGGTATATTCGCAATAATGGCACGACATGCGCCCACGGGCACGGTGCTCAACAAGCCAGGCTGTACAATGCGGGCATTGCAAACGATAACCACAGGCGCGGCATATTGTCAGAGGCGCATAGCCACGCCTGTTTAAAAAGAGCATGGCCTGCTCACCCTTATTCAAACTATGGTCAATGGACTCACATAATAAGGGAGAAAGAAAGAGGCCTCGATCAGGACCGTCTTTTTTCATATCAATCAGAGAAATTTCTGGAAACTGTGCTCCACCGTGGCGTGTTTGCAGTATTTCATGCTGATAACGCCCTTGTTCTACATTAGCTAATGTTTCTAAAGAGGGCGTTGCAGAAACCAGAATAACAGGTGCTGAGACAAGGCGAGCACGCATAATTGCCATATCACGGCCATTATAAAGAACGCCCTCTTCCTGTTTGAATGTGCTCTCATGTTCTTCATCAACGATAACAAGCCCAAGATTATCAAATGGAAGAAACAAGGCTGAGCGAGCACCAACTACGACACGCACATCACCCAATGCGGCACCCAACCACACTTCGCGCCGGGTTTTCACACCTAAATCAGAATGCCAAATCGCAGGCTCGACCCCGAAACGAGCTGAAAAACGCTCCATCCACTGAGCTGTTAGCGCAATCTCTGGGAGTAAAACCAGTATTTGTTTTTGATGCTCCAGAGCTTTTGCCAAAGCCTCAAAATAAACTTCTGTTTTGCCTGATCCTGTGACACCTTCTAACAAAGTGACACTAAATTTTTGCTCTTTAACTCGTTCACATAAAGATTGCGCGCTTCGTTTCTGATCCTCTGACAATAATGTCTCATGGAAAAAAGGATCTGGTTTTTTAAAAGAGATTTCTGGCTTCAGGGCAGTTTCTTTTAAAATACCCTGTGCCGCCAAACCACGTATTACCGCAGAACTGGCACCGCTTTTTTCGCTCAGCTCCACTGTGCTCTGCGGCTCTACCGAACTAGCCGCCTCTATCACGGCCCGTCGTGAAGGTGTCAAACGTAAGGTGGCTGGAAAAGGCTCTTTTGTTAAGAGCCATCCCAAACCGGGCCGCATTCCACCAGCTAAGGGCACACGCAATGTTATAGCCAGTACCTGGCCAGGCGCGTTTAACGTATAGGCAGAAAGCCAGTCAATAAAACGCCGTAAGCTTTCAGGCACTATAGGAGCACCCTCTATCACGTGAAGGATAGGTTTAAGGCGGGCAAGATCAAAAAATTTTTGCGAGAAAGCAGGGCGAAAATCAGGGGGCAAAACATCGCGCCAGTCTGCATCCCATACGCAACCCATAATCTCCTTGCGCCCTAAAGGAACTTGCACAATCGTCCCCGGTGCCAAAGGTTGGGAGCAAACATAATCAAGAGGGCCAGAAAAAGGCCTTGGTACGAGTACGCTTAAACGAAATTTCTTTTCTGACTCCTTCTGCGCTACAGTCTGTTTTATGAGGCTCTTGCCTGTCATGAATCTGCTTCACTTCTTTTGGGCCGAATCGTCATGAGCTCTTTATCACCTTATGCCTCTCGCACAGCCTATGAAATACATAAATCATGGGCAGACTGGCTTCGTTTTGATAAAAATTTGAGCCCTAAAACAGTCATAGCCTATAGTCATGATTGTGTGCAGGCTCTCAATTTCTTTCAGCGTCATTTAGGGCGTGAACCCCTATTAACTGACCTGCAAAACCTTAATTTGACCGATTTTCGTGCCTGGCTGGCTTTCGAAACGAGCAAATCTGAGGCTTTGGCGCACCGTCAATTTAGCAATATCAGTCGTCAAGACGGTTTTGCCCGCAGCAGAGCCCGCCGTCTCTCTGCTCTGCGTTCTTTTTTTCTTTATCTTAAAAAAGAACACGGCATAGATAATGATTCTCTCTCACTTCTTCGTAGCCCACGCCTTAAACCACGCCTGCCACGCCCCTTAAATATCGAGGAAGCTCAACAAGCTCCTGATGGCATTGCCGAGCAAGCACACTCTTTACCTACCGCCATACGTGACCAAGCTCTTTTTACGCTGCTTTACGGCGCTGGGTTACGTATAAGTGAGGCTCTTTCCCTCACTATAGCAGACTTAAAACGTTCAGGCGGAGAAACTCTTCTTATTCACGGTAAAGGCGGTAAGGAACGTTTTGTGCCTCTCCTGCCCAAAGTTGGACAAAGCCTGAATGACTGGCTCAAAGTTCACCCATCGCCTCATCCCACTGCCCCACTTTTTTGTGGTGTTAGAGGGGGCCTCTTAACCCTGGGGTCGCACAAAGGGCAATGCGCCAATGGCGCAAACTTCAGGGACTACCCGACTCTGCCACTCCACACGCTTTTCGTCACGCTTTTGCATCTCATCTGCTCCAAGGTGGGGCAGATTTACGCGCCATTCAAGAATTACTGGGCCATGCAAGCCTTTCTTCAACACAAATTTATACACTTGCTGATGAACGTCATTTGATGGACGTTTGGCAAAAAGCCCACCCTCGAGCCAAAGTGAAGTCAAAGCCATGAAGCACTATATTTCGGTTCTTATGATTGGGGCTTGCCTGATGAGCACAGCATCTCATGCAAAATCTCTTTGCACATTTGAACATATTGCAACGATCCCTTTAACCGAGACAGGCTATACAATTAGCCTCCAGGCACACTTAGAAGGGCACCCTCTTTCTTTAATTGTTGATACAGGTTCTGAAGGCAGCCTGCTCACGCCCGAGGCTTTAATTCGCCTGCGTTTAACGCCCGATAACTCTTTTAAAACTCTTATTTCAGGGTCAGATGGCAGAGGACAAATTGTTCCTAACGTAACCATTAAAACTCTGGAAATGGGAAATTTGCTACTTTCCAACCTCTCATTTCCCGTAGGGGCTCTCCCCGGAGCACCTCTTATAAGACCTGCTATTTCGGGCCTCATAGGTATGAATCTTTTGGGAAATTATGATCTCGATTTTGATTTACCCCACCACCAACTCACTCTCTATCATATTCAGCTAGGCTCCATGCTGTGCAAAAGACCACCAGCTTGGCAGGAAAGTGAGATGTCTGGAGCTAACAAGTCCAACAAGCAAAACTCAGGTAAAATTAAAACTCTTCATACTCAAGTAATCGCCAGACGCTATATGATTCCCTTTATATTGGATGGTCACAAAGGAACGGCCCTGCTTGATAGCGGGGCACATTCTCATATTGTAAGCCTCTCCTTTGCTCATAAACTGGGCCTAAATGAAGAGAGGCTGGCGCAGGATCCAGGAGGCTATAGTGCCAGTATAGCGACACCAGAAAAACGCTATTACTGGCATCAATTTAGTGAGCTAAAAATTGGCGATGAGGTCAGAAAAAAGCCCACTTTAACCGTCGCTCCCTTAAAGGAGCATGCAGATATGCTCCTCGGTGCCGACTGGTTTCAGACCCATAGAGTTTGGATATCAAAAGCAACTGAACGCGTATATATACACCCCTGAGGCTTTATTTACGCATAAGACGCTTTGCCTGAGCCTCTTGAAGAATAGCAACAGTGCTTTGTGTTCTTTGTGCCTGGGCTAAGGAATAGGCTGTTTCGCCTTTAGCATCTTTAAGGAAGGGATCGGCACCTAGTTCGAGCAGAGTTTTAACAACCTCATTGCGCCCGAAAAGGGCAGCCATCATGAGAGCCGTCTGCCCTGCGTGATTTTGCGTATTAACAGAACATCCAGCCTTGGCCAGACGGTTTAAAATTGCCACATTGCCTTTAAATGCAACCCCCATTAGGGCCGTATTACCTGCATGATCAGCCAGGCATGGTTTGGCACCATGCGTCAGAAGTAGCTCAACACTATCAAGATGCTCATTATAGGCAGCTAAAATAAGAGGGGTATAACCTTTCTCATTTTTGATGTTGGGATTTATCCCCTGCTTGACCAGGCCCTCAATGATATCATTACGCCCCTGCTCTGCTGCATCTAAAAAGATTTTGTTTAGGTGCTCACGGCTATATTGTGCCTGTTTTGCACCTGCATCTTTAACAGTCTGCGATGAATTAGAGGACTGAGCAAAACTCGCTGAGGGGCCAGCGACAGAAAGAGCACCTAAAAGAAGCAAAATTTTATGAGAGATCATTTTTAATATCGCCTTTCACGTGAAACATTGACCAAAAGAAAAGCCCTCTCTTTCCCGGGCTAGGGACAGAGAGGGCCTCAAGTTAGTTTAACGCTTATTGAACTTGCGTTTGAGGAATATGATCAGCAGCCTGTTTAACTTCCTCAATTTTTAGACCAAGAGCTTTGGCCAAATTTTCCCCGTATGTCTTATCTGAACGATAAATATAAGATGTAAAGCGGACTTTAGTCTCGTGACTTTTAACCATCTTCATATCGCTAGCAAGATTATGGACAACCTCACTTTGTTCAAAAGGTGAGAAACTACGATAAATCTCACCGGTCTGAGTGAAATTATCTGTAGGATGGACAGCCTGTTTCAACACCACACCAGAAACAGCATAACGGCTTTTATTATTCCTGTTATTTTGTGGTGCTTCAGCACGGATAATGCCCATACCTGGGTTAGTTTCATCTACCACTGCACCAGGGTCATCATAACGGCTTGTTGGTTGCCAGTTCACATGTCCTTTGCGAGGACGAATGCTCATAACACCATCTTGATGGTCATTTTGCACTTTGACCAGCGGACGATTGATTGGCAGATCCTGGTAATTGACGCCTAAGCGATAACGCTGCGTATCAGCATAGGAGAACAGACGTCCCTGAAGCATTTTATCAGGAGAAGGCTCGATACCAGGGACCATTACACCAGGAGCAAAAGCTGCCTGCTCTGTTTCCTGGAAGTAGTTATCAGGCATTTTATTGAGCACCATGGTGCCAATTTTCTTTTCAGGAACGCCAAGCCACTCTTTTGTATCATCAAAAGCATCATAAGGAAGCGCAGCAGCTTCTTTAGGGGTAAGTACCTGAACGTATAGATCCCATTTCGGGAAGTTACCCTCACCAATTGATTTATAAAGGTCAGCTGTAGCGTAGTTTGTATCAGCAGCATGGGTCGCTTTAAGATCCATACCCTTCACACCCTGCTGGCTCACCCAGTGGAATTTTACAAAGTGGGTCTCACCCTTATCGTTAATCACACGGAAGGCATGAACACCCTGTCCATCCATATGACGATAATTGATCGGCATGCCGTATTTATCAGAATAAATATAAGTCAGCATGTGGGTTGATTCAGGAGCGTTCGAGAAGAAATCGAACTGATTATTCATATCCTGCATATTCGTTACAGGATCAGGTTTAAGAGCATGCACAAAGTCAGGGAACTTAATGGCATCACGAATAAAGAAAACAGGAAGGTTAATACCAACTAAATCCCAGTTTCCTTCTTCGGTATAGAATTTTGTTGCAAAACCACGAGGATCACGTGCTGCTTCAGGAGAGCCACGATAATTCATCACTGTAGAAAAACGGACGAATACGGGAGTTTTTTTACCGCTTTTGAAAAGAGCAGCCTTGCTCAGCCCGGCAAAATCACCATTAGCAATAAAATAACCGTGAGCACCTACACCACGTGCATGAACAACACGTTCGGGAATCCGCTCGCGGTCAAAATGGGCAAGTTTTTCGATAAGAGCAAAATCCTCAAGCACAACAGGGCCATCCTGACCTGCTGTTTCCGAATTCTGGTTATCAACGATAGGTGCACCAGAATCCTGTCTCATCAAAGGTGGCTTTGAAGACGGAGCCATAGATGGCCCTGCTAAAGCCGTTGATACCAACAAAGGCACTGATAGCAAGGATATAAAAGTTTTTTTCATATGTGTTTTCCTCCATGGTTCGCTCATATGCTTTAAGATTAGCTCTCTTTTTCTCAATAAGAAAAAGCAAAATTTCCTTCTTCTGAAAAAGGAAAAACCTATTAAAACCTCTTACGAACCGAAAAATTATTATTCCATAACCTCTATTTCTATTACTTATGTCAAAAAAAAGTAAAAAAATTGCTTTTCTCTCTTGTCATGACTTCATAAGACTGTTAGATCATCGCCACCCCACCGCGGGATGTTCTCTTTCGTAAGAGGCCATTTATAAGCGGGTGTAGCTCAGTTGGTTAGAGCGCCGGCCTGTCACGCCGGAGGTCGCGGGTTCGAGCCCCGTCACTCGCGCCACTATCAAAGTGGTGCTTATCTTTTTCATTACAATTCGGATCAGCCCAAATTTGCCTGATAAATCCTAATATAAGGCATTATTGTGCATTTATTAAATCCGCGCTTTTCCAAAGTGTTCTGCTTTGACAGCCTGAAAGATTATGCTAGAAAAAGCACTGATTTGTGGCTTAATTCGTCATATTTATAAAATTATTTAGACCGCCTATTCTTTGTTTTTGGGAGGAATATTCATTGCTCATGACAAAGCAAAGAAAAATAAAGCAGATCCTATCATGAGCAAAACATCCCAGGCGGCCAAAGAACTCAAAAAATTTTTAGGTGAACAAAAATTTTCGACGGTCATGGCCGATCCTCCTTGGCGCTTTACGAACCGCACAGGCAAAGTAGCACCAGAGCATAAACGGCTGGCCCGCTATCCTACCATGACATTGGAAGAAATATGCTCTCTTCCTGTTAAAGACCACCTTAATGAAACAGCTCACTGCTACCTATGGGTGCCAAATGCTCTTTTACCTGAAGGGCTCCAGGTACTCAAAGCATGGGGGTTTGAATATAAATCAAACATCATCTGGCATAAAATTCGCAAAGATGGTGGTTCTGATGGGCGTGGCGTAGGGTTTTACTTTCGTAATGTCACCGAAATTCTACTTTTTGGCACAAAAGGCCCTAAAGCACGCACATTGCAGCGGGGCCGCACACAGGTAAATTTATTTTCTACAAGAAAAAGGGAACATTCCCGCAAACCTGATGAACAATATGAAATTATAGAAGGTTGTTCATGGGGGCCATATTTAGAGCTCTTTGGCCGAGGCAAACGCGATAACTGGACGGTGTGGGGCAATCAGGCTGACGCCGATTATAAACCCACCTGGGATACCTATAAATATAATTCTTCCACCAGTGCGAACAAGATGGAGACATAATGACGGAGGAGCTAGATTTCGGACAGCTTGAAGACGAACTCGTTAAAAACGATATTTCTGTCGGAAAAGTTGCTGATAATTCTGAATCATATGCCTCCATCTTCCCAAAAACGATTTTAGAAAAATTTGAGATTTATAGTTATCGCTCTGCGGCTGCGGTGCTTTACCAAAGCTTTCCAGAGCAATTTAAAGAACTTATCTCTGCCCTCGAAAAATTTTACATTACAAAAAAGATGATTCGCATTCCCGGCGGAAGCAAAGGCCCCATTGCGAAATATGTAGATACGCTTTTAGATAAAGAAAAATGGGTTGAAACACGCATTTCAGCCGATCTCGTCGTCAAGCTTCATCATGCTCATACCAATGAAATTGTTACTGAATATGTCAGAGAAGGTTATCTCGACGGCCATAGAATAGATTTTGTGTCAGGACGGGTAGCATTTGACCTGGAGTGGAACAGCAAAGATCAAACTTATGATCGTGATCTTTATGCATTTTCTGCCTTCCATGAAGCAGGTGCCATTGATGTTGGCGTTTTACTGACAAGAGGGACAAGTCTGGATAATAAGTTTTTCAAAAGTCTGGGCAAGGTTCTCGATAAAAATGGCGAAAAAGAAGGCACCGCTGACGTTTATAAAAAATTTGGCGCTTCTACCACTTGGATGGGAAAATTACTCTACCGCCTTGATGCTGGCCGCAATGGTGGATGCCCAGTTTTAGCCATTGGCATCACACCAAAATGCGTTATTGACGATTCTGCACCCTAAAAGGGCTTTTTTCTTTCACATTTTGCAAGAAAGTTCTTGCATCCTTCGCCATCCTCGCCGACATGTCAGGCTATGTCTTATGCTGTGAAGGAAATTTTCGCCACTCTGCAAGGAGAAGGCGCTCATACAGGTCGCGCGGCAATTTTTTGCCGTTTCGCAGGATGTAATCTTTGGTCCGGGCGAGAAGAAGACCGTGCCAAAGCCTCATGTCAATTTTGCGATACTGACTTTATTGGTATTGATGGCCCCGGAGGGGGGCGCTTTGAAAATGCGCAAGACCTTGCTCTTGCCATCAAAAATTGTTGGCAGCAATATTCATCGGATTTCACGCAAGCTTATGTCGTGTTTACAGGAGGGGAGCCTCTATTACAGCTAGATCCTAACCTGATAAAGGCCGTTAAAGCACAAGGTTTTACCATTGCTGTAGAAACTAACGGAACCATCAAGGCCCCCGAAGGAATAGACTGGATCTGTGTTAGCCCAAAGCCGGGCTTACCCCTTTTGCAGGTTTCTGGCTCTGAATTAAAACTGGTTTATCCTCAGGAGACCTTGCCACCTTCTCTTTTTGAAGGGCTTGATTTCGCACATTTCTGGCTACAACCCAAAGATGATGCCCACCGCCAGGATGCCACCAGGCAAGCCGTACATTATTGCCAAGAACACCCTCACTGGCGATTAAGTCTGCAAACGCATAAATTTATTGGAATTTTATGACAGAGTCCGCTTTAGATACGCCTTTTGAAAAAAAAGCTTTGGTTCTTTTTTCAGGCGGCCAGGATTCAGCGACATGCCTGGCCTGGGCATTAAAACATTTTGAGCATGTTGAAACTGTCGGTTATGCTTACGGCCAACGGCACTCTATAGAGCTAGAATGCCGTGATATTTTAAGAGATAAAATTGGCAAACTCTTCGCCCAATATGGCAGAGTTGGAGAAGATCATACGATTGATCTCGCCAGCCTGGGGGCACTTTCAGAAACATCTCTGACTCGTGAGACTGAAATCATCATGAGCGAAAATGGTTTACCTTCCACCTTCGTTCCTGGTCGAAATCTCATATTTTTGACATATGCAGCCGCTTTGGCCTATCGACGCGGCATTAAGCATATTATCACCGGCGTGTGTGAAACAGATTATTCAGGCTATCCTGACTGCCGTGACGATACAATTAAAGCCTTACAGGTGGCACTTAATTTAGGCATGGAACAGCGTTTTGTGCTGCATACACCACTAATGTGGTTAGATAAGGCACAAACCTGGCAAATGTGTGATCAACTGGCAGGATCCGACTTAGTAGAAGTCATCCGCAAAGAGAGCCATTCATGCTATAAAGGCGACCGCACTCATGAGCATGTTTGGGGTTATGGATGTGGTGACTGCCCAGCCTGCCAGCTCCGTGCAGAAGGATGGCGACGTTACCAGGAGGCGTTGTGAATAGCACACCCTGCCCAGAATTAATTTTTACCCGCCGTTTTAGCATGGCTCACCGTCTTATTTCTGGCTGTAGTGAGCGTTGTGCAACGCCTCATGGTCATAATGAATATGTCACCGTCACACTTAGAGCTGGTAAAAATAATTTTCATCATCGTTTAGACGGTCACGCTAACATGCTCCTCCCCTTTGCTGAAGCAAAAGGCAGGTGGCACCACTTTATTGATGAGCATATTGACCACGCTTTTCAGCTATCTGCGTCTGACCCGCTTCTAGGCTGGTTTAAAGAAAATGAACCACAAAGAGTTAAGCGTATAATTGTAACGCCAGGCGATCCTACAACTGAACTTATGGCCGCATTATTAATGGCTAAACTCAATGCTTTTCTTCATGACCAGGGTGACTTACTGACACTCCACAGCCTTGAATTACGAGAAACACCAACAAACTCTGTCCGGCTTTCTGGCGATCCGCTTTTTTACCTACCTTTTACGGATAATCTATCTAAAGATCACTGGTGGAACCGAGCAGATAATACGATCTCAGATTTATCATAAATCAGCATTGATTTCCGACCTTATAAAAGTAAGGGGAATGGCTGGTCCGCCACACGTCCCCCTCAAAATTTGCTATATTTCTGCTTCTAAAATGAGCTTTATGGCGTGACGATTATCTTTATGGATTGCGGGTCAAGACTGGCTTTTAAAGCGTCTTCTGCATGCTCCAAATCATAGCGAGCTGTGATCATGGAAGAAAGATCGACCTGCTTACTAGCCACAAGATGCGCTGCCATGGGCCATGTATTCGTGTAACGAAAAGTTCCTGTTACATTAATTTCGCGTGCTTGTATGACTGAAACGGGCAACATCATCTCATCTCCTCCCATTCCAACAAGCACAGCGTACCCTGCCCCCTCACGGCCCTGATTCCTGACTGAACAGCTTTGGCAGCTCCCGAACAATCAATGAATGCATCCACCTCAAGCTGCTCAACACTCTCTTTGCTTGGATCTAAAGTGCTTGTTGCACCATATTTCATAGCTTGTTGGCGGCGTTCATGCTGAATGTCTGAAACAATGATTTCTGCAGCACCAAAAGCACGGGCTGCTTGCGCTGTTAAAATGCCAATAGGGCCCGCACCAGCAATAAGAACCCGTGCCCCTGGAGAAATATGCGCTTTATGACAAGCCCAGAGCCCCACTGATAATGGCTCAAGTAATGCCCCTTCCTCATATGATACATTATCAGAAATAGGATGGGCAAAAGAGGCCTGAATGGTGACATATTCCTGAAAGGCACCATCAATAGGTGGTGTCGCGTAAAATTCCATATGAGGGCAAAGGTTATAATGTCCTGTTCTGCACTGTAAACACGTACCACAAGGACGTTGGGGCTCAATAGCAACACGTTGCCCTATCCTCTGCTCCGGCACATTGTCCCCTACCCCCACAATAACTC
The DNA here is from genome assembly GCF_009906835.1 of Aristophania vespae. Lineage (NCBI taxonomy): Bacteria > Pseudomonadati > Pseudomonadota > Alphaproteobacteria > Acetobacterales > Acetobacteraceae > Aristophania > Aristophania vespae. The sequence continues at coordinate 1,675,589 of NZ_CP047652.1, forward strand.
CAGAAACCTCATGTCCCAGAACAAGCGGACGCTCCACCACAAAATCCCCAATACGTCCTTCGAGATAGTAATGAACATCAGAGCCACAGACGCTAACTGCTTTTACCTGGATTAAGACCTGGTCAGCTTCAGGCTGTGGAACAGGCCTGTCCTCAAGACGGATATTTTGTTTTGTGGTAAGAACCGCAGCTCTCATTTTAGACGGTATGGATGTATTTGTTTTAAGCATAATAGACTCACAATCTGTGAAAGAGATGCGTAAAAGAATTCAGCCCTTCAATTTTGATCACAGGCAATATCACTATGTCATAATTTTCATTAAAGGCACAAAATTATACGAATTTGACCTCAGGGAAATTAAAAGGAACTTATGTTAAAGTCATATTTTTAAATAATTACTTAATGACTATTATATAAGCGAAATAAAAATTAAGGCGTATCTAAAGCTGACTCTGTCATAAAATTCCAATAAATTTATGTGTTTGCAGACTTAATCGCCTGTGAGGGTGTTCTTGGCAATAATGTACGGCTTGCCTGGTGGCATCCTGGCGGTGGGCATCATCTTTGGGTTGTAGCCAGAAATGTGCGAAATCAAGCCCTTCAAAAAGAGAAGGTAGCAAGTTTTCCTGAGGATAAACCAGTTTTAATTCAGAGCCAGAAACCTGCAAAAGGGGTAAGCCCGGCTTTGGGCTAACACAGATCCAGTCTATTCCTTCGGGGGCCTTGATGGTTCCGTTAGCTTCTACGGCAATAGTGAAACCCTGTGCTTTAACAGACTGTGAATGAAAAAGAGCCAGAAGCTCTTTTTTCAACAATGCTCTTTAGTAGCACACGAACATTATTTCTTTTGGTGAGACGTTAAACCACTCTAGAGTTTAATGACCGCAATAATTTCATCGCCAGGATAAACAGACTCACTGACAAATTTCGAACTATCAGCAGGCCTAAATATTGTGGTTTGTCAGTTATTAGAAGCAATTCCAAGCGGTTTTTCAATTGAGCAGTCCCGAGCTTTCGCCAGGCGGCAAACACTAAATAGATCGGGACGCTTGGACCTCCCTTTCAAAATGTCACGCATATACGTTTCATGAAGACCGGCGCGCAATGGTAGATTTTTTAATTTATCTTCTTTGCCATTATGCGGCGTTTTAGCTCGGAAATAAATCATCAGGATACATAATTAGCTAAAGCCCTTCTTGGAATTGTCCAAATTTTCTTCAATTTTCAAGCACTATAGGCAACTTGAAAAAACTGAAATGGCTCTAATCATTTTCGATTTAGAGGCTGTTAAAGAGATTTTTTCACTCTTGTCAGTCCCCCAATATCACGCGCATCAACTATTATGATTACCTCATTTGCTCCACACCAGGATAACAGCTTGGGTGGCCGCGAAGTGATACTGATATCATCCAAAATATATAAACGGCTCTTTTTCAATTTTTTGGAAAAAGAGCCGTTCTTATTTTTCAGGATTTCGCAGGATCAAGATTTCATCAGAGAAAGGATTTCTTGCCGTTCTTGCAAATTTTCTGCCCAACGCCCTAAGGCAGCACTTGTTACAGTTTTGGAACCTGGTGAGCGCACGCCCCTCAAGCTCATACACATATGCTCACCCTCTAAAACAACTAATACGGCTTTAGGCGATAAAATTTTAGCAATGGCCTGTGCAATCTGGTCAGTCAGACGTTCCTGTAATTGCGGCCGACGGGCATAGCCTTCGACCAGACGTGCCAATTTACTCAACCCTGTAAGACGACCACCGTCAGGCAGGTAGGCCACATGAGCAACGCCATAAACAGGTAGTAAATGATGCTCACATGTCGATTGAAAGCGAATATCTTTTACAATAACAGCGCCCCCATGTTGATCAGCACTAAATTGCTTTTTTAAATGTTCTTGCGGATCTTCATAAAGGCCAGAAAAAATCTCCAAATACATTTTTGCCACACGCTGAGGCGTTTCTTTCAACCCCTCACGTTCAGGATCTTCTCCCAGAGCGACCAAAATTTCACGCACATTACGAGCAATACGTTCCTGAGCGTCAGCAGGGCGTATTAAAGCATCCTCTTTAATCTGTGCTGCTGATGATGTCATTAGACTTGCCGGCTGTTGCATATCCTTAGTTGACATATGACTCCTCTGAACTAGGAAATGGCGCGCCAGCACGTCGCACGACGTCGCCTTCTGTGCGCGCAAGTTGCGCTAAGGCCTCTGAGATATTACGCCCAGAAATGGTAAATGTTGGATCAAGTTCATAAAGTGGCTCAAGCACGAAAGCACGTTCAAAAATCCGTGGATGAGGTAATGTTAGAACAGGATTATCTATTTGCATCTCGCCATAAAAGAGCAAATCTATATCCAAAGCCCGTTCTCCCCAATGACGACCGGGAATGCGCCCCAATAAAAGCTCAATCTCCTTGCAGAGTCTCAATAAAGCCATAGGACGCAAGGAGGTCTGCCCCAAAAGACAAAGATTTATAAAGGGAGGCTGGTCCTCCACACCCCAGGGAGCACTATCATAAAGACCGGAAACCCGATCAATTTGTAAACCCTCTGCACGCGCCAACATATCTATCGCGGCTTTGAGCGTTGCTTCACGTGGGCCCAAATTAGCACCAAGCGATAGCCCAACAACTTCATGCCGTTTCTTCGTAATCTTAATAGCTGCTTCAGACACAGTATAAGGTAATGGTGCTGAAGGTTTGCGAATTTCTATATGAGTTTCGACAACCTGAGAGTAACGCTCCAAAATAGCAGAGGCAATACGATCAGCAAGTGTTTCAATTAAGTTAAAAGAAGAGCCCCTGGTAATTTCAGAGGCAATATCGCAAAGTCCAGCATAACAAACTGCCTGATGGTAATCATCATCCTTAATAGCAGGGTCGATATTAACCAGGGCATCTATATTAATAAAAAAACGCTGGCCAAGACGTTTTTCTTCCTCCAACACACCATGATGAGCAAATAAACAAAGATCACGCACAGAAACACGTGTTAAAGGGCTCTCTATCACGATAAATTTCCCAGCATATAATTAAGCAGAACCATATCTTCGTGCGGTTGAGCATCATGGACTCTGATGATAGAGGCACCCTCTTTTACACCATAGAGATTAGCTGCAATTGTTGCTGCAAGTCTCTCACCTTTTTGGCGCCCCAGAAAATGCCCAAAAAATGACTTACGTGATACACCAAGCAAAATAGGTAATTGATAATAAGATCGCAGCCAGGAAATTAAATTAATGGCTTTTAGATTTTGCTCTGGAGTTTTGCCAAAACCAACACCAGGATCGAGCACAATCTGTTTGGTAGAGACCCCTGCCAGCTGGGCTTTTTCTAATGAATAATCAAAAAAACGCTTGAAATCAGCTTTTAGATCTAAATGAGGGTCAATGTCCTGCCGGTTATGCATGACCACGACATTAGCCCCAAAATCAGCAACAACCGCTGCCATAGCCGGGTCATATTGAAGGCCCCATACATCATTGACCATGACCGCCCCTGCCCGCAAAGCGCGTCTTGCAACCTCAGCTTTCATCGTATCAACAGAGAGGCATATCCCCTGAACGGCCAAAGGAGCAATAACAGAGCTTAGCCTGTACCACTCCTCCTCTACGCTAATGGCTGTATAACCAGGTCGTGTAGATTCACCCCCACAATCAATAATATCAGCGCCTTCTAAAACCAATTTATGTGCTTGCCTGCACGCTTCATCGGCTTCAATAAATTCCCCACCATCTGAAAATGAGTCAGGCGTGATGTTTAAAATACCCATGATAAGAGGCGGGATTTCGCCTCTATCACTGGCAGCAATCATCTCTGCAAGCGCTTTCAATGTTTAGCGTACCTTTTCCAAAATCTGATCTAATTGGTCGAGACTAATGGCTCCGGGAATCACCGCTGCTTGACCAAATATAAAAGTAGGTGTTCCATCTAAACCAATAGCTTGCGCTTGACCGACATTTATAGCGATTAATGCCTTTACGGCAGGCCCCTTCATATCTTTACGAAATTTCTCTAAGTCAAGCCCCTGCTCTTTGGCTAAGGTTTCAATTTTGCCCTGATCAGATTTGGCAGTTTCTTTCATAAGAGCTAGGCGCATTTGTTCGTAATGATTTTGCATAGCAGCTGCAAAAATTGCCTGCACATCCAGAAGGCTTGCTGGCCCTAAAACGGGAACTAACTTTTCAATCAGCTTCACATCGGGATGACGTTTTAAAAACTTGTCTAAAACTGGCATCATATGGCGGCAATAACCACAGCGCGGGTCAAGAAACTCTATCACCGTCACTTTACCTTGAGGGTTACCTTTAACAGCATAAGGCGGCGCTGCCTCCAAAGCAGAGTAATGAGCCTTAACAGCTTTTAAACCGCGCTCCTGCATTTCTTCGGTAGCTTGTTGCCGAAGTGACTGGATCGCATCACTCAAAATTTGAGGGTCTTTTTTTAACGCCTGACTAACAATTTGCACAATCTCTTTACGCTCCTGTGGCGTAAAATGACGAGATTCCGTTTGTGCCGCATGAGCAGACCCTCCCAGAGAGGCTGTCCAAAAAGCTGCAAGGACAGTTAATAAAATTTGGCGTTTCACACAAAATCTCCGCTAAACAAGGCTTGTGCTAGTCACCCTTATCTGCAAGCCCCTTATCTAAAAGCATGTACCTTTTATGTAAGAGCTTTCCCAAGGGAAACTTAAAGCAAAAAAAAGCCTATATCACTCCTACCCCTTTCTCGATACTTTTTCATCATGTTATGTTATACAAGATCACTCTTCTTAGTGTGGTGGCCTTAATAAAAGCTGCCCTTATTTTGCCTTTGATTTGAAACTGGAGAAATGCCCCCGTGGCTCAGCACTCAAGCCTGCCTCCCGCTCAGTATCCTTACTCAGCTCAAAAACCTTCTCGGTTTCGATCATACTGCAAGCCAAGCATGCTTTTAGCGCTCGCTAGCTTTTCAGCTATTTTGCTGAGCGGTTGTTCCGACGTCCATGTTCCCGGATTTATTGCCGCACACACCCCTCCAGGTGGAGGTGGAATCGTGGTCGCTGACGAACCACAAGCAGCCCTGGTTGGACGTGATGTCCTTGCAAGAGGCGGAAATGCCGCAGATGCCGCTACAGCTACCGCTTTTGCATTGGGCGTGACCCTTCCCTCACGTGCTTCTTTAGGAGGTGGGGGCGCCTGTCTTATAAGCGAGCCAGGCCAGGCTGAAGCAAAGGCCATTACCTTTTTAGCCCCTGCCGGCCAAGGTGAAGGCGAGCGCCCTGCAAGCGTGCCGTTAATGGCAAGAGGACTCTATCTCTTGCAACTGCGTTATGGCTCAGTTCATTTTGAAGATGTCATTGATCCTGCCATTCACCTGGCACGACAAGGAATCAGTGTCAGTAAAGCCCTTGCAGCTGACCTAGACGCTGTTAAAGGCCCTCTCCTTGACGATCGTGGTGCACTTTCTGTTTTCGGCAAAGAAGGAAATCTCATCGTTGGCGTTGGTGACCAGTTAGTCCAGACACGTCTTTCTTCTTTCCTCTCACGTCTCAAACTTGCAGGCGTTGGAGATCTTTATAGCGGTGCTCTCTCGGAAGTATTTGTAAATCAGGCCCAGCAATCCGGTGCAGCACTCACAAGGGATGATTTACGCAAAGCTCTCCCAGGAGAAAGCGCCGCCCTGGTAGTTGAGCAGGGGAACTATCGCGCTTCCTTCCTTCCTCCCCCTGCTGATGGTGGCTTAGGGTCTGCTATGGCCTTTAGTCATGGCATTTCCGCAGAAGGTGCCGTACAAGCCTGGCGGCAATCAGGTTTGGCAGGGACAAAAGCTGCCCAGACTTTCCTTAATAAAAGCCAGTCTAGTGCTCAGCCTTTGCCGTCTTTGCCAGCTTCAACGTCATTTATCGTAAAAGACCATTATGGCCTGGCCGTCGCTTGTACTTTAAGTGACAATAATTTGTTCGGCACTGGTAGGATCGCAGGCAGTACGGGCGTTATATTGGGAGCCTCTCCACAAAATTATCCTAAACCCCTGCTAAGTGCTGCCATAATTCAAAGCAAGGGAAAGCAACCTGTTAATGCCGTGCTTTCTGCCTCAGGACAAAATGCAGCCGCACAAATCGTTGCTGATGCTTTAACAAAAATCATGCATGACCAACCTTTATCAACAGTTACGTCAGGCTCAAATGAGGGACGGCTCAATGCTATTATATGTAAAAAAGGTCAGTGTTCAGGAACAGCAGATCCAAGAGGTAGCGGTCTCAGCACATCGACTAAAGCCCCTCATAAGGGGCTATTGAAAAATCGATTTCAAACACCATATCAGAATTCCTTTCCTCACCCTGTTTAATTGACCTTATTTATAAAAGGCATAAGCGCCCAAGCGTATAACTGCCTGCTGTTAATGCGAGGATTACATGGATAAAAACAAAGCCTTAGAAGGTGCCTTGAGCCAAATAGAGCGCGCCTTTGGAAAAGGGTCAGTAATGCGCCTGGGCCAACGGCCAATAGAACAGGCCGAAGTCATTTCAACTGGTTCGTTAGGTTTAGATATTGGCCTTGGAATTGGTGGTTTACCTCGTGGTCGTATTGTTGAAATTTACGGTCCAGAAAGCTCAGGTAAAACTACATTGGCGCTGCATGTTCTGGCTGAAGCTCAGAAAAAGGGAGGCACTGTAGCCTTCATTGATGCTGAACATGCCCTAGACCCAATTTATGCACGCAAACTCGGTGTTAACATCGATGAGTTATTGCTGAGCCAGCCCGATACAGGCGAGCAAGCTCTTGAAATCGCCGATACTTTAGTCCGTTCTGGGGCTATTGATGTGCTTGTTGTAGACTCTGTGGCAGCTCTTGTCCCTCGTGCAGAATTAGAGGGTGATATGGGAGACAGCCATGTCGGATTACATGCGCGCTTAATGAGCCAAGCATTACGTAAACTTACCGGCACGGTATCACGTTCCAACACAATGGTGATTTTTCTAAACCAAATCCGCATGAAAATTGGGGTGATGTTTGGAAATCCAGAAACCACTACAGGTGGTAATGCTTTAAAATTCTACGCTTCTGTCAGGCTTGATATCAGACGGACAGGCTCTATCAAAGATAAAGACGAGGTTACCGGAAACCAAACCCGCGTTAAAGTCGTTAAAAACAAGATGGCACCGCCTTTCCGCCAAGTTGAATTCGATATTATGTATGGCGAAGGCATTAGTAAGGTTGGTGAGCTTCTTGATCTTGGTGTTAAAGCCAATATCGTTGAAAAAGCTGGTGCATGGTTCTCATTTGACAGCACACGCATTGGCCAAGGTCGTGAAAATTCAAAGCAATATTTACGCGACCATCCAGAAATGGCTCAGATTATTGAGCAACGCATTCGTGCCGATGCTGGAATTGTTGCACAATCCCTTCTTGTGGGTGAAACAGAAGACTCTGAGAGCCTACCATTAGGGGAGTAATCTCTTTTAAATTAGACTAAAATGTCAAAACTCCGATCCCTTTTATAGAGATCGGAGTTTTTCACAAAAGACGTTTTAAAACCGGTTTTTTAAGCTGAAACCGCTTCGGCATTTTCTTCCTGATTTTTCCCGCGTAACTTACGCCAGAATTTTACCGCTTTAATGGCCGCACGAGCTGCCATAGGTGCCATTTTAGGGCGTACTAAGCGTGGATCATATCCTGAGAAACGGCGTTCATCCTCTCTCAGACAAAGCTCCATAAGTTCAACAAAATCAACATTCTGATCAGTCATGCTCTGCGCACCAGTCACAGTAAAATTATTATCCTGTGTATGCTCAATGCCCTGATCATCAAAAGAACGCACCAGACTCATGCGCTCATATAATAAGAAGAAAAGAACCCCAATCACGCGCATCTCAAACCATGGTCGCTTCCAAAATGGCATAACAGCCCGGTGGTAAGCCAGCCAATTTGCAAAAAGCAGGATATGACGACATTCTTCCTGCATAACAGGCTCAAAAGTCTCAATCAGCTCCATAGGAAATAAGCCAGCTCGCTCAGCCAGGGCAAAAAGCCCAAATGCAAAGAAACTATCCCAACATTCTGAAAAACCCGTAACCAGATAGGCCCATTCAGTGTCTCTGGGCTCTTTATAAGGAGGTTCTGGCGCCATAGGAATTTTATAAAATTCCACCAGACGCGATAAAACTTCTTTATGGCGATTTTCTTCCCATGCATTACGAGAAATCGCATCTTTTACATCTGGATCATCAAGCATGTCTGCATAGGCTGCCATACGCAAACGTGCTTTACCCTCAGTCTGCACAGCAATATCCCAAATAGGTAGAGACGTAATGCGGTGCAATGTTTCAGGGTCAAGCTCAGGCCAGGGGATAACAGAAGGCTTATAAGGGTTAAATGTCTCACGGAACATATCAGCCATAGCTTTCTTATGTTCCTGAGTGCCTGGCTTTAATGGCCCTTTGACGGGGCTGCTCCAATGACGTGCCTGATAATCCACCTCAGCCAAAGTTTTTTCAGAAGGCTGGTCAGGTAAATGTGAATAAATATCGGCTAGAGTTTTTTTATCGGTATTTTTTTTCACGTCACTCATGGCGTGCTCCTTTCCTTAATTATGGAGCTGAGGGGGTTTCAATATCAGCTGGCGAATTAATGATACGGCCCACTAAACCATAATCTACCGCCTCTTGGGCTGACATCCAGTAATTACGATCTGTGTCGCGAGCAACTTTCTCGTAAGTTTGCCCTGTTTCCCGAGCAAAAATGCGATTTAGCCGTTCGCGCATTTTAATAATTTCGCGTGCCTCAATATCAATATCTGTAGCAGGACCACGCACCCCTCCCATTGGCTGGTGAAGAAGAAAACGTGTATTTGGCAAACATAAACGACGCTCAGGGCGCCCTGCGGCAAAAATTAAAGCACCAGCAGATGCCACCCACCCTGTACCAATAATGGTTATAGGTGCGAGCGAATCCACAAAACGAATCATGTCATGAATGGTATCGCCACTTTCGACATGCCCACCCGGAGAATTGACATAAATATCAATCGGCTTATCCGAATCCCCGGCCAATGCTAGTAACCGTGCTGTTACTTCTTTTGCCAGGCGATCATTAACCCCGCCAAAAATAAGCACTTTTCTTTGCTTAAAAAGACGATCTTCCATTTCAGGAGAAGGCTTCGAAGCCTCTTTATCCTCCGAAGGGGTCTCCGGTTTTTCTTCATCAAAGCGGCTAGGAAAACGCTGGGAAGACGGCTCAGTATAACACTGTTCCTGAGATTTTCGATCTAGTCCTTTTAGATCACGATATTGTGTATCATTCATCATCATTCTATCCTGCGCTCGCTTTTACGTTATGCCAAGACATAAACTCTTTCTCAGTTTCATTAAATAGCCTTAAAGCGAGTTAAAAGTCTCTTGCTTGCGAGGTATGATAGAGAAGTTTATCTTATTGGCCACTCTGTTAGGAGGACTGTCGCTTTTTTACACCGGCTTTTGCCGCTCTAAGCTTCGTCGTCTTTAAGCCCTGTTGATGGACCATATCACCTCATGATGACATATTTTTTTGCCAAATATTCACGACCATTCGCAGGCCTATTTTGTGCTTTTGCTTCGGCCTTAACCTTATCGGGCTGTCAGCACCGCACAGCAAATGAGACACTTACAGATTGGGTACATGGCATTTCTGGAGGGGAAATTTATAAATTACGTCCCCCACCACCCTATTACGACAAACCCTTTCCCCACATTGGGCAAGTCCCCACTTATGAGCCAGAATTCCCCAGCCCAGAAGCACGCGCAATTTTAACGCAAAATCTTCAGGAACACCGCAATTACGCTCAGCGTTTAAGTGCCGCTAGTGGACCAATAGTTAAAGGCGCTATCGCCCCTCCTCCCCCTCCTGGTGGCGGAGAAAACTCTAGCACGCTGACATCTAGCCGCAGCACCGGGCAAGGCTCAATTTCTAAAGCAGCACCTTATATACCCAAAAAAACAGCAACCGATAAAAATAACGATAATGGGTTACCTGAGCTTAAATATAAGCCCATCGCTCATGAAACCCCAAAATCTCTTCCGACCATAGGAGACGCTCCCCCTCTCCCTATAGGGTTTCGGGGATTTAAAATTCCCTCCACCCCAGGAGCCATCATCCCGGATTTTGATAAAAAGGAACCTAATGGAACTCTGATCCGCTTTGTTGCTGCGACTGATCAAATAGGTCCAAAGCAGGAACAAACACTGCAACATCTTGCTGATGAAAGCCTTCATAAAAAATTTATTATTATCGGTTTTGGGACAACACTCAGTGCAGAGGCTGGATTAAAAGCAAAAGACCAGCAACATGAGCTCAGACTTGGCTTATTAAGAGCCCAAAAAATAGCTCAGGAACTGGAAAAACGCGGTGTAGCATCTGAAAACTTAATTATAGAAGCCCGCTCCATAGGTGACGGAGCACGCATTCAGATTCAGTCTCTCACACCGTAATATTTGATAAAACATTAGGTTAAAAAAGAGGTAACCCCCTTGCTTCAAAGTCAGAAGACGTGAAACATAGCCGGTAAACGTCACTTATTTTAAGGACACCACTCTAGCAATTTGTAACAAATATCTGGGTCTTTTTATCTTACAAAGACCTTTTAAAAACGCACCTTACATTTGAGATGTCACCGCTAAAACCGTCCTTCATTTTATTAAAGAAAAGAATTATTCGATTATGAAAGCTGCACCTCATTTTTCAGACAAAACCGCTAATTCTAATTCATTACGTCTAGCAATTGCTGGTCTTGGAACAGTGGGATGCGGGGTCATTAAACTTTTACAGGAACAGGCTTCCTCTTTAACTGACCGCACAGGAAAACAACTCGTTGTTACTGCCGTTAGTGCCCGTGATAGGACAAAAGACCGTCAAATCGACCTTAGCTCTTTTCGTTGGTATGATAACCCTGTCGAGCTGGCCTCAGATGAAACTATAGATTGTGTCCTTGAACTTATTGGAGGAGCGGAAGGCCCTGCACGTGACCTTGTTGAAGCCTCTCTCAAAGCTGGCAAGGCTGTCATCACCGCCAATAAAGCTCTTATAGCACTTCATGGAAAAGAATTAGCACAGCTAAGTAAAACCCATAACGCCCCTCTTTATTACGAAGCCTCTGTCGCTGGAGCCATTCCAGCCGTCAAAATTGTCAGAGAAGGTCTGGCAGGAGATATCATTAAAACTATCGGTGGCATTCTCAATGGCACCTGCAATTATATTCTGACTACAATGGAAGAAACCGGCCAAAGCTTTGAGGCTGTGCTGAAAGAAGCACAAGAAAAAGGCTTTGCCGAAGCTGAACCTTCTACAGATATTGATGGATGGGATACGGCTCATAAATTAGCCATTTTGGCCAATATAGCTTTTAAACCACTCCAGTTTGACAGTCTGACTGTTGAGGGTATTCGCAGTATCACAGCATCTGACCTGGGTTTTGCCAGAAAACTTGGCTATAAAGTCAAACTCCTAGGCATGGCACGCCAACATCAGGATGGCTCAATTGAGGCCTGGGTTCGCCCCTGCCTTGTGCCCGAAAAGGCAAAATTAGCCCAGGTTGATAATGTCTTTAATGCCCTTACGTGGGAGGGCAATTATAGCGGACCCATGACCATATCAGGCAGGGGAGCAGGAGAAGGCCCTACAGCCAGCGCCGTTCTTGCTGATATTATCGACTATGCTCAGGGCATGCGCCTCCCCTTATGGGGGCGCATTGTGGAACAAGAGGAAACAGCAGCCCGCTCAGTAGCGTCACTTAAAAGCGCCTTTTATGTGCGTTTGCTCGTTGATGATACACCAGGCGTTATGGCCGATATCTCCGCAGTCTTACGAGATCAGGGTATTTCAGTACATCTAATTGCGCAGCATGAGTTTAAATTAGAGCAGGTTTATTTAACCGTTATCACTCATCCTGTGGCTAATAGTCATATAACAGATGCTGCCGCCCGTCTAAGAGAGCTAAACTCCGTGCATGGAGCCCCTCTTATAGTAACTATTGAGAGCTTATGCTGATGGCAAAGCCTTTTCGCTTAACGGGCCGCAATCTTGGCCTTGAGCTTGTACGCGTAACAGAAGCCGCAGCCATTGCTTCAGACCACTGGACTGGCTACGGCAACAAAATAGAGGCCGATGGTGCCGCTGTAAAAGCCATGAGAGAGGCTTTTGATAATGTCGCCATCAATGGCACTGTTGCCATTGGCGAAGGCGAAATGGACCAGGCCCCCATGCTTTATATTGGCGAAAAGGTGGGCTGCGGAGGGCCTGAATTTGATATCGCTGTTGACCCGCTAGAGGGCACAAATCTTTGCGCCCGTAGCCTTCCAAACGCTCTGACAGTTATTGCCCTTGCTGAAAAAGGGCAATTTTTACACGCTCCCGACGTTTATATGGAAAAAATAGCCGTCGGACCCGATGTGCCTGAAAATGTAGTTGATATTGATGCATCAATTACAACCAACTTGCGTGAACTCGCCAAAGCCAAGGGAAAATCACCCTCTGATCTGACTTTATGTGCTTTAGAGCGTGACCGTCATGAGGAAATGATTGCAAAAGCGCGCGAAACAGGGGCACGCGTTAGATTACTAAGTGATGGCGATGTTGCTGCGGTTATTGCAACATGCCTCCCCCTTAGCGGTGTTGACCTTTATGCTGGAAGCGGTGGAGCCCCAGAAGGCGTTCTTGCTGCCGCGGCAGTGCGTTGCATGAAAGGACACATGCAAGCACGCTTGCTTTTTGAAAATGACCAGCAACTTCAGCGGGCAAAGATTATGATGAAAGACCAAGACCCTAAACGGCGTCTTGAGTTATGTGACTTAGCTAATGGCCATGTTTTCTTTTGTGCAACAGGTGTCACACCAGGCTATTTGCTCGAAGGCGTAGAAAATCTCGATACAGGTTATAGACGCACACATTCCGTTGTTATGCGCTCAGAAACAGGCACAATCCGCTATATCAGGGCCTATCATCACGTCGCCACCAAGCGTTTACAAACCAATTTTTTCTAAGATTTCATGACATTTAATAATCACGTGCCCAATAACTCTGTTCTTGGTGTTACCTCCAGCGCCGGAAACCGCCAATGGGTATGGCGCAAAAGCACTTTAAGTGACGAACAACAGCGCCTTATTTTAACAATTACTCAACAAACAGGCCTGACAGAACTCACAGCCCGCATCTTAGCCGGGCGGGGCATTGGCTTAAATCAGCTTGAGGCCTTTCTTGAACCGCGCCTCGAACGTGATTTACCCGATCCCTCATGCTTAAAAGATATGGACCAAACGTCTCAGCGTTTGGCCGATGCAATTGAGAAACAAGAAGTTATTGGCATATTAGGTGATTATGACGTTGACGGAGCATGCGGAACAGCTTTGCTAGCCAGCACTCTAAGCGCATTAGGCTGTAAAATTCTCACACATATCCCCGACCGAATCACTGAAGGATACGGCCCTAACACTCAAACTTTAGAGTCATTTATAACGCAAGGCGCAACTCTGCTCATTTGCGTTGATTGTGGCACAGCCGCACATACTATTCTAGACGCGTTTGAAGGGCGTGCTGACAGAATTATTTTGGACCACCATAAGCCTAATGGAGGGTTGATCCCTAAAGGGCTGGTCGTTAATCCAAACCGCCTTGATTGCGATTCAAATCTTGGTTTTATCTGCGCTACAGCCGTTTCCTTTTTCACCATGATAGCCCTGAGGCGGGAATTACGCTCACGCGGTTGGTTAGAAACTCATAAATTTCCTAATTTGCTGTCTTTATTAGATCTTACAGCCCTCGCCACAATTTGCGATGTCATGCCCCTTTATGGCGTTAACCGCACATTAGTTACGCAGGGCCTGAAAGTGCTTAATACTGGCAAGCGCCTGGGCCTACAAATGCTAGCCCATAGCGCAGGGGTGAAAGATAAAAGCAACGCAATGGCTTGCGGCTTTGCCCTTGGGCCCAGAATCAATGCTGGTGGGCGTATCGCTCAGTCTGACCTTGGTCTCAAATTACTACTAAGTCAGTCCGAAGAAGAAGCGCGTGCTTTGGCAGAGACATTAGACGGCGTGAACCGCAAACGCCAAACAATTGAAGGTCACGCCCTCCAAAGCGCTATAGATCGGGCGCAAGCTCAAATTGACGCAGGCCATGCCGTTATCTTGCTATGCGATAAAGAATGGCATCCTGGTATCGTCGGAATTGTGGCAGGAAGATTAAAGGAACGCTTTAATCGCCCCACTCTCATTGGCGCTCTTAATGAAGATAATATTATTAAAGGGTCCGCCCGTTCTGTAACGGGACTAGATATTGGCAATGCCATTATAGCCTCTCAACAAGCAGGGTTGTTACTTGCCGGTGGTGGGCACTCTATGGCAGCAGGTTTTTCTCTTAAAGAATCGAATTTAGAGGCCTTTCATCAATTCCTAAATCAAACACTTTCTCAAGCTCTAACCCTGCCTCCTCAAGAAGCACTGCAAATTGATGGGATTTTGACCCTAAACGGTGCAACCCCCACCCTTGCAAAAGAATTATCGGCCCTTGCCCCCTTTGGAAATGGCAATGAGGAGCCTATTTTAGCACTAAGCCATGTGCGCTGTGTCAAAACTGACCGTATTGGAAAAGATGGCAACACGCTAAGGGTAATTTTGCAAGGTGAAGACGGATTTACCCGCCTTAAAGGTCTTGTTTTTAGAGCAGCAGAAAAACGCTTCACAAATTTACTTGAAGACCGCACAAAACCGCTAATTCACGTTGCAGGACAATTGCGATTAGAAGAATGGCAAGGCATAGAAAATTTAACTTTTTTCATTTCTGATGCAACACCCTCTTGACGTAGGATAATAAACTCTTTATCAACCGCCTCACGCCTTTAGTCCCGTTCGTCTAGAGGCCTAGGACACCGCCCTTTCACGGCGGCAACACGGGTTCGAATCCCGTACGGGACGCCAGCATTTTACTGCGGTTTTTGACGTTATCCACATAATAGAAGCTGGGCACATATGTGCCATCTATAGCGAAACATGATCCGTGACTTCTTTTAGATAGCCAGGATCAAATTTCCTGTAAACTCGCCTTCTTGTGCATGGGTCTGTAGTCAGTCAGAGGCTTGATTTATAAAAACCCCGCCCTTGCCAGCCACAACGCAATGCTGTGTTTCGGGTGATGCGGCGTTGGCATTCAGCTCAATACCGCCCTAAGGCGCGCTTTTTTGATAGCTCATAGCTCATAGCTCATAGCTCATAGCTCATAGCTCATAGCTCATAGCTCATAGCTCATAGCTCATAGCTCATAGCTCATAGCTCATAGCTCATAGCTCATAGCTCATAGCTCATAGCTCATAGCTCATAGCTCATAGCTCATAGCTCATAGCTCATAGCTCATAGCTCATAGCTCATAGCTCATAGCTCATAGCTCATAGCTCATAGCTCATAGCTCATAGCTCATAGCTCATAGCTCATAGCTCATAGCTCATAGCTCATAGCTCATAGCTCATAGCTCATAATTCTGACGCAGAACCAACTCTCGTCAAGACAGTTAAGGCCAAATTTTTGATAAACTTGCCTCAATATGCACGAATCCACAGCCAGTTGACCACCTGATCAATAGACTTAGCGAGCCATAACCATTTAACGAACAACGTTATGTCCCACATAATGTATAATATTGCTGCCCAATCCAACTTAAACTCTAACACATGCTTTTTTGAATGACCGGCAAATATTATTGGGAACGGGGCTATTTTCTACCATTGAACACCATAGAGACCATCTCTTAACTGACATATCATATGTAATAATTCCTTACATAACCCCTCCCATATCTTGGCGATTTCTTACCTCAAAACACCCTCTAAAAGTTGGTAGATTTCTTGACAGGGAAATTCCCTTTATATAACAATAACTTCCAGCAAGAGTGTTCCCCGCGCGTGCGGGGATGAACCTGAGCCTGTACATTGTGGCGGTCGATTTTGATAGTGTTCCCCGCGCGTGCGGGGATGAACCGATCGTTATCATCCTAAAACCTTGTTTTTCTAGGTGTTCCCGCGCGTGCGGGGATGAACCTATGCCATCGGCAGCTATGCCTGTTTTGTGAGAGTGTGCCCCGCGCGTGCGGGGATGAACCATTTTCTGTTTTTTCGACAGTTTCCCGCGCCGGGTGTTCCCCGCGCGTGCGGGGATGAACCTTTATTTCTAGCGTTGCTAGCACCCTATTTATGGTGTTCCCCGCACACGCGGGGATGAACCTGTCCTGTTCTGTTTTAATCTGGGCGTGAGATGGTATTCCCCGAGCAGGCATGGATGAACCTAAATACCATGCTAGCCCGGTAGCCTCAGTGCTGTGTTATTCGCGTGCATGTTTATGAAGCGTTGACAATCCACCGACCAAAATCACTAGCCAACTATTCTTTGTTTGTGCGGGAATAGGCCAAAAGAAGACATCCCTAAATTTTTAACGCAAAAATGTTCTCGACATCTGCAAGGGTGAATCGTGGGTGTTATCAACTTCAAGTTGTTTTATGTGATATATTTCGCGCATATGAGGAGGAGGATGAATCTCAGGATTATATCTAAAACTAAATATACCCCCTTCATTGGTCTTATTACACTCTATATGCCCTGATCTGATGGATTAGCCTTAAGTAGGTCGACAAAATCTCGCTACTAAGAGACACCGGAAATTGCCTAAAATTTAATCACAAAACTTGGTAGATTTCTTGACAAGGAAATTCCCTTTATATAACAATAACTTCCAGCAAGGGTGTTCCCCGCGCGTGCGGGGATGAACCTACGACCCTACAACTCATGCACTGTCTGTAACAGTGTGCCCCGCGCGTGCGGGGATGAACCGGATAAGGGGCGGGGCGGATAGGCCGCCCCTCCGTGTTCCCCGCGCGTGCGGGGATAAACCTCCTCAGCGGCGTTTACAGCACTACTCGCCATAGTGTTCTCCGCACACGCGGGGATGAACGTACAACAACACCTAACAAGACCGCGGCACATTTGTATTTCCCCGCACGTGCTGGGAAGGACCATATGCAATGGGATGCAGCAGCGGCACGGAAAGAAGTACGTTCCGTGCGTGCACGGGAATGAATCTTTAGAGTAAGTCCTCGTCACAAAATAGCGCTCTATATTGCTTACAGGTGAGAGGTGGACCGATCAGGGAAGTGATTTCATTTCGTCACAAAGTGCTTTCCACACATGCAGAGATGAAGTTGGTTATTTCTTAATATAGACGTTTTATTGATGTTTTGGATAAGAGATGAGTGCATATTTATAAAAGGCGCTCATGCAATTACAGGTTGTAATTATCCTCTTTTGGGCCGGGCTTGGTTAAAGCCGAAATTTTGTTCTGTTTTTAGTAAAAGCCCGCAAGGTGAAAACAACCATGGGTTGTTTTTATGGGGGTAAATGAATTGATTTCAACTCAAAGTAAAGTAAGACATTTTAACCGCAAAACCACAAAAACTATAGATTAAGAAAGAAAATTTGCGTAGCCTGTTCGGGCTATGAGCAAGAGAGTGACCATTCTTACGTTGCTCATGGCCCATATATGGCCTGACTGGTGCTCTACTGCTTTTACAATATGGCAGTCACCTTTCTAAGAGCCTGCTGGGTAACCAGGGCGCCTGATAAAAAAGCACTAGATTGCCCTGATATACTTACAGGCTTTGGGAAATTTTGGCTTTTGTACGAAAATGCGCTTAATATAAATTCGTATAATAAGGGTAGTAAGTAGCATTTTAATTTTACGACTTGCTCTTTTAGAACAAAATGCAAAGTAAGCACTGACCTGATACAAACCATATTAGAATAATTTATTAGACTATCATTTGCATGGCTTAATATGCTAACAGTCATTATCTGAGTTTTCCTTCAAGCTGACTCAGGTGATGATAGGGCTATAGTGGTGGCAGCCACTATGGCCCGTTTTCTATGAATAGATTTTTGTTTTTAGCAAAATTCTGCAAAATAAATACAATCATAAGTTGTAATAATAGTGATAAATAAATTGGCTTTAATTAAGAGCCATGTCCGAATTTTAACCGTGAAATCATAAAAACTATTGATATAGATAAAGAATTTGTGCTTAGGCTGTTCAGGCTATGGGCGGCAGAGTGACCTTCGATGCACTACCCATAGCCCGTATTCGGCCTAATGACGCTATGCTGCCCTTATATTATGGCAGCCACCTCCTTAAGAACCAGTGGCCAGGCAGCCTACTAAACCTGGTTATACCCACCGGTTCTGGAGGATAGTGCTTTGTTTTTAAAAAGTATCTTAATATAAATCTGTGTAATAGGAGACTTGGGCAGCATATTAACTTCACGAATTGCCTTTTTAGAGCAAGACGCAAAGTAAGCACCGGCCTCATACTCACCATACTAGTATAATTTAATAGACTAGCATTTGCATGACTTAACATGCTAATAGTGTGAACAGTCATTATCTGAGTTTTTCCTTTTCACAGTGACTCAGGTGATGATAGGGCCATGGTGGTGGCGACCACTATGGCCCGTTCGCTATGAATACGCTTTTATTTTTAGCAAAGTCAAGTGTCAGTAAGTCTCAATTATTAATTGATGCAAAAATTATATTAATCTTTGGATCAAGACGTAATTGCACATTCATAAAAAATTATTATGCACTTACAGGTTGTAACTATTCTTTTTAAAATTAGGTCCGGTTAAAGCCGTAATTCTGTTACAACCCTAGTCAAACCTGACAAAATAGACACAACTATGGGTTGTTATATTGCCAGTGATTAGGCAGAAGATAGTTTTTCATTATGAGGCTTTTCGAGAAAAATGTTCATAAAGTTTGATTTATAAAAGTTCAAACTAACTTAAGTTAATTCTATATTAACTCACTTTATTTTGAGATTCTAAATAAATGCGTAATTATCAATAATCCAGACAAATCTACACAAAATAGATGAAGATAGTCTTTTAACTTAATAAACTAAGCGTAACCAGAAACTTAGCCATTCTCTCATATTTTTGCCAATGCAACCATAAAAACGGCACTGATTTCGAATGAGTCGTGAGTCGCGAAGCGCAAGCCTTACGCTATGGGCTATGGGCTATGGGCTATGGGCTATGGGCTATGGGCTATGGGCTATGGGCTATGGGCTATGGGCCAAATGTCACAAATTATAATCCATGGTTGTAATTTATGAATATAAGGCGAAAATAACACGTCATAGTTGCAATTCATGCACGTAAGACGAGAGTTGCAAGCATTAGCCGCGATTTATGCACGTAATACGCGAGTCACAGGCATTAGTCGCAGCTTATGCGCGCAAGATGATAGTCACAGGCATTAGTCACAGTTCATGCATGCAAGATGATAGTCACAGGCATTAGTCGCAGTTCGTGCACGCAAGACGAAAGTCACTAGCATTAAGTCACAGCTTATGCACGCGAGACGATAGTCACTAGCATTAGTCGCAGCTTATGCATGCAAGACGAGAATCAAAGGCCATAAGTCTCGATTTATGCACGTAAGCCGCTAATCACAAGCCAAAGTTCTAGTTCGTGCATGCAAGACGATAGTCACAACATAGTCACAGTTCATGCACGCAGGCCGCTAATCACAAGCCAAAATCGCAGTTCATGCACGCAAGATGATAGTCACAGCATAGTCACACTTCATGCACGTAAGACGCAAGTCACAGGCATTAATCGCAGCTTATGCATGCAAGGCCGATAGTCACAGGCATTAGTCGCAGTTCATACACGTAAGACGAGAATCAAAGGCCATAAGTCGTGATTTATGCACGTAAGCCGCTAAACACAAGTCAAAGTTCTGGTTCATGCACGCAGGACGCTAGTCACGCGCTATAATCGCAGTTCATACACGCAAGAAACGAGTTACAAACATCGAGCCTCAAGCCGTAGTCACAGTCCATGCACGCAGGACGAGAATTACAAGCATAATCATAGTTCATGCATATACGTCACGAATCACGAACTAAATCTGTGCACGTAAGACGATAGTCACAGGCCATAATCGCGATTTATGCATGTAAGACAATAGCTACAAGCTATAAGTTGATGTTCCCCGCTCACGCAGAGATGGACCTCACAGTGCGAAACAAACGCAACCTTTCCTCACATCTTCTACGTACATGCAAGAATAATGCGGTTAGGGGCCCGTAACGCTTACTGGCACGCATCTCATTTGATTTTTGGGCCAACTAAGCCAGACCGGTACCACCCATCCAAAACATTGATGTTAGGATTCATAGTCTGTTGCGACAATGCACAGATTAAAAAAAATATTTGCGGCGCTTCGAAATGTAAAATGGCACAAAAAATTCCTTTCGCAGCAAAGTACTGGTAGGAGAACTGTTTTGATATATCGTGGCTAGTGTGGGTTATATTTGGAGCCCCATCGAACTCAGACTTTAACTCTTGAAACTTTTTACAGCACTTAACATACTCAGGCAGCGTTAATACAAATATTTCACCCGTAAATAGCTCTTTATTATGCTTGAAATAAAGAGTTTGACCAAACCACACGCACATTTTGTTCATTAAGCGTATTGCTTCTGGCCCATAATCGACAATTTGCCAGCCTGCCGTTTTATTCTTCAAAACGTCATCTTGAGAGCCAACAACTTGACGTAGATGAAGTTTAGACTGCTCATTTGATAGAGGGGTCATTTCCGCAATGATTTCTGGGCGGTTATTTTGTACAGCACGGACAAGCTTATCAAATCGCGATTCGTCCTTATCGACTTCCCAACTGCTCATCATAACAATGAGACTTAGAGCCTGCTCGTCCGAACTTTTTCCGCTATTACAAAAATTGCATGATGGATAAGTGTAGCCCTCTGGGGCTTGCCTTTTGTAAAAAAAGTTTCGTGGAGGGAAATGGTCAATTGTCGTGGCAGGAGCTCCGCAATAGACACAAAATTTGTTTTCCGGTTTGGCAAGAAATTTCCTCTTGCTCATCTGCTTGATTTTAGCTTCACCCATAGGTTCCTCCCTTTATTATCACAAACGGTGCTTAGAAAATAAACTTGTTCGAGCCGCCTAGACAGCACTCTCACTGTTAAATTTTGGGGATGCACATGTACTGAGTGTTGTTTCAAACCCGTGCACAGTCCGCTGCATACGCCGCATTCTACGCCTAAAGTTCCTAGGTTTCTATAATGGGGGAAACAGCTTTATCTGCAATATGTTATTTACGCTGGCAAAGTTGGTTTTGGGTCTATGCAGATAATGACTAATTCAGATGTTGCAATTTTGCTAAGAGCGTAAGAGCGTAAGAGCGTAAGAGCGTAAGAGCGTAAGAGCGTAAGAGCGTAAGAGCGTAAGAGCGTAAGAGCGTAAGAGCGTAAGAGCGTAAGAAGAGCGTAAGAGCGTAAGAGCGTAAGAGCGTAAGAGCGTAAGAGCGTAAGAGCGTAAGAGCGTAAGAGCGTAAGAGCGTAAGAGCGTAAGAGCGTAAGAGCGTAAGAGCGTAAGAGCGTAAGAGCGTAAGAGCGTAAGAGCGTAAGAGCGTAAGAGCGTAAGAGCGTAAGAGCGTAAGAGCGTAAGAGCGTAAGAGCGTAAGAGCGTAAGAGCGTAAGAGCGTAAGAGCGTAAGAGCGTAAGAGCGTAAGAGCGTAAGAGCGTAAGAGCGTAAGAGCGTAAGAGCGTAAGAGCGTAAGAGCGTAAGAGCGTAAGAGCGTAAGAGCGTAAGAGCGTAAGAGCGTAAGAGCGTAAGAGCGTAAAGAAAGCGTAAGAGCGTAAGAGCGTAAGAGCGTAAGAGCGTAAGAGCGTAAGAGCGTAAGAGCGTATACAGTCATCTCACTTTTGTACAAGCCTAAAATTATGTGATAACGTTATTATTACTCGTAGAGACGTTTCATTTTTGCATATCAAAATTGATGTGCTCGGCCTTTTCTGTAATTTTCGAGCTCATTGATAAATAACTGCTAAAGCATTATCACCATCATTAAAATACTCTCAAACATCACGTTAAATTAGAGAAGTTGGTATCTTTTGACAGATGAAATAATCTGCCTTTATTACGCAAATAATTTATCTTACCGTAATCATCTGACTTATTTTACGTTCAGTAACAATATGTATTTTTCTTACTCTAAATCAGTCATTATCTTGCAATTTCTATCTGACTTTATACCCGTCTGAATCATGTTCTAAAGCGCATAGTTTTAAGTATTTTTATAATGATAATTGCAACTCATATAGGATATTATAGCTATAGTGACGAAGGCTATATAAGCACTAAAAATAAAATATCTTGCTTTGTAACGTCTAAAACACCGTAATAATGAGCTGCTTATCAGAGACCCCTTTTCATACCGCCTCATCGACCTCACGACGTAGAATTTTCATTCTTTTTAAGTTTGTAGACTCTTAACAATTTGGCAAATCTATTTAGAAGGCAGATTTCAGAGGGTGTATTACGTATGGATTGCAAAGGCATATTTAGTAAGAAAAGTTATCCTCTCTCGCATGCCGGGCTGTCATAATATCACTTATCATAGTGAGATATTTTTTGTCATATTTAGCTATATACTTGCTCCTGACTGACTATAAAAATTTATTTCTATTAAATTGTAATAAAATCAGCATGTCTTGCACATGTATAATTCCAAAAATCATTCTCTATTACACTGTAAATTATCAATTTTACGGAATAGATATTTTTATAAAATATAGTTTTAAATTTTGAAAAAAAATTTCAAGTTACATTCAAAATATTTAAATGCTGATTTTTTATTCAGTCTGTTCCTATTATAATAAGTTTCTCAATAACATTTTGCGATGTATCTTTACATGAAAGCGACAAAATACTCGCTTTTTTATAAAATCTTTGAAGTTTTTTATTATATAAAAAATAGTACTTAATTTTATTTATATTGCTGAGCAAAAATTCAATCTTAAAATATTCTTAATTTTTGCTATTTGGCCACGCATCAAGCTCTAAAAAATATATTTGTACATTTTTGACCTATAAATAAACAGATCATATTTATAAATTTTCATAAATATAATTATAATAAATGAAATTTTAATGATAAATTGTAAAATGTAGTTTTGTATATATGTTTTATTCTTAAATAAATTTATATTTAAAAGCATTATAAATAAATAACTATTACATTATCTTTATAGAAAAATACAAATTCATCAAAAAATAAAAATTTTTTTTAAACAAAATTTTCTTTTTTATGTTATAATCTGTCACTCAAAAGAAATATAAATATTTATAAAGTTTTAAAAAATTTTAACTAATTATTAAAAATTAGGTAATTACCCTACTCACTTTACCTGCTTAACCTTTTTAATTTTTGTTTCCTCCTTACTTTTAACCTTTTATTTCATACTCTTTATAGGTTAAACACATTATGACATATGAATTTAATTCAAGTTATACGTATCGGAAAACCGATTTTTATTCGAGGCTATGCAAAATATATCGAATTTTGAAAAAAATTCCTTTTTAAAATAGTTAAAAGGATTAGAAAATGAATTCACGCGACTCGATCTTTCTCACTCGCAAGCGGGCCAAACTTGTCCAAAAACAAAGCAAGCGCTCGTTTCTCTTCCTCATCCATAGCACGCCAAGCTCTGAGGAGAGCGAATTCTGTAGAATTTTTGACAAGCTGGCTAGGCGTCTCAACCAAAGAAATCTCATCACCAAAACGGATATAGTCGATAGCAACACCGTAAAGGTCCGAGAGAGCGCACATTACTGGCCAGGACGGAAGTGATTTATCTGTTTCAATTTTAGATAACTGGCTACTTTGAATTTCTACACTAAGTGCAGCGACTGCTTCAGATTGCTGCAGTCCTGCCTGATGTCGAAGCCGCCTTAACCTTTGCCCTAACGTTTCTTTTTTCATGGGGTGACATTCCTTAATGTTAAAGTTCTCCATGAATGTCATTTAATGAGATTTTGTGAATGAATTTTATTCATTTTTTTTATTGCTATTCGTGTGAATTAAATTCATATATACGAATTACATTTGATAAACAACATTCACTTTAGACCAGAGTTACAATTGCAAAAATAGGGTTAAAACTAAGTTGAGTGAACATGTCCACATACTTAAATGACTTGATAGCAACATATTTCATAAGAAAACGTTTCCTAAAAAGAAAAAGCTATCAAACATTCATTGTAGCTCATTATGGCAAAAAGAATGCGTGTTTTGCCTGTATCTTTTTATAAGAGGAATATAAAATGAATAATCCATCTCAAAAAGAATGTCACGAACGGTTTCATACTCATGCTATAGAGTTGGGCGCTTTAGTAACATACTGTGAAACTGGATATAATCTACAATTTATTAAACCAGATGATTATAATACACTTTCAAAAATTTTAGAGGATCATAAAAAACAATTTTATAAAGATATCCTGGCTTTAACATCGCAATTTTTTCACTCTAACGAGAACCTTTCATCTTATCTTACAGAAAATAGGCGCTCAATCTTAACTCAAGAGCTAAAGAATTTTTTAAAGCAGCAAATTTATTTTTTAAAATTAAGTGATATTACGCCGGAACAATTAGAAAACTGGCTTAAAAAGCTTTCACCACATTCGGCAAAAATTAAGCAACCTATTACCAAACCAAACGCCGTCACTATCGAAAAGCAAAAAACAGCCCCTCCTATTGATCTGAGCAAAGAAGATACGCAAACTCTTCATATTCTCATAACATGCGTTAAATGCCCACAAATCAGGCAAGCCGCTCAGCATGAAATAGAAAAGCGTGCAGGTTTTTGTAAATGAAATTGCGATCTTATATCTGTGCTAAGATTTTCCAATTTCACACATACTGTGACTTGTTAATAATATATAGAAATATAGATCGAATTAAAAGCGTTAATTATTAATTATAAATTTATCAACATAACCTCATATCATCTTATAAAAGTTTTTATCAATAAATAATTAACAATTATTTTAATTTTATTATTATAGGTATATTTAAATGCTTATCCCACGCATAATAGACGCTTCATGCGCAAAAAGTAACATTGTAGCAAAGCGAAAAAGAGTTCAAACAAAATGGACTTCTGACAAAATTTCTTTGCTCCGCTCCCTTTATAACGAGAATTATAGTTATAAAGAAATGGCTTTTGAGTTATCTGTCTCGCGTTTTATGGTCGATTCAGCCATCAGACGCTATATTAAAGGCCAGTCCCGTCCAATTTATACACCGCAAATAGACGTAAAACTTCGAAAAATTCCTAAAGGATTAAAATTAACGAGAGACGAACTCGTTTCCGCAAATTCTCCAGACCCTCTCCCCAAAGGGCACCCACTTGCCAAGCCTACAGGGTGGAAAAACACATTAAGGTTTAGCGAACAATAAATAAATTAAGACATCTGGTTAAAGTTACTTAATCCAATTTATCGCCATATATGCTTTTTAAATTACGTAATCGAAACATATAATAATTTATCAATATGGAAGAGTCACCATGACAAGCAAAACAATTTTATCCTGTGGAAAATTACATCTTGATACCGAAACACGTCTAGTTTCAGGACCAAGAGGCGAAATAAGGTTAGAAAATTTGCTTTTCAAGCTTCTTAAAAGACTGATGAGACGTCCAGAAGCTATTATACAAACTAATGATTTGATAGCTGCGTTATGGCCTAATCCAGATGAAGAACCTGATACTGCTTATGCAACCTTGAAGACAAGCATCACCATACTCCGTAATACATTCATAAGTTTAGGGTGTAATGGTCGGCACAAAGTGATGATCATCAATGAACGAGGCGTTGGCTATTATATAAGTGCCTGGAAAGATGATTATAATATAAAACCTTATCAGTTAGACCAAAACTGACAGGGCATTAAGACTTAAATTATTTAAGTTATATTTGATAATAGAAACGATATTTATTTTAACTATCTCTAATTCTCTTAGTAATAGGCTGACAACACATTGATTACTAAAAAGAATTAGAGATAGAAAATAAAATCTAATTTTTTTCAAAGCTTATTCAGGCTTTTTTCTTGGCAGATTTAGTTGACTTGGCCTGAGATAGATCAGAAGCTGCCACTTCTTTTTCTTTTGTTGTGCTTTTACTATCTCTTAAAATTTTTGATGCATGTGATGCAGCTTTTTTTCCTGTAGGCATAAAATTTTCCTTCTGGAAATCAATTAAATATTATTGTCAAAAAGGAATTTTCTGACAATAAGTAAGATAACCACCATGAAGTAAAATAAAAAATTAATGATCAACTATATTTGATTATAATGAATAATATGTATAATTTTAAGTAATTATTTAATATATAAAAACAATTTTTTAAATATATTACAAGGTTTTAGATTATAACCTCTGTACTTACACTACCATGCCATAACTCCTGATGTCGAAGCCAATTGGGAGAAAGCTATGACAGATCCTAATCTAATTATTACAAATGGGGGATTTAAAAATGCCTTAGTAAAATTAAGCTATGAACAAGCAGAACATGACCAGCGTTTATCTAGGTTAGAAAACCAGATTAGCGAGGGTTTTTCATCAATTAATGATAGTTTACGCACCATACAAACTATTAAAAATTGGACTACAGGAGCTGCTGCCGGGGTAGGCACAGCCATTGTTTATGCCTTGCTTAGCCTGTTTCAGGGCGGAGGGCATTTATTATGAAAAAGGCCATTACCCTAGCAACAGAACTTATAAAACAGTTTGAAGGCTGCTCTTTAATTCCCTATCTCTGCCCAGCTGGATTTTGGACAATTGGATATGGCAGTACAGTCTCAGCTAACGGTAAACCCGTTACTGACCTTACCAAACCTATAACGTGGTCAGAGGCGAATTCTCTCTTACTGTCAACTATTCAAGATGTGCAAAAGCAGCTTGCGCGTGTGGTGACTATATTCGTAACTCCACAGCAGGAAGCAGCGTTAATTTCGCTTATTTACAATATAGGTATTGGTAATTTCAGACGTTCAACACTTTTGAAGCTACTTAATACCGGCCAAATGAAGCAGGCCGCCGAACAGTTTCTTCGCTGGAATAAATCACAAGGACAAACTCTAAGCGGCCTAACACAGAGGCGAAAGGCAGAAAGAGCGGTTTTCCTGGGAGAAACACCATGAAAATACTCTTTAACTTGCGCCACTGGCTTCAACAGCCAAGCACATTATATGGTTTATCTGCTTTTATTGGTGGCATTATCGGACTTTGGTTTAAAGCTATTACGCCAGACGTCGCTTATACGATGATGGCAGCATCTTTACCTATGCTCTTGCCAGATAACACATCTGCACAGCGTATAGGGCAAGCAGCTCTTTTACCTCTGATCTCTGCTTTAAGCCACCATAAAGGGTCGGGTACCAACCTTAATGCACCTGACAAGATAGGGCATATTAACTCCAAAAACTATTTTAGAAACCCTTATTAATATGGGCTGAAACAACAAGCCCCTTATTTAAAATCAAATTATTTATTAAGGATATTTTAACATGACAGAAGCACAAACAACATCTTCTATTTTTAATCACGCTATCACCGATCTCGCTTCATCAGCTGAGGCTGCCATCAAAGCTATTACGGGCCTTAGTCTAAGCAGTAACCAGCAGAAAGTCATTGATGGTGTCTTAAAAATTGCTGACGGCCTTTTACCTGCCATTGAAGGAATAACACCTTTTGACCTTGAAAAAGTTATTAAAGGCAGCACTGAAATTCTTAATGGCGTAGCTGACGTTACAACGGGAGTAAAAACAAAATCATCATTAATTCCTAACCTGCCCCATATCCCAAATCTAATAAAAGCAGCATCACCAAGTGAATAACTGGTTAGGTTTGAAGGCGCTCACTATAATAGTGGGCGCTTTAATCAGTCTGGTCATATATGCAAACAGAGCAGGGCGAAACGCAGCGCGTGTTAAATTTGAAAAAGAAAATGCACAACTTGCCCAACAGGTAACACGCGTTGTGCGAGCTATGGCTCAGGCTGAAATAAACAAGCCCATCACAGCAAAGGAGCTTATAGACCGGCTGAATAATGGAAAAATATAATGAAGACTTATGTAATAATGCTGTTATTACTGGTTATGGGAGCCTGCTCCGCTCCCCATTTACAAACAATCTGCCCAATATTGGTTGATTATTCTCCAACAGACCAACAAGCCCTTGCCAAGGAATTATTACAATTACCCGATCATTCCCATATAGTACGTTGGCTTGGTGATTACATCGGGCTGAGAGACCAGGTAAAATCATGTCAAACTAAAAGTTGATTACTTTATTCTAATACCAAATAAGTAACATTTATTGCCCATAATATTATATTTTATAAATAAATTCTGACATATTTATGAAAGGCGCGGCAATATGTTTAATGCTTAAACAGCGTTTAGAAGCATAAAATCCGCGCCTGATTTGCACGAACATGCAAAAATTTATGCCACTTTATTTATAAAGTGATGTCATGATATGAAATATTCAAAGAAAACACTTTTTATTGGTGCCTCTTTTATCTCTAAAACATTGAATTGACAGCAAATTGAGGCGTAACCTGAATATTGCTATTGTGACCTGCAAAATAGAAGGCCGATCCTACAATAATACCCCATCTTGGGTTCCAGTTATATTCTATGGCTGGGGCAATTTGCCAATCACTGGACGCAGAACTTATTTTATTAACGTAATGACCTCGACTGTCATAACCCTTAATATGAGAGCCATTTGCCCAGTCATGTGCCAAGTCAGTTGCTAAAACCCATTTTTGGTTTAGCCCATATTCTAAAGAAATACCTGTTTGCCCACTCATGCCAGGATGGCCACGGCCATAAAAGCCGTAATCAGTGCCATAGCTCGTCATATTTTTTAAACGAGCTGATGAAACGGACCGCCTGAACCAGTTCCAGACTCTAACACGAAGTTCATGTTGACCAGGCAGCGTATATGTCGACTGCGACACAAATCCAAGACGAAAAATGTAAGTCCCTGTTCCAACACCGTCCTGCTCATGGCCAAGATTACTATAATCTCCTGTTGGAAAAGCCATACTTGCAATAATACTTAAAGCAGGAATATAACGTTCTGGATCTGGTCTAACAAAACGATAAATTAAGCCCAGAGGCATATCAGCCGCTTTGGGACCATGAGCATGGCCCGCAGCATGCTTCCATCTATAATTAACCATCGTGTGAAACTGAATACTCAAATCAGGCGTAATACCATATTTCCACAAAGTAGAGTTTGATAAGCTACGCTGTAAGGGGTGCTTTGCAGGCCCCGTCCCGCCATGAGGACCAAAAGCCCCCATAGGTTGGCTATAAGAGTAATAAGGCTCAACGTTTAAAACTCCCTCTCCAGTTGTGCCAGAAGGAGAGACGAGCGAGCCTGTGTACCACTGGCCAGCCTTGGCGTCTGTTATGTTAAAAGTGCAAAATAAAGCGGATGTTGCCAGTATCTTTAATGTCTTCACTTTAAAAAACTTTTGCAATGACTGAACCACTCTCTCACTCATATTTGCACTGCTTACTTTTTATTCAATATCTAGCAAGGAAATCCTGCTGAATTTTGGATTTGTCTCTCACATGGTTTGCTAACAGTAACTGCAAAAGAATACGGGCTTTTTGAGGGTTTAAATCGTAAGAAACAACTAAACCATGTTCATCATCATTAACTTCGACATTACGGTTAACAAAACCTTCACCTACTCTAGCAGAACGCACAATAATCACACCAGCTTTAACAGCACGATCCAGTCCAGAAAGAGCCTCTTGTGAAACATTGCCATCACCCATACCAGCAATAACTAAACCAGCCGCACCCGCCTTTACAGCTTCGTCAATTTGTTGCGCATCCATATCAGCATGAGCATAAATTATTCTCACCTGAGGGAGATTTTGCTCTGTAGGTAAAGCAATATGGTTAAAAGAAACTGGTGGGCCAAAAAAACGGACAGACGCAGCATCAACAGCGCCAATAGGCCCGGCAATTTGGGACTTAAATGTCTCTAACGATGTGGTGCTTGTTTTCGTCACCCAGCGCGCTGCATGAATGGTATCATTTAACACAATCATGACCCCCCGGCCCTGCGCAGCAGGATCAACGGCCACTTTGACGGCTTCATACATATTAGCAGGACCATCGGCACTTATAGCTGTGCTTGGTCTCATAGCTCCTGTTAAAATAACCGGGTGAGATGTCTTTATAACTTTATCCAGGAAAAAGGCCGTTTCTTCCATAGTATCAGTGCCGTGAGTAATCACGACGGCATCAGCCTCATCATGGGCAAAAACCTGGTTAATACGCTCAGCCAAACGAAACCAGACTTTTGAGTTCATGTTTTGAGACGGAATATTGGAAATTTGCTCAGCTTTTAAGCGCGCAAGCTTTTCAATACCCGGTACACCAGCAATCAGATCTTCGCCCGTGACAGCCCCAGCATCATAACTAATGGCTGAACGTTCAGAGGCTTTTCCCGAAATTGTACCCCCAGTAGCCAGAACCAAAACGCGCGGTAACGAAGAGTGCATAGGTGCCTTCCCAGTTTGTGCCAAAGCAAAAGAACTACTTACAGCAAAAATAATAGCACCCACTAAGGCATAAACCCAGCTTGAGCAACGCCTCCTATATAACTGAGCCATAGAGAAATTTACCTTATGCTTATGCAAAGCCAGCTTCGTAAAGAGCAATGCTTTCACGCGAAACGGAGAACGGGGAACAAGAACAAGAACAAGAACAAGAACAAGAACAAGAAAAAATAACTGGGTAAAGTGCACTCTACCCAGTTTTCATTCTAAATTTAGGACTGTTCTTTTTGAAATAGAACGTAATATTCCTCAGCCATTTTACGTAATGAACGCCCAATAGCGATATATTGAACCTCATTAAGATTAGCCAAGGACACACGTCCCGCAGGGCGTTTTGCGCCAAAACCTGAAGCCGGTAACAACACAATACCTGTCTCATCGGCAATACGGAAAAGAAGCTCTCCAGCACTGGCTTTTTCAAGCATCCATGCGGCAAATTTATCTCCATAAAGTCTGCGGCTTACATTTTCCAAATCTATTAGCGTGTAATAATCTACAGCATTAGCATCATGGCCCTCTGTAGCAGCTAATTCCCTGTAAAGAGCTTCCTGACGACGGCGCACTAAGCTCTTAAGCACAGTTTTGTAACGCCCCTCCTGATCCATTAACGCAAAGAGCGAGAACATCACCATCTGCACTTGCTGCGGGGTCGATAATCCAGCCGTATGATTAAGAGCAACAGCACGACTATCAGCTACCAGACGGTCAATAAATTTGAGATCAGATACATCAGGCGTTAAGGTGATATAACGTTTCTCTAGCGTATCTTTTACCTCTTGAGGGAAATTAGCTATGGCTTTATCGAGCACATTATCTTTATGCATCCCGATGACGCCAAGACGCCAGCCTGTGCTTCCAAAATATTTAGAGAAAGAATATACAAGTATCGTATTATGCGGGCATATTGCATAAATAGAGCGGAAGTCATCTGCAAATGTGCCATAGACATCATCGGTCAGAATAACGAGTTCGGGACGCTCTTTAACAATATCAGCAATTTTCTCTAATGAACGATCATCCATTTTAACCGAAGCAGGGTTACTTGGATTAACACAGAAGAATATTTTAACTTCGGGGTCGCGTAATTTATCAAGTTCAGACTCTGGATATTGCCAGTTTAAATTAATATCGGCCTGAATTTCAACGACTTCCAGCCCATATTCCTCTAATTCTGGGATCTCAATATAAGGTGAGAAAATAGGCATGCCTAAAGCAACTTTGTCACCTTTTTTAATAAGGCCATTTTGCTTCATGCTATGAAACACATAGGCCATGGCCGCCGTGCCGCCTTCAGTTGCAAAAAAATCAGTATCCTCTAAAGGAACATGTCCCCCCACCATTTCGCGCAACACATACTGACCAACGATTTTTTCACTTAAAGACAGCATACGAGGAGGAGCAGGGTAATAGCACCCAAGAATACCCTCTACCATTTCTAACAAGAATTCATCGGCAGGAAGCCCCATCTGGTCACGCACATAACTCAGGGCACCAGATAAAAAGCGGGCTTCTTCTAACCCCTGATGAGTGGACATAAAACTATCAAAGCGCCCTTCTATCCCGGCAACACGAACCGTACCACCAAGCCAGGGCGAAAGATAAGAAAGAGACAAACGAGACTCAGCAAGGGCAAACTGCCCAAAAAGGAAGAACGCAGCACGTGGTAAAGTCGCTAGAAAATTAGGATTACCACGCCCCGCATTAAGCATGGTGCGCTCACTTTTTGAACTGGCTAAACGAATGAGCTCATCTTTTAACTCAAAAGGACTCATATTACTAAATTTTGAATAATCAGTAGCCATAAGCTAGCCTCCTTAGATTTTTGATTACTTATGAAAAGGCAACAACAAGAGGACCAAGTAATGTTAACAACACATTGGCCAGTGCGTAGGTAATGGCAAAGGGCGCCGTCGGAACGGCATTTCCCGCTTTATTTAAAATTTCACCCAAGGCTGGATTGGCACTACGTGAGCCAGATAAGGCACCTGCAAAAATTGCTACGTTACGATATCGCAACACATAAAGCCCGAACAACATTGTAATTATGAGCGGTACAATCGTTACAACAACACCAAGCATGAATAATGTCACACCATGTTGCATGATTGTAGAAATTGCCTGCTGGCCAGTTTGCAAACCAGTAACAGCAACAAACCCGGCGAGACCAAAATCCATTAAGAAAGTGGAAGTTTCACGACTCATATTACCAATAAGGGGGTGACGGTTTTGGTACCAACCAAAGACCAACCCAGCTAGCAGAGCACCGCCCCCACTTCCCAAGGTTAAAGGCACTGAACCAAAATGCACAACACCTAAGCCAATAAACAAACCTACCGCCAGGCCAAGAGCATGAAACACTATGTCGGTTTTCACTGTTGTGACTAAGGCTGTCCCAATTTGAGCGGTAAGCCGGCTTATGTCAGAAGCATTACCATAGAGGGTAATAATATCGCCTTCTTTAGCAACACTATCAGCTTTAACAGCAATCTTTCTACCATCACGTGTGATATCAATAAGATAAACACCGTGCCTAGCCTCTGGAGACAAAATATCCTTACATTGATCAAGGGTTTTACCTACAAAATCCTTATTTGTAAGAACAACATTTTCACGCGTTATAACAACATCCAGGCCAGATATGTCATCTGTCTCCGTGCCAATTTGTGACCCATATTTAACAATATTATCCCGATGACCCAGTAATAAAACCTGGTCTCCTGGTAAAAGAGCAAGGTCACCCGACAATTTAAAAGGTTTTTTATCTCTTAAAACCTGCTCTACCGTCACATTTTGAATTGTCTGCTCTAACTGAGAAACTGTCAGCCCTTTTTTATTAATAATAAAGGCGCGCCCCATGAGATCAGGCACAGCAAAACTCTCATTCTGCTTAAGGAGACGAACACCTCCGGCCTGGCTCGTCTCGGCCTGAATAGCATCATCACGAATGCTGCGTTTCATAAACCATGGAAGAATATTGACGCAGATAATGATAGTACCGATAGAACCAAAAATATAGGTTACGGCATAACCAATCGCGACATTACCTTGCAGCTGCTGCACTTCTGATAATGGAAGCCCCAATTTGCCCAAAGCAGAACCAGCCGTGCCAATAATGGCAGATTGTGTCAAACCACCAGCAGCCAGACCAGCGGCCAAACCTTTATCTAAATGAAAGAGGCGCGAAACCGTAACAACCGTAATAAGCCCTGTTACAGCCAGCACAACCGCAAGCATGATTTCTTTAAGAGACTCTCGCCCCAATGAGCGAAAAAATTGCGGGCCGCTTTGATAACCGACGGCATAAATAAAGAGGGCAAAAAGAACATTCTTAATGCCCGAATCAATATGCACCCCCACCTGACTTATGACGACAGCCGCAAGCAAAGACCCTGCAACCCCACCTAACTGGAAAGAACCAAAGCGCAAACGGCCCAGGCCATATCCAATCACAAGTGAAAGAAAAAGAGCAATTTCGGGAGCCGCATTGAATATATGTGAGAAAAAATTAACAACGTTATGCAACAAAAAAACTCCTAAAAACAGATAATTGTCGCTTTATTCTTTTTCCATAATTCAAAAGGCTGTCACAAACTTTTACAGAAATCAAATAAATTAAGGCCAATACCTTAAAATCATAAAAAACTTTAAATTAACCAAGATTGGAGTAAAATATAAATTTTTTGTTTATTTAAAATTACTAATAAATTAATTTTATAATAGCGTTAAGTTTATTTAAATCTCTTTAGGAAATGATTAAAATATCAGGATAAATAAAATTCTATAGGAGAAAGAAATGAGAAAAACTCTTTTAACCATCATTTCCATGATGTCTCTTTCAATAACCGTCCCAGCTTTAGCGCAGAATTCCGCAAGCTGGCCACCTGAAGCAGGGGCCAAAACGCCTTATAACGCCCTTTCTGTCCCCACAGATTTAAAACCTGTAGGACAGTCACTAAAACAGCTTCTAAATCAAGGCTTTAAAATCACGACCTCAAATTACTTTCAAAATGGTGAGATATTTACATTAAAACATAAAAAATCTGTTGTTTTATGCGTTTTAACAGCACCTGGTGCAAATACAGACCAAAATGTACCAACATCTCGCTGCTGGACATTAAATTAGACTAGTCTAAATTATGAGAGGTTCTTTCTTTTAAGGAGCCTCTCAAACCTCACTTTTATAAATATCTTTTATAATAAGCCTGAACTGAGCTCTGCTTTTTCTAAGCCTCTTCATATGGCAATCGAGTCGAGTTTTGCAAAATTAATTTTGGGCTCCCCCATGGTCAAACGGCAAAATCTTGATCATTGACAATAATAAAACGTCACATAACCATAGACGATATGAACCAATGATCTGACACCATCCATGCCGTAAATGACTGCTCCCAACAAAGCTGAGAAAGTCATTTAAAACTGAAACGAACCTAGCAAGAACACAGTCATAATACTGGTAAGCCACGACCCTACCCCTAAATCGGGCAAAGAATAATTTTGGCCAAAGCTTCCCAAGCACTCAAATATTCTACAGCCCGTTTTATGCAGTTTTTTCAAATTTTTCGTAGATACAAAATCTATCAATATTAAAAGCCAAGAAATAAGTGCTCAAACAATATGGCACGGGGCTAAAAATATTTTGAGATGAAACAAAGTGTTTTCTTCTCCTTAGGCCGCAAAGCTTTTACAATCAAAAGATTATGCCCTGCGTCCGTAAAGGTGAATCGAAGGCGGACTCAACCCATAGTTGTTTCATATGGTGTGTTTCGCACTTAGGAAGATGAACTGATTCCATCCCCCCTGGCTGTCACCAAATTAGGTGTTCTCCTCATGCACGGGAATAAAGCACCATTCGAATAATCACGCATTCCTTAGCCTATCTCCCACCTATGCGAAGATGGATCGCAATCTGTGGTTGTTTTTATATAGTGTTTCTCGCGCATATAAGAATGAAGCACTGTCCGAACGATCATGCATTACCCGGTTTATCCCCATTTACGTGAAGATGGATCGTAACACTCTCAACTTACGGTTGTTTTACGTAATATTCTTTCGCGCATAGGGGATTAGGCCGATTTCCTCTCTCCTAACTGTCACTAAACAACTATCCCCCTCATGCATGGGAGCGAAACATCGCCCAGACGATCACGCATTTCCCAGCCTATGCGAAGGTGAATTGTAACGCTATCAACCCATGGTTGTTTTACACGGTGCTTCTTGCGCATGCGGGAACAAAGCGTCGCCCTAACGATCATGCATTTCCCAATTTATCCCCCAACCTACGCGAAAGTTGAATCGTAACACTTTCAACCTGTGATTGTTTTATGAAGTGTCTTTTGCGCATATGAAGATAAACCGTTTCTCTCCCTCTGACTGTCAGAAAACAACTATTTCCCCCCGTACGAGAACGAAGCGCCCTTCGAACGATCATACATCTCCTAGCACATCCCCTGCCTATTCAAAGGTAAACCGTAACGTTCTCAACTTATGGTTGTTTTACGAGATGCCATTCACACATGCAGGAACGAAGCTTCGTTTAAAAAATCATACATTACCCAGTTTATCCACTAACCTACGCGGAGGTGAATTGTAACGTTTTAAAATTATCGTTGTTTTGTATGGTGTTTCTCGCAAGTGCGAAAACAAAGCATCGCTCGAACAATCACGCATTTTCAAGCCTCTTTCTAGCCTAAGAGAAGGTAGATCGTAAGGGTTTTCAACATGTGATTGTTAACATGGGGTTTTTCGTGCACAGGCGGGAACGAAGCATCATTCGAACGATCATGCATCTTTCAGGCTCCCCCCACCTAAGCGAAGGTTAACCGTAACGTTATCAGCCTATGGTTGTTTTATGTAATGTTTTCGCACTCACGAGGATGAACCGAACGCCTTTTCCCTTTACTGTCGCCAGACAACTATTCTCCTCGCGTACAAGAACGAAGCGCCACACGAACAATCACTTATTTCCTAGCCTACCCCTCATCCATGCAAAGGTGAATCGCAACATTCTCAATCTGTGGTTGTTTTATTTGGTGCTTGTTGCGCACATACGGGAATGAGACCTCACTCAAACAATCACGCATTTACCAGTCTATCCCCCGCTTAAGCGAAGATGAATCGCCACGTTCTCAAC
Source organism: Aristophania vespae (assembly GCF_009906835.1). NCBI lineage: Bacteria > Pseudomonadati > Pseudomonadota > Alphaproteobacteria > Acetobacterales > Acetobacteraceae > Aristophania > Aristophania vespae. Next base: position 1,712,239 of record NZ_CP047652.1, read on the forward strand.
CTAAAGTTGTTTCATGTGATGTTTCTCGCAAGTGCGAAAACAAAGCGCCGCCCAAACAATCTGCATTCCCAAGCCTGTCCCTCGCCTAAGTGAAGATACATCGCAACGCTCTCAACCTATGATTATTTCACGAAATGCTATTGGCACATTCAGAAACGGAACGCCGCTCGAGCGATCGTACATTCTCCGGTCTATCCCTCGTCCGTGCGAAAGTGAACCGAGGCGATTTCAACCTATGATTGTTTCATATAATGTTCTTTCGCACAGGCGGAAACGAAGCACTGTTCGAACGATCATACATTACCCGGTTTATCCCTCACCTACACGAAGGTGAACCGTGACGATCTCAACCTATAATTGTTTCATATAATATTCTTTCGCACAGGCAGGAACGAAGCACTGTTTGAACGATTATACATTACCCAGCCTATCCCTCACCTACACGAAGGTGAACCGTGGCGATTTCAACCTATGATTGTTTCATATAATGTTCTTTCGCACAGGCGGAAACGAAGCACTGTTCGAACGATCATACATTACCCGGTTTATCCCTCACCTACACGAAGGTGAACCGTGACGATCTCAACCTATAATTGTTTCATATAATATTCTTTCGCACAGGCAGGAACGAAGCACTGTTTGAACGATTATACATTACCCAGCCTATCCCTCACCTACACGAAGGTGAACCGTGGCGATTTCAACCTATGATTGTTTCATATAATGTTCTTTCGCACAGGCGGGAACGAAGCACTGTTCGAACGATTATACATTACCCAGCCTATCCCTCACCTACACGAAGGTGAATTGTAACGTTTTCAAGTTATAGTTGTTTTGTATGGTGTTCTTTTGCACAAATGCGGGGATAAGACCAACAAAAGGAATTACTGGCTTCTTAACCCAAAAATATATACCGCTTATGCAAGGATGAATTGCAAGAGCGTTCAACTTATGATTGTTTTATATGGCGTTTTTCGCGCGTAAGGGGATGAACCGAACGCCTTCCTCCCTTACTATCGCCAAACAACGACTCCCCGCCTGAGTAGGAAAGAGCCATTCGCACGGGTAGCGATACTCGAACAATGTGCAATGTCTCACGCGCGAAGATAAGACCAACGAAAGAAACCCCCAAGTTTTTAACGCAAAAACGTATCTTGCCCGTGCAAGGGGATCTATGAAGGTGTTCAACTCCTAGTTGATTTGCTTGATATTCTTCGCACATAGGAGAATGAACCGATTTTTCTCTTTTTACTTTCACCAAATCATTACCTTGCCTTAGAAAGAAAAAACCGTTCTCGCAGGTTGGCAACCCTCGAATAATACGATGTTCTCGCGCGCAAGAATTAGACCGGCAAAAGGAATTACTGGGTTTTTAACGCAAAAACGTATTTTATTAATGTAAGGGGGATCCGTAAGGGCATTCAACCTCTAGTTATTTTACGTGATATTCTTCGCACATAGGGGAATGAACTGATTTTTCTCTTTTTACTTTCACTAAATCATTACCTTGCCTTAGCAAGAAAAAATCGTTTCGGCAGGCGGGCATTACTCTAATAATATGGTGTTCTCGCGCGTGGAAGTAAAACCGGTAAAAGAAAACCTATATTTTAATGCAGAAAAAATCTTGTTTGTGCAAAGCTGAACCGTAAGCATGCTCAACTTATGGTTGTTTTATGAGATGCTATTTGCATATGCGAGAATAGACCGCTTGCTTGCGGCCACACATGGCAAGGTGGCAGCTATTCTCCGTACGTTCAGAAATGGAGATGAATCGTGCTGTTAATTTTACTCTTAAATTCTCTATTTGTGTTCTCTGCACGTGCAGGGACAATGCTGGTCACCTCTTGATGTTACGACTTTGCTAATGTTTTAAATAAGTGGTGGTTATACACCTATAAGTTGTAATTACTCTTTTTTAGAGCAGGTTCGATCAAAGGCTCTTCTGTTTTGATTAAAAGACCGAAAAGTAAAAACAATTTTAGCTTATTATAGTGATGATGAATAAACTGGTTTCGATTTAAAGCCATACATAAATTTTAACCCTAAAATCATAATAACTATTGATAAAGAAGAAAATTTTATGTATTAGCCTGTATAGGCTATGAGCGAGAGAGTGACCTTTCTGCGTTGCTCATAGCCCGTATCCGGCTTAGGCTGGTGCCCCGCTATTTTTTCAATATGGTGGGATCACCTCCCTAAGAACCGATGGCCAGGCCGCCTGGTAAAGCTGGCTATACCCGCCGGTTCTGGAGGATTATGCTTTGTGTAAGAAAGTATATTTATAAGAAAATTATGTAATAGGGATGTTGGGCAACATATTAACTTTACGATTTGCCCTTTTAAAGCAGGACGCAAAGTAAGCACCGGCCTCATACCCACCATATTAGAATAATTTAATAGACTAGCATTTGCATGACTTAATATGTTAATAGCTATGATCTAAGTTTTCCTTTCCAGACTGACTCAGGTAATGATAGGGCTATAGTGGTTTCCTTCACTAAGGCCCGTTTGATATAAACACGCCTTTGTTTTTGCTAAAATCAAGAGTTAGTCAGTTTCAATTATCAATTGATAATAGATTATTCTCTATAACGATCATGTCTCAATGTTGGAACTTTGTTAATGTTCCGGATAGGGTATGATTGCATATTTATGAAAAGTGATAATACACTTACAGGTTGTAATCTTTTTTGACTGGGCTCGATTAGAGCCGTGATTCTGTTATCACTCTAGTAAAACCTCACACAATAAACACAACCTTAAGTTGCTGGTGATGAGATGAAAACGTAGTTTTTATCATAACGCTTTTAGAAATATGTATTTATAATATTTGATAAATATCGAACAAAGTTAAGCTGAATTGACGTAATTAAAACTAATATTTTGTCTTTAAATCTGGCTATTAAACATTCAAAAAATTACAAGAACCATAAGAATATGAGCAAGAATTTTATCAACTCAATATAGCTTTAAAATTAAGCCTGCTCTCACTAATGAGGTTATGAGTTATGAGTTATGAGTTATGAGTTATGAGTTATGAGTTATGAGTTATGAGTTATGAGTTATGAGGATAGTAACGTTTTTAAATCAAAGCCTAGATTTTAATCGAAAAATTATAAAAACTATTGATAAAGAAACGAAATTTACGTAGCCTGTTCAGACTGTGAGCACGAAAGTGACCTATTTGCGGTGCCCATAGCCCGTATTAGGCCTAATGATGCTCTGCTGCCCTTATATCATGGCAGCCACCTCCTTAAGAACCAGTGGCCAGGCAGCCTACTAAACCTGGTCACACCCACCGGTTCTGGAGGATAGTGCTTTGTTTTTAAAAAATATCTTAATATAAATCTATGTAATAGGAGCGTTAGGCAGCATTTTAACTTCATGATTTGCCTTTTTAGAGCAAGATGCAAAGTAAGCACCGGCCTCATACTCACCATATTAGAGTAATTTAATAGACTAGCATTTGCATGACTTAACATGCTAATAGTGCAAACAGTCATTATCTGAGTTTATTCCTTTCTAGAGACTCAGGCTATGATAGGGCCATAGGTGGTTGCAGCCACTATGGCCCGTTCTCTATGAATGGATTTTTGTTCTTAATAAAAATTTGCAAAATAAATACAATCATAAGTTGTAATAATAGTGATGAATAATTTGGCTTTAATTAAGAGCCATACCCAAAATTCAACCGTAAAGTCATGAAAACTATGGATTAAGACAAAGAATTTGTGCTTAGGCTGTTCAGGCTATGGGCGGCAGAGTGACCTTTGATGCACTGCCCATAGCCCGTATTCGGCCTAATGACGCTATGCTGCCCTTATATCATGGGCAGCCACCTCCTTAAGAACCAGTGGCCAGGCAGCCTACTAAACCTGGTTATACCCACCGGTTCTGGGGATAGTGCTTTGTTTTTAAAAAATATCTTAATATAAATCTATGTAATAGGAGCGTTAGGCAGCATTTTAACTTCACGATTTGCCTTTTTAGAGCAAGACACAAAGTAAGCACCGGCCTCATACTCACCATATTAGAGTAATTTAATAGACTAGCATTTGCATGACTTAACATGCTAATAGTGCGAACAGTCATTATCTGAGTTTATTCCTTTCTAGAGACTCAGGTTATGATAGGGCTATGGTGGTTGCAGCCACTATGGCCCGTTCTCTATGAATGGATTTTTGTTCTTAATAAAAATTTGCAAAATAAATACAATCATAAGTTGTAATAATAGTGATAAATAATTTGGTTTTAATTGAGAGCCATACCCAAAATTTAACCGTGAAATCATAAAAACTATGGATTAAGACAAAGAATTTGTGCCTAGGCTGTTCAGGCTATGGGCGGCAGAGTGACCTTCGATGCACTGCCCATAGCCCGTATTCGGCCTAATGACGCTATGCTGCCCTTATATCATGGACAGCCACCTCCTTAAGAACCAGTGGCCAGGCAGCCTACTAAACCTGGTTATACCCACCGGTTCTGGGGATAGTGCTTTGTTTTTAAAAAATATCTTAATATAAATCTGTGTAATAGGAGACTTGGACAGCATATTAACTTCACGAGTTGCCTTTTTAGAGCAAGACGCAAAGTAAGCACCGGCCTCATACCCACCATACTAGAGTAATTTAATAGACTAGCATTTGCATGACTTAACATGCTAATAGTGTGAACAGTCATGATCTGAGTTTTCCTCTTCTAAGTTACTCAGGTTATGATAGGGCCATGGTGGTTGCAGCCACTATGGCCCGTTCGTTATGAATACGCCTTTGTTTTTATCAAAGTCAAGGGCTAGTAAGTCTCAATTATTAATTGATGATAAATTTTTCTGTAACTGTCATGTCTTAGTGTTGAAACTTTGTTAATACTCTGAATAAGGCATGATCACACAGTTATAAAAAATGACAATACACTTACAGGTTGTAACTATCTTTTTTAAAATTAGGTCCGGTTAGAGCCGTAATTCTGTTATAGCCCTAGTCAAACCTAACAAAATGAACACAACCATAGGTTGTTATATTGCCAGTGATTAGATGGAAGATAGTTTTTCATTATGAGGCTTTTCGAAAAAAATGTTCATAAAGTTTGATTTATAAAAGTTCAAACTAACTTAAGCTAATTCTATATTAACTCACTTTATATCAAAATTTTAAGTAAATCTGTGATTATCAGTAAATCAAAAGGATATACGCAAAATAAATAAAGCTATTTCAGCAATTTAATAAAATAATTGTTACCAGAAAAATTAGCTATTCTCCCATGTTTTTTCGGATGTGACAAAAAATGGCACTAATTTAGAACGAACCATGAGTCGCGTCCCGTAAGCCATGAGCCATGAGCAAAATCATAACCCTGGTTGTAATTCATAAAAGCAAGACATGAATTACACTCCAGAGTTGTATCTCATACACGTAAGACACGAGTCTCAAACCATAATCACAGCACATGCACGCAGGACGATAGTCACAGTCATTAGTCGCAGCTCATGCACGCAAGACACGAATTACAGGCTATAATCGCAATTCATACACGCAGGACGATAGTCACAGACATTAGTCGCAGCTCATGCACCCAAGACACGAATTACAGTCTATAATCGCAATTCATACACGCAAGACGATAGTCACAAGCATTAGTCGCAGTTCGTGCACGCAAGACACGAATTACAGGCTATAATCGCAATTCATGCACGCAGGACGATAGTCACAAGCATTAGTCGCAGCTCATGCGTCCAAGACACGAATTACAGTCTATAATCGCAATTCATGCACCCAAGACGATAGTCACAGTCATTAGTCGCAGCTCATGCACCCAAGACACGAGTTACAGTCTATAATCGCAATTCATACACGCAGGACGATAGTCACAGACATTAGTCGCAGCTCATGCATCCAAGACACGAGTTACAGTCTATAATCGCAGTTCATGCACGCAAGACGATAGTCACAGTCATTAGTCGCAGTTCATGCACCCAAGACGATAGTCACAGACCATAATCGCAATTCATACACGCAAGACGATAGTCACAGTCATTAGTCGCAGCTCATGCACCCAAGACACGAATTACAGTCTATAATCGCAATTCATACACGCAGGACGATAGTCACAGACATTAGTCGCAGCTCATGCATCCAAGACACGAGTTACAGTCTATAATCGCAATTCATGCACGCAGGACGATAGTCACAGTCATTAGTCGCAGCTCATGCGTCCAAGACACGAATTACAGGCTATAATCGCAGTTCATGCACGCAAGACGATAGTCACAGTCATTAGTTGCATCTCATGCATCCAAGACACGAGTTACAGTCTATAATCGCAATTCATGCACGCAAGACGATAGTCACAGACCATAAGTTAGCGTTCCTCGCCTGCACTAAGAAGAATCGCAGATGCTCTCAACTTATAGTTTTTTATATGAGGTTTTTCGCACACACAGAAATGAAGATAAGCCCCAGAGATATATCCAAAACTGGCTATACCCCCCCCTGCTCTCACCGACCTCGTTACACCTTATATGCCTTATTCTGGTAAATTCCCCTCGGACAAATCAACAAAATCTCGCTACCAAACGGCATCAAAACTGCCTAAAATTTAGTCACAAAATTTGGTAGATTTCTTGACAGGTAAATTCCCTTTATATAACAATAACTTCCAACAAGCCTGTTCCCCGCACGCGCGGGGATGAACCTGGACGCCTTCACAGCCGATAAATGGGCGCGTGACTGTTCCCCGCACGCGCGGGGATGAACCTCCGCTAGAATCAGACAGCTTATAGGCACGCTCCTGTTCCCCGCACGCGCGGGGATGAACCGGCCTCTTGCAGCTCATGCCAGGCACTGCACGCCTGTTCCCCGCGCGTGCGGGGATGAACCAAACATATATCAAAGTAAAAGGGGTATGGGCGTATCTGTATCGGGCGGTTGATAAAAACGGCGATATGATTGGCTTTTACCTCTCACCGACCCTTAAGGCCGGGGCTGCCAAACGTTTTGGCTAAGGCGGTAACCGTCCTGAAGGATTGAGAAAAGCCTGTAACATCAATATGGATAAAGCTCCAGCATATGGCATTGCCGTTGCAGAGCTCAGGAAAGACGGAAAGCTGCCAGGCACGGCGAAGCACCGTCAGGTGAAGTATTTGAATAAGTTGAGGCTAATCACGGTAAGCTAAAACACCTGATTAAACCTGTTCGTGGTTTCAAAAGTTTGAAAACAGTTTATGCGACGATTAAAAGCCTTGAGGTCATGCACGCCCTAAAAAAGGGACAGGCCAGACTTTTCCAGTTTCAGAACGGGATCAGAAAAGGGGTGCGTTTGGTCAAAGGACAATTCGGAATTTATAGTAGCTAAAACCCTATACATCCTCACCCCTTCGAAAATTTTGCAACAAAACCTATAAGATCATCTTTCAAGATTTTTACAGCAATATATTGCTGTAAAGGCATGAAAGTCTTCTCATCACTACAATCGCACTCAGCTGATTGTCTCAGATTTGGGACAAGTTGATTTAATCGAGGTAAAAAACTGGGGTCACCTCACAATCAGTCTTTGCTACGACATCCAAGACGCAATAGCCTGTGCTGCTTCGGCAATAGCATATTCTGCACTGTCAGTATCCGGAGTTCCAGCTACAAAGCACGCAATTACCATTGGGCGTCGCGCAATCGGCCAGACCACGCCAATATCAACCGTTGAGAAATAATTTTCATTGAAAGTGCCTGTTTTATCACCCACCCGCCAAGCATGAGGCAGACCGGCACGAATACGCCTTTCGCCAGTCTTGTTAGATAAAAGCCAATTTGTAAGCTTGTCCCGGGACGCTGACTTCAAAGTATCACCTAGCACAAAACGCTCGTAGGTTTTGGCCATTGCCACAGGCGTGGTTGTGTTATGTCGATCACCGTACTGCGCCCAGTTCAGTTCTGGTTCGATCCCAGAAAGATTAAACTCATGATCGCCCTCGCTCTGCATCCAAGCATTCAGAGCCTTATAACCGCCGGTTTCACGCCATAGAAGATTAGCCGCCGTATTATCGCTCAGGGTGACCGCGGCTTGACATAGTTCTGCGATTGACAAGAAGCCCTTGCTTACAGCAACCCGCGTAACCGGTGCATAAGGAAGAAGATCGGCTTCAGTATAATGCACAATTTGATCAAGACTGATTTCACCTCGATCGGCTTTCCATAACACGTAAGCCACTAAGGGCACTTTGGCGCTTGAGCAAAAGGGAAACCGATCATTCGCTCTCCATTGCAACGTTTTCCCAGTTTCCGTATCTAAAACAGATACACCAATCTTACCCCCACTACGACGCTCGATAGCAGCAAAATCAGGTTCAAGAGAGTGAGCCATAGCCCTTCTAAACACAGGAAACAGAGAAATGCCTGCCATGAAGCTACGGCGCGACACTTGAACGATACGGCTATCGAGCGACATATGCAGCTAATCCCTTATCACACTTGCGGTGCTGTTATTTCCGACAATATCCAAAAGGAAAATTTCTTACTTATATGATCTGGCGTTGAGTTGCTGTCACGTTAATTCAGGCATGATGCGCTCTTTTTTCGAAAAGACAGATGGCTGTTTTCTGCCTGGTTGTTCAGTCCCTTCTACGCAAGATTCCAGATCGAAAATCTCAGCTTTCTCAGGCTCAGGCTTTATTAAAATCTGAAGTTATAAGGGAAATAGGCTTCATGGAGGCTAAGTTTAAAAGAAAGCCTCGCATGAGCGAGTTGTTTTTGCTCTCTGAAAGCAAGATGGAGCGGATACGCCCTTATTTTCCTCTGGCCCATGACATTCCACGCATAAATGATCGCCGCGTTTTAAGTGGTTATTTTTATGTGATCCGTAATGGCCCTCAGTGGAAAGATGCACTCAGGGAATATAGCCCCTACAAGACACTTTACATCGCTGGAGCCATCTCAGTGTCTTTGAAGGATATTTTTACGGCTTTGGTGGAACAGGCAGGGCCTTCTGCACAACTTATGATTGATGCACCAGCGCCTAACGGCAATACCAGCACACTGCCTACAGAATGATATCACCACGGAAATGACGTCTTTTGAAATTTCTCATGAACAATACCCCGCCTAAAACCAGACGTAACTTTCAGAAAAAATTCAAAATTTGCAAAAGAGCCATTGAGGCTGATCACGGCAAGATGAAACATCTGATTAAACCTGTTCGTGGTTTCAAAAATTTGAAAACAAGTTTATGCGACAATTAAAAGCCTTGAGATCATGCACGCCCTGAAAAAGGCACAGGCCAAGATTTTTCAGTTTCAGAACGGGATCAGAAGAGAAGTTCGTTTGATCGAAAGACAATTCAGAGTTTATAGGGCCTGAAAACCAGATACCCTATAAATTTGCGCTCCATCCGAAACTTTGCAACAGTGCCGTAAAAAGCAAAAAACTGTACGTTATGGTCAAGATAGAAGGCCAATCATAAGATGTGTTTCTTATATCTATCTACGCCAGAATCTGGCTCATTATTTGTATGAGGCTGTAGATAGCCGCGCACCGATGACCATAACCCACAAGACCTGAAAAGGCTGTGTCGTGCTGATGTCGGAAAAGGAATTTTCCGTTTGGCAGGAAACCGTGCATCTTCTGAACAGCCCACCTAATGCAGAGAGGCTGTTACGGAACATTTATGACGTGAAGGCATGGAGCAGCGACCGAACGTGACCTTCTTAAATATTCCTAGCACGTACGGGGATGAACCTGGTCTAACGGCCTGTTTGGCGGTTTCTAGCGTGTGCTCCCTGCACGCGCGGGGGTAAACCTCCCAAGCATGTGAGGGCAAATCAAAGCTATAGGTTTATTTCATCCTAAAAAATTCCCTCAAGCGTGCGAGACCAGGCCACAGTTAGGGAGCTATTTCGTTATGTAAAAAAAGTTCCCCAGATGTGCGAGAATAAACCAAAACTAAATGACCATTTTATCTTAAAAAACCCCCAAGCTTGCAAAAACAAACCAAGGTTTAAAAGGTCGATTTCGTTCTATAAAAGGGTTCTCAATAGGCAAGGATAGAGCTGATATAATCTTGAAAAATAGAATGTTATTACCGGTAAGGTTTTTTTTTAATTATAGCCAGAGTGTAACGCGGCTCTTTAAAAGGCTTTATCGCTTTATCGCTTTATCGCTTTATCGCTTTATCGCTTTATCGCTTTATCGCTTTATCGCTTTATCGCTTTATCGCTTTATCGCTTTATCGCTGCTTTTGTGAGCATCATTGCAAAAGAAAGCAAGACTGGTATGCCCAATTTACTTTCGCCATATATTCTTTTCCGAAAGATCATTGGCACTTCGGCGATAGAGAGTGGATTTTTGGAGCTTAGGATCAAATCCAAAAGGATTTTAAAGCCTTTGCCTGAGAGTGAAGGGACTATTTCGTCAAATATCTCCTGCTTGATCATAAAAAACCCGCTCATAGGGTCTGTTATAGGGGCATGAGATAATTTTATGGCTAGTTTTATACCGGTTTTAGAAAGTCCCCGGCGCCATGCACTAGAAAGGCCTTCATTTCCCCCGCCATCTATATAACGGCTTGCCACGACTAAATCCGCTTTATGAGCACGCAACAAATTTAGCATTGAAGGTAGGCACGCTTCATCATGTTGCAAATCGCCATCCATAACGGCGATATAGGGAGAAGAGACACTTAAAGCCCCTTCAATCACGGCAGAAGAAAGACCTTTGCGGTTTAAGCGCAAAATACCTCTTACTCGAGGGTCTTCCTGGCTTATTTGGCGAATATTATGGATTGTGCCGTCAGAGGAATTATCATCAACAAAGATAATTTCCCATTTCACATCACAAAAGATATTTTTGATAGCTTCGACAAAAGGAAAAATATTATCGGCCTCATTGAGGCACGGGACAATGATACTTACCTCAGTCACAGCCATCATTTATTCCCTAACAAGGTTTTACACCGTCATAATAAAATATGATTTTAAAAAAGCTTTTCTTTTTTTGTCAATCTTAAGGAAGAATAAAGAAAAAGAGAGCTTAAAGCCCTCTTTTTCCTTTCTCATCTTACATAAGACCCAATCAGAAAGATTTTGGGGTGGTTATTTCTTAAAGGACAAAAATGTCCCCGTACGGAGGCGTCTTTCGATTTCTTCGAGAGAAACACCTCTTGTTTCTGGCACAAAATAAAAGACGAAGCAGAAAGCGAGGAAATTCATAGCTGCGAAGAGCCAGAACACGCCGCCTGCACCGAGTAACTTAACCATGCTCAGCGTGGTTAAAGAGACTAAAAGGTCAATGCTCCAATGTGTTGCAGAAACAAGGCTCATACCCTGGCTACGGCAGCTAAGAGGAAAGACCTCTGCCCCGATTAACCAAATTCCTACCGATAAGCTGCCAACGTTAAAGAACGTATAGGCCATGACTGAAAAGACAGTAACCCATGCACCCATACCATGATTAGCAAGCCCAAGGTGGAACATTGTGCCTGTTATAAGCAGGCCAATAATGGCACCAGGGAGCAGATAAAGCATGGTTTTACGACGACCCCATGCATCTACAGCCCAGCCACCAAAGGCGATAGAAGCGACCATCGCAATTCCTACAGGAATGACAGATAAAAGAGCAGAGCTTTGGCTAAAACCAACATCAGCAAAAATTGTTGGTGCATAGTAAATAACGGCGTTAATACCAGTAATCTGGCAGAATAAGGCCACACCAACGCCCACGATCAGAGCAGGACGAACCCACCGCGAAAAAAGCTCGGCGTAACCTTTTTTTCCGTCAACTTCATGACCCTGGCCATAAGCGAGGATCTCTTTTAATTCACCCTCAGCTTCTTTTTTGGTCGAGCGTAAACGAACCAATACCTGGCGCGCTTCCATAACTCTGCCTTTAAGGGCCATCCAGCGAGGGCTGTTAGGCAAGCACAACATACCGATAAAAAGAACTAAAGCCGGCACAAGTCCAATACCAAACATAAGGCGCCATGAATGGTTACGGATCATAAAGCCTAATATGAAAGACCCGAGCTGACCAACACCAACTGCCAACTGGAAGGCCACAACCAGGCTTCCACGCCGCTCTGGTGGGGCGATTTCAGCAATATAAATAGGCACGATTTGCGTGGCTGCACCAATAGCCAAACCTAAAATCAGGCGGCATATAACCAGCGATGTCATGCTATTGGCAAAAATAATTGCGGCAGTACCGATAATGAAAAGTACAGCTGCAATTAAAACTGATGGGCGCCGCCCTATTGCATCGGAAATAGGACCAGCAGAAATAGCACCCACAAGAGCACCAACAATAATAGCGGAGGTGACGATCTCGGCATTAAAGGTTGAAAGATGGAAGTTTTCCATAAGCTGCATTAATGCAGCAGAGATGATGCCTGTATCATAACCAAACAACAGACCGCCCGTTGCTGCAACAAGAGCAATGACAATAGTCAAAGCAGATGTATTCATAGTCGAAGACGTGCTCGTATCAGACGATTTCGCCATCAGGGTGCTCCCTATAAAAGAACCTTATTATCTCGGAAGAGAGCCTACTTTATTTTAGTTAAAACTAAATCATCACAATTGCGTTTGTTGCAAAAATACACGCCTCACAGCAAGGAACTATCCTAGAAGAACACACCAGAGTGGTTTTTATACAACAGATTCCCGTCATGGAATTTGGTTAATAAATGTAATGAAAGAGCTTTACCCTCAATTTTCTTTTATGCGGCCCTCTAATAGGAGGTCCATAAAAAGCAAACTCTGCCTCTTTGAAATCGAAATGCTTCTATCTAAAAATTTTCATCAATAAAAGCTTTTTTGATTTGAAAAACAAAAAGATACGGCCCTTAAGACGCTAAATCTCAGGGCCGTAATTTTAGTAAAGAGAGTCTTTTTAAAAGGCTTTTATTAGCCAGTTTTACCGACTAACTTTATTAATGAGGTAAAACCTCTAAAATATTGTTATCACGAATCTGCTTGCGTGCTTTTGCAATGTCTTCGCTTAATTGTGGTGTCATCAGGTCTCGCCAGCCATCAAAAATTGGCAACTCAATAGATGCTTTGAGATCATCTGAATGAGCTATCTCAAGCTGCTCTTTTGACAAAGCAGGCTCGGAAATTGGCTCTCCCTCCTTATTATTATTGCGCAATAACTCCAAAAAGAGCGCCATAATGAAAATAAGGCGGTGCTGATCGCGTTTCCCCTCAAGGGCCTGACGCATTGTTTCTGTCCAGAAGACCTGCGTTTTGGAGGTTAAATCTCCAGCAATACGCCTAATCTGGTCGGCCATAGCAGGGTTGGAAAAACGATCAAAAATGAGCTGTTTATAAGCCTGAAGATCAACACCCTTTGGCCCCTTAAGAGTAGGCAGGACATCGTTTTCGATAACGTTATCAACAAATTCTCTCACTTTAGAAATAGCAAGAACTTCGTCAATATGTTTTAGACCCAAGAGCCAACCTATAGAGGCAAAGACAATGTGGGACGCATTTAAAATGCGGATTTTGGCATGCTCATAAGTACCCACTTCATCGGAGAATTCAGCACCCACTTTTTCTAGTGGAGGACGCCCTGCAATGAATTTATCTTCCAACACCCATTGCGTAAAATCCTCAGCAACGATGGGTTCAAGATCCTGCACACCGCTTTTTTTATTCAGAACTGCTGCGGCTGATTTTGAAATGCTTGGTGTGATACGATCCACCATAGCATTGGGGAAAGAAACATTTTCCTCTATCCATGCAGCAAGATCAGGATCAAGAGCCTTTGCATAACCAATAAAGGCGGTGCGAGACACTGAGCCATTTTGACGCAAATTATCGCATGATAAAATTGTAAAGCCCTTTAACCCTGCCTCTTTGCGGCGTCTTAATCCTTCGACAACATAGCCAAATACTGTTTTGGGTTTTGTCGGATTTGCCAAATCATGTTTGACATCAGGGTCATCAAGAATGAACTCCCCTGTTTTTTCATCAATATTATAACCGCCTTCCGTAATGGTGAGCGAGATAATTTTTGTTTGAGCTGATGATAAGTAAGAAAGGACCTTTTCCTGCTCTAGCGGTGCTAAAAGATAACCCCTTAAAGAGCCAATAATACGTCTTTTACTCTCACCATTAGGAGCTGTTTCTGTCAGGCTATAAAGACCCTGCTGTGCTTTAAAATCCTTAGCTTTTTTCTCAGGCCCTTTTCCTCTGCGTAGGCCAACACCAATAATACCCCATTCCTGACATTCGGGTAGGGCCAGGATTTTATCCATATAATAAGCTAAATGAGCCCGAAAAAAATTTCCGACACCGAAATGAACAATAGATATTTTAACGTCTTTAAGATTATAAGACGGTACTGTAACAGTGTTAGGAAGTGATTTCAGTAATGGGATTGTAAGCATAAACTCCTCTTCATAACTGAATGCCGCCATTATAAGACGGTTATAGGGCCACGTTCTTTTTTAATAATTCATAATTTATGAATGCATTATTAAAAAAAAGTGTCATTCTTTTCTTAATAAAGACTTAACAATAAAGATTAAATCTTTACACGGGCCCTGTTTAGCTCTTCAAAATCGTTCTGGCAAAAAACTTCAGCCAGAAAGAAAAAGCCTGAACACACGGTAATAATAAAAGACTTTTTTATTTTCCGAAATAGAAAGTTTATTAAGAAAAACTTAGAGTTTCAATGCTTGAATTTTATTTTTACCTTCTCTAAGCTCAAAGATTAAGCCTTTTTAGAAAGCATTTGGATTATAACCATGATGTTCTATCTCTGGATGTTAATTAAGTTGATCACAGGTTTTGCTTTTATCATCGGCTATCTCAACATATCAGGCCGGACTCAGCTTTCTCAAATGAATTCGATCGATCTGATTGGCAATTTCATTTTAGGGGGTATGATTGGTGGTGTTATTTACACGGCCAGTATTCCTTTTATGGAATATGTTTATTCACTTCTGATTGGTGTTCTTGTTTTATTTGGCCTGAACTTCCTTTATAGAAAGTTTAGTGGCTTTCGTAATATAACAATTGGAAGGCCTATCCCCATTATTTCAAATAAAAAGTTTTTGCTGGATAATATTAACGACAAGAACAATAAAATCGATATATTGAATGTTGCATCTCAACTTAACTTAAAAGGCATTATGTCTTTTAACGACGTATATTTTGCCCAAATAGAACCTAATGGACAAGTTACAGCCTTTACAGAAAAAACAAAGCGACCGGCTGCTATTGTGTGCTATAATGGCGATATTCGAGAGGCAGATCTCGAAAATTATCATAAGACTAAAGAAGACTTTCTCAATGACATGAAAAAACAAGGCATTGAGAAAGTAGAAGATATTTTTATAGCAGAGCTTCAGTTTGGCCGCTTTAGCTATGTTTGCCGCAATGGCAAGCACATACCCTCCCTATCCAGCGGGTTAGAAGAGGTTTAGAAAATAAGCCTCCAATATATAACTCATGAGGTTCCGATGTTAAAATCGAACTCATAAAAGCGATTTTAAAACGTGCTAGTAATTATTTAATTGAAATATCAATAATTGCTGTGTGCTCCACAACTAACATAATAAAATTATGCAGTTAAAGTGGGTCTTATTGTTAAAACAACAAAACGAATTTTGTTTTTTGCTGGCTACTCAAGGGTAAAAAGCTGCATTCTGTTAGCATTGAGATTTAACCTAAAAAAGAGCTTTGATATTAGTGCTAAATAATTATGCATTGCGGATACTTATTTTGTTTTTTGCTTATGTGAGGCTGTGAGGCTGTGAGGCTGTGAGGCTGTGAGGCTGTGAGGCTGTGAGGCTGTGAGGCTGTGAGGCTGTGAGGCTGTGAGGCTGTGAGGCTGTGAGGCTGTGAGGCTGTGAGGCTGTGAGGCTGTGAGGCTGTGAGGCTGTGAGGCTGTGAGGCTGTGAGGCTGTGAGGCTGTGAGGCTGTGAGGCTGAATTTTAGAAAAATCAGACCAAGTAAAGTCTTTTTCTCTTTTTTATTTGTTTATTCACAACAAATTGTTGAAAATTATAGTGTAGTGCTTGCCTACTTACCTGACTTTCACAAACTAGTCAGACAGAAATGGCTATTTTAATAACCAGGTCAGGGTGCCCTTCTGGTCTGTCGGCTCTATGACTTTCATAATCTGACTTAAGTGGCATGGAAAAATATTTTTAATATATTTAGTCAAAATTGGTGCGAGATAACTCACCTGGTAACTAGCGGGAAAAACTATTTTAATCATGCTGCGCAAAAGATCTTTTCTCCTGTAAGTGCAGCTTTTTGCAGTTTGTCTTTTTCCATAAATCCAGCAAACAGGCTTGGGCTTTTATTGTTTTGCATACGCAAAAACCAGCTTGCCATAACGTACGCTATAATAAATAATGCCAAATTCTTTTTAAGATAGAAAACAACCATTGTGGCGGTTAGGCAGAATAAGACAGTCTTTTATGCTGCCTCTGCAAAATCTGGCAATCATGTCATTGTGAAATTTCTAAACAAACGAATTTTGTGTTCATACCTAGTATATTCACTAGCTTAGGGCCACCTTAAGGAGAGATTACTAGACTATTTTTCATTACTGTTTTGGTTGGAATTAAAATGATTGAGATTCGTCCTTTCGCTAAATTAGGTCACGCCAACCATGGCTGGCTCAACGCTACTCATCATTTCTCATTTGCTGATTATTTTGATCGCAATCGCATGAATTGGGGCCGGTTGCGCGTATGGAATGATGACCAAATTGCTGCTCAGGCCGGTTTTCCTTCTCATCCCCATAGCAATATGGAGATCATTACTTATGTGCGCAAAGGTGCGATTTTTCACCGTGACAGCCTAGGGAACGAAGGCAAAACAGACGCCGGTGATGTGCAGGTTATGTCAGCCGGTACAGGTATCGTACATAGTGAATATAACCCTGATAATGAAGAAGGTTTAATTTTCCAAATTTGGATTACGCCTGACCGCAACGGACATAAACCTTCATGGGGAAATCGGCCTTTCCCTAAAAATGATCGCCAGGGCCGCTTTGTGCCCCTCGCTTCCGGCTTTGAAGAAGATCACCCCGAAGCCCTGAATATCAATACGTCAGGCAGGGTCTCAGGAGCAACTTTAAGCAAAGGACAAAAAATTGAGCATAGTCTTCTTAACGGATGCTTTGCTTATTTAGTCCCTTCAACAGGCAAAATTACGATTAATGGCGTTTCTGCCAATGCCCGTGATGGTATTGCTATTAAAGATGAAACATCTCTCGTTATTACTGCCGAAGAGGATGCAGAATTGGTTTTAGTCGAAACACTCGATTAAACTTATTCCTAAGCGCTTTTGAGGAAAAAACGTCTTTTATTCTTCCAGGGTGTTTTTTGGGTGTTTTAAAATAGGAAATTCAACAAATTCTCCCAAAATCCACCCTTCAGGCTTTGCTTGCAGCCATTAAATTGCCGCTGATAAGTTGAAGCTCGCGAACCCACTTTGCGAGCAACCTTAACCAGCCATCCTTTAGAGGCATAACTCCGGCGCTTATAACCGCCCCATCCTTCATGATAGGCAAGATACTGATTTGTGGCATTCCTGACCGGAACGCCATTTATTTTTTTCGTATTGGTAATGTACCAATTCATGAAATCCAGAGCATCGGCATAATTATCGCGCCTGCCAGAGCGACCTGTCTTTTTCTCATAATCGCTCCAGACTTCATCCTTGGCTTGAGGATATCCATAGGCAGTAGTGATATATCCCCAGGGGATGACCCATAAAATATAGCGCCGTCTTGTATGCACATTACTCCGAAAGCCTGATTCCTGATACATCATTGCCATCGGTACAGATGAGGGAATATTCCATTTCCGCTCTTGCCTCATGGCAGCATGATACCAGCCACGCTTTTCGCGATAAATATCACATAAATTCCCAGGGTGAGCGGGTGGAGACGTTGCACAGGCCGTTAACGAGCCCAATAACAACAATAATCCCCCAACCTGCCCTAAGAGAACTCTATCAGCAGCTAATTTTTTGAGGTGACAAAAAAGCCGATAAAACATGAAGCGTTAGAAAGGAATCTCATCATCTAAATCGGACTCATTGCCACCTGACGGCGCATCCCACCCAGAGGAAGAAGACTGACGTGCAGGAAATGAATTTTGCTGAGCACTGCCAGAATTACGGCTACCAAATGAGGAAGATGGATTTTCATTAAAGCCCGAACCACCAAAATCATCACCACCTGAACGTTGGCTATCAAGCAGCACTAATTCACCACGGAAACGGTCAAGAGTCACTTCTGTGGTATATCGTTCCATGCCCTGCTGATCGGTCCATTTGCGGGTGCGTAATTCACCTTCAATATAAACCTTACGGCCTTTGCGTAAAAACCGTTCAGCAACATCAGCCAGGCGCTCATTAAAAATGACAACGCGGTGCCATTCTGTGCGCTCCTGGCGCTCACCTGTATTTCTGTCATTCCAGCTATTGCTGGTTGCAATAGTCAGATTAACAATTTTATTCCCGGTTTGGGTATTGCGTATCTCGGGGTCACGCCCAAGATTACCAACTAAAATGACCTTATTAACACTGCCCGCCATTTTGCCCCTGCTTTCAAATTCATCAAGAGTTATTACATTATAGATTAATCTAGCGCTCTCCAAGTGTATGATCTACACCCGTTATGCTCAATGAGGGGATATTATTTCGGTGACGACAAAAGCCCACCTAGCTCCTGCCTCCCACTCTACGGAAAAATTAACACAAGGTAAAATTACCGTACGTGGTGCCCGCACTCATAATTTGAAAAATATTGATGTGCAAATCCCTCGTGATACTCTTACTGTCATCACAGGATTATCAGGTTCGGGAAAATCCTCACTCGCTTTTGATACCATTTATGCTGAGGGACAAAGGCGCTATGTTGAGTCACTCTCAGCCTATGCGCGTCAATTCCTCGAACTTATGGGTAAGCCAGACGTTGATTCGATAGAAGGGCTGTCTCCTGCGATTTCTATTGAACAGAAAACGACCTCAAAAAACCCGCGCTCTACTGTTGGTACAATTACCGAGATTCATGATTATATGCGCCTTTTATGGGCGCGTGTTGGAATCCCTTACTCCCCCGCGACCGGCTTACCTATTGAATCACAAAGTGTAAGCCAGATGGTTGATCGGGTGCTTGAACTTCCTGAAGGCACGCGCCTGATGTTGCTCGCTCCCATTGTGCGTGACCGCAAGGGCGATTGCGCTAAAGAACTGGCCGAATTGGCACGCAAAGGCTTTTCACGCGTGCGGATTGATGGCGCTCTTTATGAGCTTTCTGAGGTTCCAAAACTCAACCGCAAAACACGACATAATGTTGATGTCGTTATAGACCGTATTGTACTGAAAGAAGGGATTGAGACACGTCTCGCCGATAGTTTTGAAACGGCTCTAGAACTTTCTGACGGCATTGCCTCAATAGAGGAAGTTTTACGCAATAACGAAACGCGTACGCCCATTACAATTTCTTTTTCTTCACGATTTTCCTGCCCCGTCTCGGGGTTTACTCTCGAATCAATAGAGCCTCGTTTATTCTCTTTTAACGCTCCGATGGGAGCCTGCCCTCATTGCGATGGTCTGGGGACAGAAACACATTTTGACCCTAATCTTATTATCCCTGATGAGTCTCTGACTTTAAGAGAAGGCGCCATTGCCCCTTGGAGAGAAGAAAAGGACCCTCTTTTTGAGCAAACGCTAGCAGCGCTTGCACGCCACATGAATGAAACGATGGATACAAAATGGGAAAAATTGCGCCCCCAAACGCGCGATTTTCTCATGAATGGCAGTACTGACATTGTCACCATCCCTTATCAGGACACAAACGGCCAGGTTCATACTATTCAACGCCCGTTTGAAGGGCTTATCGCCCATATGCAACGCCGTCTGGCACAGGCGAGCAGTGTTTATGTGCGTGAAGCTTTAGGTCGTTATCAGTCTGACATGCCCTGCCCAGCCTGTAAGGGAGCACGCTTACGGCCTGAGGCTTTATGCGTTAAGGTCAATGAGCTGGATATTGCCCAGGCCTCTGATATGACAATTCATGAGGCTCTGTCATGGTTCAGCCATGTTGAAGATAGTCTTACCCCCAAAGAGCAGAAATAGCGCGCCGTATTTTACGTGAAATTACCGAAAGGCTACATTTTCTGGACCGGGTTGGACTGGAATATCTGACTCTGTCACGAGGTTCTGCAACATTATCAGGTGGTGAAAGTCAACGCATCCGCCTGGCATCTCAAATTGGTTCGGGCCTGACCGGTGTGCTTTATGTGCTTGATGAGCCTTCCATCGGGCTGCATCAACGCGATAATGCCCGGCTTTTGGCTATGTTAGAACGGCTCCGTAATTTGGGAAATACGGTTTTAGTCGTCGAGCATGATGAAGATGCAATCAGACAGGCAGACTATCTTGTCGATATGGGACCTGGTGCAGGAACTCTGGGCGGCCATGTCATTGCTTATGGAACGCCTGAAGAGGTTGCCCAAAACCCCAAAAGCATTACAGGAGCATGGCTTTCCGGCAAAAAAGGAATAGATGTGCCTTCTGAAAGGCGAGACTCTGAACGTTGGATCACGCTACATGGCGCGAAGGGGCATAATTTAAAAGATGTTACAGCTCGTTTCCCTCTCGGAACATTTATTGCCATAACGGGTGTATCAGGTAGTGGTAAATCCACTTTAGTCATTGATACATTCTACAAAGCCATGGCCCGCCAGGTCATGAAGTCTGGGGTGGTGCCCCTCCCTTATAGCCGCATAGAAGGGGCCGAGCAGATTGATAAGATCATTGAAATTGATCAATCTCCTATCGGTCGCACCCCACGGTCTAACCCTGCCACCTACACAGATTTATTCACGCCAATTCGGGATTGGTTTTCTGAATTACCAGAATCCAAGGCACGCGGTTATAAGCCTGGCCGCTTTTCCTTTAACGTCAAAGGGGGAAGGTGCGAGGCTTGTCAGGGAGATGGTGTTTTAAAAATTGAAATGCATTTCTTACCTGATGTGTTTGTAACCTGTGATACCTGTAAGGGTGCCCGTTATAATCGTGAAACATTGGAAGTAAAATTCCGTGGAAAATCCATTGCTGACGTACTTGCAATGACCATTGATGAAGCGGTGCCCTTTTTTCAGGCTGTACCCAAAATTGCTGAACGACTGGCCATTTTACAGCGCGTGGGATTAGGTTATGTTGCACTGGGTCAGCAAGCGACAACCCTTTCTGGCGGCGAAGCCCAGCGCGTTAAACTTGCCAAAGAGCTAGGTCGCCGTGCCACGGGACGCACGCTTTATATTCTTGATGAACCGACAACTGGTTTGCATACAGAAGATGTACGCAAATTATTAGAAGTGCTTCATGCCTTGGTAGAGCAGGGCAACACAGTACTGGTCATTGAGCACAATCTCGATCTTATCAAAACAGCTGACTGGATCATTGATATTGGTCCGGAAGGCGGATCAGGCGGTGGACAAATTGTCTGTGAAGGCACACCTGAAGATGTTGTCACCTGTGAGAAAAGCTATACAGGGCGCTTTCTAGCCCCCATGCTCAAGAAAAAACCACTTTCACATCAAAAATCATCTTCAAAAGCTAGGCCTATTCCACCAGCAGAATGGGGGGACAAAAATACAACAGCCTCTCAAGAGACAAAGAAGAAAGGTAAAACAAAACTTGCCAAAACATCTTCACTTTCTGTAAAGAAAAAGCAGAATTCTAAAAAAAATAACAACTAGATAACCAAGAGACATTAAGGGATGATGACAGCCTGGCTTTACTTATTTGCAGCTATTTTGCTTGAAGTAGGGGCTACGACATTACTCAATATGAGTGAGGGTTTTAGGCGTCTTCTCCCAACAAGCGGTTCTCTCATTTTATACGGAACAGCATTTTTCTGCTTATCGCGTGCTTTGCGTGATATTCCTTTAGGGATTGCTTACGCCGTATGGTGCGGTTTTGGTATAGTTTGTATTGTAGCAATTGGACTAATTGTTTTTCGCCAAAACCTCTCTTTTACGGCTTATTTGGGGATAGCTCTCATCATTATAGGCACGGTTCTTGCCAGTATGGCGGGGGCTGTGCGCCATTAAATGAGCAACGTTCGAACATTCTGTGAAGGATTAATAGAACGCCCTACACCGGGGAAAACACCCTGGTGTCTCCTTATTCTCCTTTTCGTTGCCTTTTTTAGCCAAACACTTTTACAAGGTTTTTCTCTCCCGGAAGAAACACCTCGTAGCGCTATCGAACGTCTTTTAGGCGTTGATATCGCCCCTTCTGCTCCTTTCATGCATCATATGATGGGAGACCATAGGGATATGGCTCATGGGAGTTCGTCTCATCATATAATGAAAGAGGCGGGACCATTTTCCTCAGCAGGATGGCACCACCATCACCATGGAGATGATAGCTGTTCGCTCTGTTCGCTTCTTGGTCATATTACCTTTGCGATTTGTTTTTTTCAGATTGCAATTGGTACGGGCCAGTTAGCACGTTTGTCGTGGGAGCGGCCTTCCCAACCCCGGGCGCCTCCCTTTACAGAATGGCGCCTTCCTCCTTCCCGCGCCCCACCATTAGCTCTCTGAAAAATATCCCGCGCTCATAAGCTTTTTTCAAAAAAGTGATGGGCTTTTTTAGATTGTTTTTCAGGGCGAATCTCTGTGTCTAATTCTCAACTGGCATTAACAGGCTACATGTCTGTACCTAGGCGCTGTTTGCCATTTTGCACCTTTCTTTTGCTTAGCTCTTTGCTGTCACTCACTCAGGCCAGAGCAGACGACGCATTAGATAATGATGACTCCTCTTCTAAGAAAGAAGAAACCATCACTGTTACCAAACAAAAAAAACATTTTTCTCAAAACGCTGATACAACATCTCTCTTTAGAGATGTCCCAGGTTTTAGCTCTTATTCAGCAGGGGGGCTGTCATCACTACCCGTGCTGAATGGCATGGCTGATGATCGTCTAGCCACCTATATTGATGGGATTAGAGTTGGGGCTGATTGTCCTAATCATATGAACCCTGCTTTTTCACAAATTGATATGGATAGTATCGCCTCCAGCAAAGCTACGGGAGGGATAACGTCTGTCAGTGAAGGAGGCGATTCAATTGGAGGTTCCATTTCTGTAGAGCGGAAAGACCCGCAATTTGCTGAAAAAGGTAAAATTCTCGCCACTGGAAATGCCCGTGCAGACTGGCGCAGTAATGGTGGTGGCTCAGGTGCTGCCGGCTCCATTACCGTAGCAGATGACACATTAAGTCTGCGCTATACGGCCTCTTATAGTCATGCCAGTAATTATACAGCTGGTGGGCGCGGTGGGCATGTGGCTTCCACAAATTACCTCAGCTATAATCATGCCGTCACAGCTGGTTTACACCACGAAAACCACATGCTCGCTGTCACTTTCAGTCAGCAATCCATGCCTTATCAAGGCTTTCCCAATCAATATATGGATGAGACAAATAACCGCTCTACCTCCGTTAATGGGAAATATCTCGGCACATTTGACTGGGGAAATTTAGATATTCGCGGTTTTTGGAAACGTGTTGATCACGCCATGAACATGCTTTCCGATAAAGGCGGTCATTCTGACACGACAGGCATGCCGATGAATATTGCTGCTCGCAGTGTAGGTTATTCTATCAAAGCGACAATTCCTCTCACAACCATGCAAACTTTAAAAGTGGGAAGCGAGTTCCAACATAATGGTCTTAATGACTGGTGGCCTCCTCTTAAGGGAAGCATGATGATGGGACCTGGTACTTATCATAATCTCAATGATGCCCATCGTGACCATTTAGGCCATTTTATCCAGTGGAATTCACAATGGACATCTCGCCTTTCTACTGAAATTGGAATGAGAAGCGATGTTGTCATGATGAATACTGGTGATGTCTCTCCCTATAATATGGGCGGGATGGGACATATGATGACAGGCCACATGATGGGTATGGGCGATGATGCCAAGGCTGCCAAAGCCTTTAATGCTTCTAAAAGAGGACGCACAGACGCTAATTTTGATGCCACCGTTATTATTCGTTACAAAGCCACGAATTACCTCACAATAGAGGGTGGCTATGCCCGCAAAACACGCTCACCCAATCTCTATGAGCGTTATAGTTGGGGGCGTAGTGGTATGTCTTCGCGTATGATTGGCTGGTTTGGTGATGGAAATGGTTATGTTGGCAATCTTAACCTAAAGCCAGAAATTGCCAATATTGGTAGCATTACCTTCCGCTTCCATGATCCTTATCAGCAACGTTGGGAATTCATGGTGCAACCTTATTTCAACCATATCCATAATTACATTAATGTGGAAAAAATTGCCTCGCTCGCAAATGGATTTAACCAGCTGCGCTTTGTCAATCATAACGCTCAGAATTATGGAATTAATGCCTCTAGCCGTGTACAACTATGGAGTAATAACCGTTTTGGCACAGGCCAATTTACAACCACATTAAATTGGGTGCGAGGTCAGGATAAGACTTCACACACAGGGCTTTATCAGCAAATGCCTCTTAGCGGTATTATTGGATTGCATGAAAGTTATGGCCATTGGTCTGGTCGTGCTGAGCTGACATTAGTAAAAGCCAAGCGATCTGTTGACTCAATTCGCAGCGAAGCCCGCACACCTGGTTATGCTTTGTTAGGCCTTGGCGCTGGCTATAGCTGGCACACTCTACGCCTAGATGTTGGATTAGATAATCTGCTGAATCAGCGCTATTTTCTCCCCCTAGGAGGGCGCATGGTCACTGATAAAAACCACCCTACAGGAACATTGCCATCGCCTGTTCTCGCCATGGGGCGCTCGGTTAATCTGACATTGAGGGGAAGTTTCTAACTTCCCCCCCCTTCTCTTTGAGGGAGCTGGTCTCTAGCTCCCTAAATGAACGGTGTCCCGTTTCTCGGCTAATTTCGCCTGTTGCTGGCATTCACGATAACGCTGACATTGAGCTTTCTGATAGAAACCACCATCCTACGAGAACATTACCATCGCCTGTTCCTCGCTACGGGGCGCTCGGTTAATCTGACATTAAGGGGAAGTTTCTAACTTCCTCCTTCTCTTTGAGGGAGCTGGTCTCTAGCTCCCTAAATGAACGGTGCCCCGTTTCTCGGCTAATTTCGCCTGTTGCTGGCATTCACGATAACGCTGACACTGAGCTTTCTGATAGAAACCATCCTACGAGAACATTACCATCGCCTGTTCTCGCTATGAGGCGCTCGGTTAATCTGACATTAAGGGGAAGTTTCTAACTTCCCCCCTTCTCTTTGAGGGAGCTGGTCTCTAGCTCCCTAAATGGACGGTGCCCCGTTTCTCGGCTAATTTCGCCTGTTGCTGGCGCTCACGATAGCGCTGACGTTGAGCTTCTGTGCGTTTTCCATAACAATGAGGGCAGCTCACACCTTCCTCAAATTGAGGAGACGCCTTATCCTCTGCACTAATGGGATTACGGCACGCATGGCATAACTCATAATCACCTGGAACAAGCCCATGCCCAACAGACACACGCTGATCGAACACAAAGCACTCACCATCCCATAGGCTTTTTTCCTGAGGGATTTCCTCAAGATATTTTAAAATGCCGCCTTTAAGATGGTAAACTTCGTCAATTCCTTCCATTCGGGCAAAAGCTGTCGATTTTTCACATCTTATGCCACCAGTGCAGAACATGGCAATTTTTGCTTTTCTACCCTGTGCTTCGATTTCCTGACGTTTTTGACGAAACCATTCAGGAAATTGACGGAAAGTTTGAATATCGGGGTTAATCGCCCCTTTAAACGTGCCAATCGCTACTTCATAATCATTTCGTGTATCCATTAGGATTGTGTCTGGATCAGAAATTAGATCATTCCATTTCTGAGGCTCTATATAGCGCCCAACACATTCTAATGGATCAATATTTGGCTGACCCATTGTGACGATTTCACGCTTTAAACGCACTTTTGTACGCAAAAACGGCATTGAAGGCGCACGCGATTCTTTATATTCCAGATCAGCGCAACCAGGAAATGTACGTATATGGTTTAAAACTTGTTCAATCCCCTCATCACTTCCGGCAATTGTACCGTTAATGCCTTCATGAGCTAAGAGAAGAATACCTTTTACGCCTTCTTTTTTGCATAAATCACGCAAAGGACCGCGTAAATCCTCAGGCTTTTCAAAAGGGGTAAAACGATAAAGGGCGACAACGCGAATAGGTAAAGACGTATCAGACATCAGACTCTCTCCCTGATTTGGAGTTTGACTTCTTATTAACAGGCTCCCCGCATAAGAAACAGCCCTCTATTATACAAGATTATCGCTAAAATGCTGCTCTTTTACATCTTAGCACATCTCTAACGTCTTTTATTTCTCTATTGAACAATCTCTCCACTCTTGGAGATCAACTGTATTACAGTCTTGGGTGGAAGAGGTCCTGCAAAGAAAAATCCCTGCACTTCTGAACAGCCTAGACCGACAATATAATCATATTGTTCCCGGCTCTCTACACCTTCTACAGTCAAGGAAATACTGAGATCAACCGCTAGGTTAACTATCCCTTTTACGATTGTAGCTGCCCGTTGGTCACGTAACATATCGCGAATAAAGAGGCGGTCCAATTTAATTTTAGAAAACGGGAAGAAATATAAATAACCCAGGCAAGAAAAGCCTTTTCCAAAATCATCCAGAGCAATAGCCATACCACGATCACGCAATTTATGAAGCTTGGCAAAAGTAGCAGCACTCTGCTTCATAAAAATTGTTTCCGTAACCTCAATCTGTAAACGATGCGGAGGAAATTTTGTTCCATCCAATACGATTAGCCATTCATTAATAAAGTCTTTTCTTAAAATTTGACCAGGAGAGAGATTAATGGACAAAATAAGATGTTCTGGCCAGGAAGCAGCAAACTCCGTTGCTTTAGCAAGCACGAACAGACCAAGCTTTTGTATGAGACCTGACTCTTCAGCAATGGTAATGATTTGTTCGGTTAAAATACGCCCATAAAGGGAATGTTTCCAGCAAAGAAGAGCTTCGAAACCACGGAGCTTTTGTGTTTGCGCATCATAAAATGGTTGATAGCGTAAAGAAATTTCGCCTTCATCAAGTGCTAAGGACAAATCACGCAATAAACTCAGTTTTCTTTGTGCTAATGTCTCAAGTTCAGAATCAAAGAAAACAGCACAGTTGCCACCACGTTTTTTGCCCTCATAAAGCGCCAAATCACTTGCAGCCAGTAAATCCGTAACTGTTTCCATACCTCCTTTTGTGAGAACAATGCCAATACTCACTCCAGGTGTCCAACTAGCACCTTCTTTTATCGTAATCGGCTTGGAAGTAATGGCTTTTATCAAATCCTGGGCAATAAGGTTGGCTTTCTCCTTAGAGGTTTTTTTATTGATGAGAACAAACTCATCTCCCCCAATGCGATAAAGCGTATCTCCCTCTCCCAAAATTTTATTAAGTGTAATGGCTATTTGAGAGAGAACATAATCACCTGCATGATGCCCATATTGGTCATTAACGCTTTTAAAACCGTCAAGATCAATATTCAAAAGAGCAAATACCTCTTGTGACTGCTCTGCCTCGACCAGATAAAATTCCATGTCATCAAAAAAGGCCGTCCGATTAGGGAGATTTGTCATTTCATCATGACGTGCTCTAAAAGATGCTTTTCTGTGGATATTATGAATATGAGTAACGTCTGTTCCTACCCCACGATACCCGACAAATTTTTGGTCCTGAAATAATGGTCGCCCACTTAATGACCAATAACGTGTTTCATTTTCTTTTTGTACTTCCACAATCAAATCACGAAAAAACAGCCTTTGTTCTAAACACTCTTTCAGGCGCTCCATATCTTCAAAAAAGCTTTTTCCTTTATTTTGGCTGGCTTTTTGCAGCATGATTTCCACAAAAGGCTGCTCATAAAGGACATCTTCCTGAACATTTAGTGCGTGTTTAAAAGAGGGAGAAACGCCCGTTAAAGCGCCCTCATCATCAGTCTCCCACAACCAGTCTCCGGCAATATCACTTGTATCACCTAACAACAGGGTTAAAATAGCATTTCGTTGTTCCAAATAATAACGTTTGATTAAATAACCGATTAATAATTCTCTTATAAGCGCACAACTTAAAACAACAATACAAGTATAAATAAAGAATATTATTGCACCTAAAAGATACAAAGTTTCATGATGAAATTTTGCCCAGTCATACAAAATAACGGCACATGTGCCCAACCCCACAACGGCAGAAAAAAGGGCTGAAGCCCCCGCTACAGGTAAAAACAAAACAGCACTTGCCATTAAAGCCATAACGAGAAGGCAGGCGATAAGTTGCCCTATATCTGATTCTTTTGGAAAAATAGTGACAAGGATCGTCACCCAAAAAATTCCAAGACATAGAGCAAAGAGCCGTAGCACATAAATAGCAGGAGCACGCATTAAATGCTGCTCTTTGACAAAAAAGAAATAAGCTGACAGCGCAATAATGAGAATGGCCGTAAATATTAACGAAATAGAAGCAACACTACCTGACACGTCCCATAAAAAGAATGTGAGACAAAATGCCACTATAAGCTGCAACACAGCAAAAATTGGCGCAAAACTGTGCAATATATGGGCTTTAATTGTACTAATAGCTGGATCTACTGGGTTTATTTTGTAGATATTTTTGAACATTGAGACCAAAAAGGGCCCAAAACCACGATATTGCGTTAAAACATTACCAAGATTATCAGAGGTTCTATATAATCTTTCGTGATCTTTTCCAGCCGCTTTCATAAAAGCTTCCTCCTTCTAATCCTGTCTTGATTAGTAAAGAGATTAACTTTACGAAGCGTTAAAGCCCTCTTATGTAAATGAAAGAGGGCTTTATCTTACTCGCACTATAAAAAATTATTTCCTTGATTTTGTTTTTTTATTCTTTTTGGGGTCTAGTTTGTAGTCGGCACATAAGCGCTCAATAGTTGCTATAACGTAACTAGGTGAAATTGCTTTTGTGCACTCAAACTGTCGCGATGTGCCTTTATGACGAGGACAGAAAATATACTCGTCATGTTTAAAAGGCGTTCTAATATCATGCCAGCAACTATTACATACGTGAGTTGAAAAAACACGATAAGGATTATCAAACTCATTTATGGGATGTGTAAAACCGCTAATCATTACAACAGGTGTTTTTACTGCCCATGCAAGCCAGGAAAGTCCTGATGAAAGTCCTATAAAGAAATCTGCATGTTTAAGCCAGCGTGCGCGCTCACTTAAAGGACGCTCTCCCGTTTCATCTTCAACGCCATAAGGAAGACTATTCCAATAAAGCTGGTAAGCTATGACAGGTTCTTTATCAATACAGATAACGCGATACCCTTTTTGTTTTAGGTACGCAACGATATCCATCCACCCTGTAGGATGGTTCCAATATTTACACGCTGATGAGGCTTGAACAGCAATAACGACGTAAGGCTCCGCAATAGGCCGTTTATCAGCCTGCGCAATATCAACCAAGGGCGCTTCTTCTGTAGGGTCAACACCCAAAATATAGCCTGCTGTACGGTGCAGCCCCACCATACGAAAATCTGCTGGCTGCCATTTATTATCCTGATCATGGAAATAGAGACCAATATAATAGGTCGCATAAAATTCATGACGAATTTTTTCATATTCTTCGCGCGTTACACAACGCACGTCAGGATAGACGGGCTGTAATAACTCTTTGATGGGCTCAACCATCATGACTGTTAATTCACATTTATGCTGTTTGGCAAAACGTACAGCATAAGGAAACCAGCCTAACGTATCGCCAAGTGTGCCACCTGGCATAATGACCGCTACTTTTTTACCCGCTGCATTAAAATCATGGCTCCAAAAGAGCTTACCATTTTTCTCGATTTCTATACGTGCCTGA
Organism: Aristophania vespae; assembly: GCF_009906835.1. Classification (NCBI taxonomy): domain Bacteria; kingdom Pseudomonadati; phylum Pseudomonadota; class Alphaproteobacteria; order Acetobacterales; family Acetobacteraceae; genus Aristophania; species Aristophania vespae. Next base: position 1,742,107 of record NZ_CP047652.1, read on the forward strand.
AAAAAATGCCGTTTGATGGACAGGATCTGAACATCCCCGCCCTCTCTTTCATAAAGAAGGCTCTGCGTTTCTGTATCTTTTAAACGCATTTTCCAGTCACCGGGAGGAAGGTAAATCCGGGCACCCGCATTAAAGTCATAGCGGATTCCTTCCGGTCCTTCTTGCGTTAATCTAGGAACAGGCTCTGGAAAAGGTGTCGCCCCCATGAGAATCGGGGCCTGAGGCTGTTCTTTTTCCTCCTCAATAGTGATGTTCCCCTCAGAACTTACAGATTCACTGAGGGATATATCGGGCATTTCTGTTGATGTACTCTGCACCGCCACGGGTGTTTCAGAAAAATCTTCTCCCTTTAAATGAATAATGTCTTGGAGAATGCGATCTTTTGAGGTCTCTGTCACGACTGAACTCCAAAACCAGGAATTGATTTAATAACCGATTTCACATGGTGCAAGGAAATGCTTCTACCACATTCAAACATCCGGTCAGTGCCCTTATGATTGGGGCAAAATTGTCGATCGGTTGTTTCCAGGGTTTTTGTCACATCATTGGCGCAGCCATTACAAACATGACGGTTAATGACACGATAGGGCGTATAAAACTCATTATAGGGCTCGGTGTACCCACTAATCATTACCACTGGTGTTTCCACTGCCCAGGCAAGCCAAGAAAGCCCAGATGAAAGTCCTACAAAAAAATCTGCATGTTTGAGCCAGCGTGCACGCTCGGTTAAAGGACGTTCTCCCGTTTCATCTTCAACGCCATAAGGAATTGGGCGCAACATATCACCACTTCCTTCAATACGGCTGCGATCAATACAAATAACGCGATAGCCATTTTCCTTTAGGAATTTGACAATTTCAGACCACCCCGACGGATTATGCCAATATTTGCTCATGCCCGAAGCTTGCGACGCAATACAAACGTAACGCTCCTTAATGGGGCGTCCCCAGGATCTGCTACAACATTGGGGCGTCTTTCATGAGGGGATAGTCCTAAAATATAGGCCCCCATCACGGCTAAACCTACCTGACGATAATCATTGGGCTGAAAATTGCGATCATGATCATTGAAAAATACGAGAACTTTATATTGTGCATAATAAAAACGATCATCTTCGCTATCAGGCCCTATAAAGCGAATATGAGGATAAGCACCAGACAATAACGGGACTAGATTTTTATTGACTTTACATGTCAGACGACATCCATGACGCTCCTGAAAGGCAATGGCATGGCCAACCCAAGCCAGATGGTCTCCCAAGCCTCCAAGCTCCATAGAAATAAGCACTTCTTTGTCTTGTAATTCACAAAGATGGGTAAAGATAAGCTTGTCTTCTTTCCAAACTTTAAATTCAAAAGGCACGTAAAAACGTTTTGAACTTTGAACTAAGCTTGAAGACTCAATCTTATGTTGAAATAAAAGACTATCAGTCTGGCTATCATATAATTCTATGCGCCACTTGGCCCCATCAGGCACCCAAACACGACAACCATCCTGGAAATCATAGCGGATACCCTCTGGGCCTTCTTGCGTTAACACACCGTCATTATTCATTTGCCTAGCCCATATCCTTTAACAAGATTACTGTCTTTAACTGATTGTAAAATATGCCTGATCAAGCCCTATAAAGTTACTGAAGGCAGGTCGAGTATGTTCAATGCCTCGAGCTCTTCAGTCGAAAAATGCTGTTCCTCTATAATAGGTAGTGTTTTTTGTTTAAATGCCTCCTGAGTGGCCATTAAGCGAATTTTACCGCTCGGCGTACGGCTAATGCCGCCAGTGCGCACTAACACAATTTTCAGTGCTTTTACCGGACAGATTTGTTTAATGGCACGTGCCATATTTTTTATGAGGGTAAATTTCTGGTCCGATATAGCTGACGATGATATTTCTCCCAAAACACAAAGCGCTTGGTCATCCCAGAATATAGCTAAACCACGAACAGTAAATTGAGGGCATTTTTGACGGATAACACTCGCTAAATCATCAGGATCAAAACGACGCCCCCCTATCAGAAGACGATTTTCCAATCGGCCGGTAACATAGAGATTTCCCTGATGAATAAAGCCAGTATCACGACTCCTAAAATAAAAGTCGCCCTTTAATGGAAGATTAAACCGTTCCTTATTTTCCTGCTCACGATTGAGATATCCAGGCGAAATACTGGGGCCACTCAACCATAATTCTCCGACCCGATCCTCACCTAAATCTTCGCCCGTTTCTGGGTCAACGACAGCAATTTTATGGCCTTCCAGCGCCATACCGCAATTTGCCAATACACGTTGATCTGATTCATCCTTGGGTGGGATAACTAATCCTTTTGTAAGGCCTGCTCTTGAAAAAGCCTTAAAAGTAACGACAGAATCACCGCGTTTTTCCTGCACGGCAACATGCTGCCCCCCACTGGCAAAGCCAAGGGTTGTCTCAGCCATTCCATAGCCTGAATGAATAAGTTTCTTACTAACACCCACGCTAGAAAAACGATCTATAAACCCTTCGACCGTGTCACATTCAATCATCTCAGCACCGATAAGAGAACGCCACCAGCAGGAAAGATCAAGCGTTTTTAATGTGTCTTCTGAAACAGTCCTGGTACATAAATCATAAGCAAAATTGGGGCTGGCTGTAAAAGACACACGATATCGGCTTATAATTTTTAGCCAACGCTCAGGCTTTTCAATAAAATGAAACGGAGACATGAGCATACAAGGCCCGCCGGCAGTCAGCCCGACCAGCAAACCTGTAATAAGCCCCATATCATGCGATAATGGGAGCCAGCTTACTCCCAGGGCTCCGTCATAAAAGCCAATTCTTCCTAGCATAAGAAAGAGATTATAGCCCAGATTGCTATGCGTGATCTGCACCCCGCGTGGCCGTCCCACTGAACCCGACGTATATTGCACAAAGGCTACATCATGCATATCAGCAGCGTGATGACGATAAAGTGGCTCTGTTTTTTCAGCCCCCTCAATCGGAATCCATTTTACTGCCGGAGCGCCTTTAGGCATCGTACGTCTAAAATCGAGTAATGTTTGACGCAGACCAATCACAGCAACAGCCTGTGAATCTTCTAAAATATCAACAAGGCGTGTAACACTTTCAGGCGCAGTAGGATAAATGCCTGAAATAGGAATCATATTGGCATAAACACAGCCAAAAAAACCAGCAATAGCCTCTAGGCCATTTTCAAAGCATAGCACAATATGAGAACGCTCAGGCGCAAAACGTGCAATGAGGCCAGCCACACGACACGCCCATTCATGAGCTTGAGCCAGCGTCATATCCTGAGTGACATTTTCGCCATCGCCAATATAGCTAAATTGTTTGAAATCGGGCGTTATAAGCGCCCGATAACTTAGCATTTCATCTAGCGTAGAACTTTTCCAGTCAAGGAGTAGACGACCATCTTTATGCCTATAAAGATGGTAATCCTCTATTTTGTTCATCCCTCCTCCTTTGAAACATCATCAGCCCCAATAAGAGGAGTTTTACTTGCATTAAGCGTAGCCGCCTGCCGTAAAAGAGAGCGTGCCATTTCGATAATGGTTTCATTACGCGCTAACACAACAAGCGATACGTCAACACCAAATTCCGAACGAATGGCCATTTGCAGCTCAACCCCCGCAAGAGAGTCGATTCCAAGCTCTGAAAGTCTTGCCCCATCACCAATTGTCTCGGGGTCAATTTGTAATACGGACCCTAACTGCCCTTTCAGACGAGCCAGTACGTAATCTAATCTTTCTGACTCTGGCAGAGAGAAAAGAATATTTAATGTATCGGAAAGGCCACCCTTACGGCTTTCCTGCCGAACGGGAGCAAAACGAGCAACCCCCTCGAGCCATGTTAACGCCCCGAAAGCTCGTGACCAGTCAATATCAACAATGGAAAGGCTTGGCTGATCAACACGCAATAAGGCAGGTAACAAGCTGAGAGCTTTTTCTGCTTTAATTGTTTTGACACCCGCAACGTCAAATATACGATTTGCGGCCTCATTACGCACTAACATCCCAACATCACCAATAGCGCCCCAACCAACGGCAATGGCTGTCTCGCCTTTTTGGCGACGTTTTTCGGCAAGGGCATTTAACCAGCCATTGGCAGCAATATAAGAACTTTGACCAGGATTACCGATTTCAGTTGTAAAAGAAGAATAAAGAACGAAGTAATCCAGCTCTAAGCCTTGCGTTGCCTCGTCTAGCGCCTCTGCTCCAAGAACTTTAGGTGCCATAACGCGTTCAACACTCTCTGGTGTCAGGTTGGCGACAATCATGTCATCAACAACACCTGCCGCATGAAACACACCACAAAGCGGTTTTTCTGACGCATTAACGGATTTAACAAGCTTTTTAACGGCTTTTTTATCCGTCACATCCACTAGGTGAATATGAACCTCAACACCAAAAGCCTTAGCGGTTTCTTTCAATGTTTCTAGAGCCTCTTGCATTTCAGGCTGGCTTGGCAAGCGACGCCCCAAGAGATGTAATGCACCGGCTCCCTGACGCAAAAGTGCTTCGGCTGTTTTAAGTCCAAAGCCGCCCATGCCCCCTGTAATGAGATAAGAACCATCAGCCTTAATCTTAGGCGGTTCTTTTTTCATTGGGCGTGCCTGAACATTGCTCAGGTCCTCAAATGAGAGGATTACTTTCCCAATATGCTTCGATGATGCCAGGAAACGGAACGCTTCCACAACCTCAGAAGCAGGAAAGACCGTATGGGGCAAGAAGCTGATTTTATTCGCCCTCGCACAATCGATAATTTCAGTAAGAATACTTCTTCCCACCCGCTCATCAGGCATGAGGCGGTCCATATCAAATGAGAAGAAAGAAAGATTTTCGTTAAAAGGCGTGAGGTCAAGGCGACGATGTTCAACAATATCGCGCTTACCAATTTCTATGAAACGACCCAAAGGTGCCACCAAATGCAGACTTTGTGTCAAAGCCTCGCCCGGGAGGGAATTGAGTACAACATCAACCCCCCGTCCATTTGTCGCCTTTCGAATACCATCAACAAATTCTAACGTGCGAGAATCCCATACGCCCGCGCAACCTTGTTTTCTTAGATAGTCTCTTTTTTCTTCGCTACCGGCAGTGGCATAAATTGTTGCCCCTTTCATAAGCGCTATTTGAATAGCGGCCTGGCCAACGCCACCAGCACCCGCATGAATAAGAACGCTCTCACCTTTTTCAAGATGGGCCAATTTTAACAGCACATACCAGGCTGTAACGTAAACCAGTGGGGCTCCCACAATAGCAGGTTCTGAGTAAGCCAGAATTTCTTCAGTAAGGGGAATGGTGCAAAGATCAAGCCCATCCACATTACAGACCCGATAAAGGCTGAAGCTCTCAGGATAGATAAAGAGTAATTTCTCTCCGACTTTACGTTTTGTAACGCCTTCGCCTACAGCCACAACCTCTACAATAGATTCCATACCCAGATGGTCACCATTATAGGTTCCCTCCACCACTGATTCTGGCAGCAGGGACATTGCTTTTAAAATATCTTTAAAATTAAGACCGGCATGGGTAGTGCGAAAAACAACTTCACCTGGGCCAGGCTTAGGCACTTCATAAGCCTGCCAGCTCAAAGATTCCAGCGTTCCTGATGAGCCCGGCTTTAAGCGGATCCCTAAATGGCCATCCTGGCTCCCTTCCAATGTTTCAAAAGGCACAGGTGCAGGTTCGGGATTTAAATTAGGTTTAATGAGGCGCTCGACGTAACGCTTCTCATCACGGAGGGCTACAGTATCTTCTTCTATAGCTTCTGTAACAAACTCTGCCGCTAGATCTTCTAGCATGTCCTCGGGCAAAATCTGCGGAAGATCGATTGATCTTATCGCAAGATCAATGCGCTCACTCTGAACACCCCGGAAAAAGCCTGTTAGGGCACGTTGTGCAGGTGACACTAACTCATCATACCCCGGGACATGATACGCATTGTGCGTCACAATAATTAATGGCAAACGTTTATGGCGTGTGCGGGTTGGTATTTTATTGACGAAGGCTAATGCTTTTTGTACGGCCTCAATCGCAGACTGCTCGCCATTTTTATCTGGATCATGCAGATAAATAAGTGAGCGCAATTCCAAAATTTTCCTATCATTCTCCAGTAAAGTGACAAGGTCATCTTGTTCGGTCGAAGGATAAGAAAGAACGTCCGCGCCACATTCAGTCAGGAGTGTTTCCAGGCGTGAAGCCAGATCACCAGCTTTACCAATCAGAGCAATTTTAAGCGGTTCACTTAACAGCATTTGCCGCTCAGTCATTACCCAGGAAGGTGCTAGTAAAAGACGCCCTACGCGGCTTTCTTCATCATGCCCGGCCCGCGCTAAACGACGGCATTTCAAACCCAGAATCTCTAGAACAACCTCCCCCTCTTTATCATAAAGAGTGAGGTCAGCTTCAACACGTTCAGTAGAGCGATATTTTGGTTTAACAACAACAGTGACTGCCTCACATTTCTGCCCCATATAGCTCACACGGCGCATCTCTGTAGGGACAAATAAGCTGTCATTATGACCTTCCAGCGGGAAGGCCCCAATCATCGCATGCATTGCACCATCTAAAAGTGCAGGATGAATGAAATAATTTTCTAGCTCGGATTTTTCAGCCTCTTTGAGCGAAACCTCACCGATAGAAATATTTTCGCCACGATAAAGAGCTGTTAGTGTCTGGAAAGAAGGACCGTAACCCATGCCATGGGCAGCCAGTTCTTCATAAATTTTAGGCCCTTCAAAGCGAGTCAGCCCCTGCTTGACTACCTCAAGATCAATTTGATCTTTTTTCCAAGGGGCCGCTTGCAGCAGCGTAACCTGGCCATGGACCTGCCAATCTCCATTATAGGCTATAGTCTCGCTTGTAAAACTCAGCACACGTGATTCTGAGTCAAAACACCAGGCCACAACAGGCACAGACCCTTCTTGTAAAACAAGCGGAGCCGTAAGGCGCAGATCTTCTAAAATAGCTGGTGCTTTTGACTCAATTTGTTCGTGAGCTGCCAAAGCTGCCTCAATATAGGCAGCCGCAGGAAAGAGGGTAATATTATCAATACGATGATCAACCAGCCAGGGCATAATCACAGCCGAAATATTAGCCTGCCAGGAACGGCCAGAGTTTAACGAAGCTGTTCCCAAAACGGGATGAATGGCAAGATCCAAACGATCACGACGGGATGCCTCCATTTCCTGCCATAATTCATTTTCGACACACCAGACATATGGCGGTAAAGCAACACGTGAAGGCCGCATGATCCAGCGCCAATCCGGCTCTGCACCACCTAAAGTAAGATTTATTAATGCCGCGGTGAGTGTTTCCTGATCATCTTCTTTCCGACGCAAACTCGGACAAACCGCTATGGTATGGCGCGTTTCCTCAGCACTTATTTTGATAGAACTTGCCAGAACAGGATGAGCAGCAATTTCTAAGAAGACTGGAAATTCATCTTTTAAAAGCTGGCGTGTAACCTCTAAAAACTGCACAGGCTCTCTGGCATTCTGATACCAGTATGCAGCATCATGAGGGGCATTTTCCTCCCATTTTTGGCCCGTTACTGTAGAGTAAAGTGGGCAATGAGGTTCTTGGCTTTCAAGGTCAGCTAAAGAGGAAATCAAATCGGTTTTGATTTCTTCCATAAAGGGGCTGTGATAAGGAAGCTCTACGCGTAAAAAACGCGTGAAAATGCCTTTTTCTTCCCAATCCTTGGCAAGGGATTCTAGAGACTCTTTCTCGCCAGCTAATGTGCATGATTCAGGAGCATTAATGGCGGCAATAGCGACTTTATGACCAAAAGGCTCAATCGCTTCTTTTAAGGACTCGGCACTAAGACCCACAGCCAACATCGTGCCTTTGCCCTCAAGGCGGGCTTGCAAACGACTGCGATGATAAATGACCTTAACAGCATTTTTTAGGTCAAGAGCACCGCTGACATAGGCGGCAGCAACTTCACCCACGCTGTGGCCTGTAACGGCCCCTGGCTCTATACCTTTTTGTTTAAAAAACTCTGCTAAGCAAATTTGTAATAAGAAGATGGCTGGCTGAGAAATAGCCGTTTCCTGAATACGAGACTCTTTTTCAGAACGGGCTAGTTCTTTTAGAATAGACCAACCTGAAATTTCCTGAAATTCCTTATCGCATTCTTGCGCTAGACGACGAACAGAGCCCGTAGCCTTTTTTAGAAACTGGCGCCCCATGCCCCACCATTGTGGGCCCATGCCAGAAAAAACAAAAACTGGTTTTGTTTTACGATCTGTAACAGCATCTCCTACAAAAAGGGCAGGATGTTTTTCGCCTTTTTCAAAAGCCTCAAATGCTGCCAGGGCTTCTTCTGCCTCATTTCCCCCTGCACTCGGTAAAATTACAGCGCGATGACGAAAACGGGTACGATAGGCCGCAGCAGAAAAGCAAAGCTCTTCCCAGCTTGTAAAAGCCTCGCTTTTTATGAGTTCAGCATAATTATGTGCTGTACCCTGCAATGATTTTTCAGAAAATGCAGAGAGCACCAAAGGAATACGCTTGAAAAAACCTGTTGCCTTTACATTTTTAACACGGAATTTCTGCGCAACTTTCCTTTGTGCATTTTCCTTTTCAGCCAAAGTAGGGCGGCGTAACAGCGCAACGGCATTCGTCCCACCATAGCCAAAAGAATTCACAAGAGCATAAAGCTCTTCACTCTCCGGTAAAAATGCGGGTTTATCTTGTGGAATGGCCAGACGATATTCATCAAAAGGTATGGCTGGATTTAGTTCTGTTAAATTCGCTTGAGGTGGCACTTGCCTATGCTCAAGACAAAGCAACGCCTTAAGGACACCTAATGCGCCTGCGACAGCCTCTGTATGGCCAAGATTAGCCTTAATAGTCCCAACAACAACATCTTCACCTTTGGCCTTATGTTGCCCAACAGCACGCGCTATAGCCTTGGCCTCGATTGGGTCGCCTACAGGTGTGCCTGTACCATGAGCTTCAACATAAGCAATTTGGGAAGGCTCCACTCCTGCCTTGCGCATAACCTCTTTCATGAGGTTTTCTTGTGCATCGGCATCAGGTAGCGTGATGACGGCTGTGCGGCCATCCTGATTTACACCCGTGCCACTAATCACGGCACGAATATCATCACCATCACGCATAGCATCTTCTATGCGCTTTAAGGCAAAAAGAACGCAGCCTTCTCCGCGCCCATATCCATCAGCAGACGCATCAAAACTTTTTGAGCGGCCGTCCTTCGCTAAGAAATGCCCTTTAGACATGAGCATGGCCGTTTGTGGGGAGAGCATAAAATTAACGCCACCAGCAATAGCGACGTCACAATCCCCTAGCAAAAGCCCATTACAGGCCTGAGCTAGTGCCACGAGTGAAGAAGAGCAGGCTGTATCAATAGCCATTGCTGGCCCTTGAAAACCATATACATGGGCCAAGCGTGCTGCCAGCATGGTCATAGATGCCGCAGTAGCTGCAAATTGATCACGGATTTGAGCCCGCATAAAGGGGCTACCGCATAAAATTAGATGATCCTGAGTAAAGCCGCCAATAAAAACGCCTGTACGAGACCCCTGTAGGTCAGCCGGTAAGAGAGCTGCATTTTCTAATAACCGCCAGCTAACACCCAATAAGAGGCGCTGCTGAAAGTCCATTTGCATTCCCTCTCTTGGGGAAATACCAAAGAAGAGAGGCTCAAAATCATAAGAATCATGATTTAAGAAATTTCCCCAGCGCATACTTGTTTTGCCGGGCGTCTGGTCTATAGGATCGTAAAAATGTCCTATACTCCAGCGATCAGGCGGGACTTCGGTTGTCGCGTCGCGACGGTCGAGCAAAAATTGCCAAAGGTCATTTGTGTTACCTAAATGTGAAGGCAATTCGAATCCTACGCCAATGATAGCAATTTCACCCGATCGCTTCATACTCATGCAACTTTTTTCCTTTATTTTTACCCTTAAGAGTCTGATTCTTCTTTAGCTTTTAGAAAAAGTGATACTGAGGCTCTCAACTTTTCACGATCTACAAAACCTATTGTTTTATATGGAATTGTTTCAACCCAAATAACAGTTACTGGCGGCAAAGCAGGATAGCGTTTTCGCAGTGCTTGAGAAAGCTCATTTCCCACCAGATCTTCATGCGTAATAAGTGCGCAATATAAAGATTGTTCGCCTTTCTCATTACGATAAATAAAAGACGCTGCGTCCGAAATAACGGGATCAGCTTTCAGAATGGAATCTATGACTGACAAGTCAAACTTGGCCCCTCCCAGTGCAACGAGGTCATCAACACGTCCGGTTAGATGAAGCTCATAATTCTGAGAGAGAAACCCCCTATCACCAGGATAAAACCACCCCTCACGAAAACGTGTCGCGCTAAATTCTGGCTCATTATAATAAGAGCGCGCCATGCCTGAAGCACGAAGACGAATAATCCCGACATCTCCATATGGAAGAGGCCTGTCATTTTCATCTACAATTTCAACACTGGCCCAGGGGAGAATATTACCAACACTCAGCTCATTTTTACGCAGTGCAGCCCTTTTTTCTGAAACAAGGCCGCATTCGTCTGTGCCATAGGCGATAGTAACGTGTGATGTTAGTTTCTTAAGTGTTTTTTCCAATAAATTATTTGATAAAGCCGCCCCTACGATTGTTAAGTGAATCTGGGAAAGAGGCGCCATTGAAGGGGGTAATATTTTTATAAGATGTTCTAAGTGGGATGGAGTCATCACGACAAAAAGTGGCGTGCCGCGCACAACCTCTGAGCCAACATTTTGACTGTCAGTTTCTCTTACCGTCGTAACACTCGCCAAAGCCGCAGCAATCATCAAAAAGGCACTGTGAGAAGCAGCACCAATTGTGCAAAGCAGGTCAGGTTTTTCTATATTCTGACGTAGGTTGGATAAAACTGTCGTACTATCCTGGTAGATTAAGCGTAAGATAGCACTCTCAATTTCTGAAAAACTAAAAGCAATAGCGTGGAATTCTTTATCTGTTCCCGCTGCTATTGAAACACGACATAAATCATTTGGATCTACCGAAACCGGAGGGAAATAAGACTCCGGACCGTCATCCTCAACCCCGGCAAGCACCTTACGAAACCATTTATCGTCAAGTGAAAGGATTTTTTCTTTTGAGGAAAGATCACCACCACTTGAGATAATGAGATCGGGATTTAAAAGAGCAAGAGCTTGTTCAGGAACCTCTGAATCAGGCAAAGATGCACTCGCCAAACCTAGACGGGACAGGGCCAAAAGCAACAGCCAATGCCGCCATAAGTCAGGACATTGCACAGCAATAAACGGTGCAGACAGTCCTCTTAAATTCTGCAATGCTCGCGCAACACGACTCACTGAAGCTTCTAGGCGTGCAAAACTACATTGCCGCGCGAGTCCTCCGAACGCCAGCGCATCTTTATAGCGCTGCGCATTACGGAGGACAAAACGATCAAACATCCTCGCTCCTATAGACGCAGTTTGGTCTTAATATCTCACCCGAGAACCCAGCACAAAATGTGCTAGGCGCTTAGGGCAGGAGAATCAGAGACAGAAGATATAGGATATGGGCCGCCTGCCTCAAGCTGAATAGAGAGCAGCATCCTCTCTCCTTCTGGGACGTAACATTCAGGAAGAGGTAAGAAAGCGTCACCCATTGTCCAGCGATGAGGTCCAGCTTCAACCACACTCCAGCCAGGCAGATTATCACGCTCTAAATGAGCCGTAACATCTATTTCGCGCCCACCAACCCACAACTCAACCTTACCGACAAGAACGCCAAGATCGCGGCGGTCATCAATGAAGGGTCCAATTGTTGCAGATGGTCTAAAGCTATTGGAAACTAGCCTTACACCACGCGCATTAGCCGGCAGATAGAAAATGGCGCGACCATTACTCTCACGACTTTTCTCAATAACTGTTCCATTATCCAAGATCAGACGCAATTGTGAATCTTCAGTGTAGTTTTGTTTCTGGGCTTGAAGATCTGCCTCTTTGTACCCCAGACTGACAGCACGCTCGCGGAAGTTATTATAAAGTGGCTCAACAAAATCACGACTTACCTCTAGAGGTGCCGCTGCATCATTATGCCATGTCAGTTCTCTTAAGCGAACGATACGTCCCATATCCTCATTTTCGGATTTAATGGAACGACGCTCACCCGTATTGAGGTAGCTTTCAGTCAGGGTATTATTTGCCCAGATAACGGAATGAAGCTCTGTTTCAACATGGTAATAATCATAGCTCTCCTGGCTATAATCATACCGGATTGAAGCGCCATTAACCAACATACGTGCAGGAACAAAGCGCCCTTCAAGATAGAAACAATGTTCAGGTGTGACAAACAAGTCTTGAGATGGCACACCAGGTGCAAAGGCATCTTTACAAACCTGAACGGCCCAGCCAGCTAACTCATCTGGCATGTTTTTGTTAACAACGCTATGGCGTTTCAAGACCGAAGTGACTTCACGCACTGACTTTTGTCCATTTTCATAGACAAAAATGCGATCACCTTTTTTGACATTTTCAACTGCTGTCTCACCTTTTTCAAGGCGCAACAAGGTTCCAGGTAAGAAACATTTATCATAGATGATAATGGTATTACCATATCCGTCATCTAATAATTGGAAGCCATTATCAGGTGAGGATTGACCCTCTGAATCAGGGTAATTACCCATAAGATCCAGCGTCCAGGTCTGGCCATTTTCCGTAACGACAAGCTTACCATTCTGCACGAAAGTCGTGCCTTCGGAATCGTATTTAAATCCTAGAATTCTCAGACGGGCATTATAACCCATTGAGGTCTGGGTCATGACCGCGCCGCTTTCAATGGTGAGAATCCCACCTAGAGAGCCAGACTGCACCGCACCCACGATTGTTGTGGAGGTCATGCTACCGCCAGAAGCAGTCCTGCTAGCGTCATCTTTACTTGTAATGACAGCTCCAACAGATGTTCCGCCAGAATAAACTGTTAGGCTATGGCCATCCGTAACGGTTGGACCACCAACCCAGCCACCACTTGCAACCGTGATGCTAATAGCTGAAGCACCTGAAAGGAACAGACCCGACCCACCGGCAAGAATCTGCACATCTCCCACAGTTGCGCCGGCTTGAACCGTGCCATAACCGCCAGAAATAACAAGCTGATCAACAACACCGCCAACAACAGCACTACCAGCCGTTGTAACAGTTGCACTGGTGAGAGTGCCACCAGAAATAACAGTAGCTGTACCCCCTGATGCCACTAGCGCACTATCAAGTGTGCCGCTTTCATCAATAGTGACAGCACCACCAGAACCCGATGCAAATGCGATGGTGGCGCTGCCGACATGACCACCAGAGGCAATCTCTACCTGACCACCAGAAACCAGAGCACTACCGACTTCACCACCATTATCAACAAACATTGAGCCAGGGACAAGCATTGCCCCGCCAACATTTCTATTGGTTGTGATTGTAGCGGTGTCGATAGAACCACCACTTTCGACAATAACCTCACCGCGGCGCGTGGCAACAGCATTATTGATATGAGCGCCACCATGCACGTAGAGTCTACCACCAGCAGAGGCTACAACATCGTCAAGCCCCGCTCCGCTCATAATGTGCAAGTCACCATGATGATATTTTGGATCATTGATGACAGTTGTGTAATCGCCCCTGACGAAAGCCTGGTTGCCCTGGATTTGAGCGCCAGAGAAGAGATAGGCCGTACCACCACTTATAAAGAGGTCATTAATATAACTGTCAGCACCTGCGCTGATAACACCGCCTTTTTGCACAGAAACATGCTCAATAGCAGCACTAGATAGAATTATTGTACCTGCTGCATTTGGAACAGCGTTGGTCGTATCATCGCCATAGGCCGCAGCACTAAAGACAGAAGCCCCACTGCCGATATCAACCACCCCTGCCCTACCAGCAGAGACGACGCCATTTTGAATAACCGCCCCGCCCAGGAAGGATAAATGACCCTGGTTATTAGGGTCACCAGTCACGGCGATTGCGCCAGCCGTGGCGCCGGAGTTCATAACCGCCTCACCACCGCTAACGGTCAATTTATCAACAAAGGCACCTGATAATATAGAACCAAGACCACCACTATTGACTGTGATGTCGGAGCCTATGGCTCCGTTCTGCATTACTAATTCACCGCCATTGATCTGCAACCCGCCACCGGAGCCGCCATTTTCAATGACAATTTTACCATTATCTACGTTAGTGCCAGACCCCAGGTAACCGCCAGACTGAACATCGACATAGCCGCTATTTACCGTTTGTAGAGCTACACCACCGCTAGAGACATATACCTCACCGCCTGACTGCACCGTAGTTTGTATCGCCGAACCACCATCAGAAATCAGCTCAACACCACCAGAGGTAATGACAGAACTTGTGGCATAACCATCTGAGCCAACAATTTCGGTGCCGCCACTTAAAACGGTATTACCGACACTATAGCCTTTTGAATAATTACCAGCAGATGTTGAGTGATCAGATGTAAGAACCGATTCGTAAGTACCACCGGCAACCAGAACCGTGCCACCAGAACCGGCAGTAATACCCACGCCCGTCGCACCAGAAACGAGAATCTGTCCCCTCCTAATGCGGTAGAACGCGACGCCAGACCACCATTGACCAATTGAGTAGCGCCGTGGCCGCTAAATATATTCCCAAAAGTTTGCCCATTTGACTGAACGAACTGGAGCCCGCGATAATCGCCCCCTACAACAGTACCACCTTTACCAACGGCCACCATGGAGCCTTCTTCAAAGGTGCCCCTGAGATAAAGCCACCACTACCCTGAACGTTATAGCCCTTAATTTTAAAGCCTGGACCACCACCGCCTGCCAGACCATAACCGCCAGAAAGAACATGAGGGTCAAAGAAAGTACCGCCAGAATTTAGCCCACCCATGGCCCCGCCACCATTATTGGTAATAATGGTCGCAGCAAGCGCGCCAGAGGAACCAATTACAGCGCCACTGACCACCCCGCCCTGAGCCGCAGCAATAGAGGCGTTAGAGCCAGCATAACCGCTATAAATGGTAGACTTGTTAACCGAAGCAATCGTCGCACCGTCAAGGGCTGTCGCTCCAGAAATAAAACCACCATCAGAGGAGATGATAACAGAAGGTTCATCTGTACCTCCTGTTCCGGTCCCCGTGGCGATAACGTTAAAGTAGGTGCCTTTCCCAACTTTAGCAAAAGTCGCGCCCGACGTGACACTGATACTCTTGCGCCCCTGATCATCCTTATAGCCGGCATCTACACCAGGTTTGAGCTTGCTGATTATAGAGCTAATAATTTCTGGAATGTCTGGAATTATATTGCTAGCGCTTATTGAAATATCTAATTCGTCTGGCATGAAAGGGCATCCCTAAAACAGGCTTCGTAGTCTTTTCTGGCTTCTTTCAGAATACAATAAAGAGTGTATTTTTACAAGAAAAAAGGAAACAGCCTGCCTCTTCTTACCTATTGAATCAAAATAGACAGAGGATTTCATTACTAATTGTGTAAAATTTGTGGCAACTTCATTAACACTATATTATTTACTTAATAAAGGTAGATAAACTTTAGACAGGCACTTCTTTATTTTGTCTTTATTATAAAAAGCCACGGTTTTGCGTCCTTCAGAAATTTGCCTTTTATAGAAAGAGGTCTGATTCACAAATCCATCTAAAGCCTGAGCCATCGAGTCAGCAAAAGACTCTAATGCCTCTGTAAGATGCCAGGCACCATTTTGAGAACGTGCATAGTCAGAGACTCCACCACCCTGCAAACCTATAAAAGCGCAATTCAAAGCCATTGCTCTAAGGCCCATCAAACCTGTTGTATCTAAATGTGACAGAGAGACACATACAACAGATCTACCCAGCAACTCGGTAATTTCTGATTGTTTTTTACCCTCAACATCATGCCAGGCAATATTAGCGTAATGAGGATATTTATTTTTTATAATCCCCAATATGACAAACCAAAGTCCAGAACTATCATGGGTTAATTCTCTTTCAAGAATACACATCGCCATAAGTTTTTTTGGCTGAGGAACGTAAAGTTCTGTATCAATAAATGGTGTAATGAGCGCTACGTCCTCTAATCCCATTACTGATTTCAAAAAATTCATAGCCCATTGATTAGGGACTATAACTTTTAATATATCCCATTTTTCCAATAACGCTTTATTGATTTCGTGATGAACCATTAAATAAGGGTCATGGCAATATATTAGTTTCTTGCAAGGCCAATTTGCTTCAAGTGATGGTTTTAACTTCTCTAAAGCATGTATGGGAAATATGACAACATCTGACGAATTTAAAGAAACCTCTACAGTGTGTACGGACTCCGTTACATAGGACTCTAGTAAAGACGGCATCCCTGCCGGTTGAAAAACGCGCGCATCAATGCCTATTTCTCTCAAAAGTTTGGCTTGCTGATAAATTAATTTAGTTGCTTCAGATGAGTCTGTCTTTGGTACACAATTTAAGAAAATAACGCGCGCCATAATATTCTTTCTTTTAAATTATTGAATAGTTATTATTGAGCGATGATTACTTCACAAAAGAATCACAGAGTTACCAGCGGGCGTTTTCTATTAAGCAAATCCTGATAGCTTTCTTTTAGGGCACGCCTGGCTAAAGTCTCATTATATCTTCGAGCTGTACTAATGGCGCTGTCCTGAATCTTTTTAAAGACCTCTAACTGGCGAGCCTGTCCTTCAATTGCAAGAGCCAGAGAGCCGACCAAACCTTCTATATCTTCTGGAGAATGCCAAAACCCATTTTGAGGTGTTGCAAAATCAAGCCCACCTTCTCCGTGGAACCCTACGGTCACGCAGCCCGAAGCCATGGCCTCAAGTGCCGTAAGTCCCAGAGATTCTGAGCGCCCTAAAGCAAGGCAAATGGCTGATTCGCCCATTAGTTCTGCAACCTGATTTTCCGTATAGCTACTAAGATTAACCCAGGGGACTTCGGCTAAATGAGGATATTTCAATTTCAAGCAGTTTTTTATCAACGTCTCGTAAGACGAAATATATTTATGGTCATTCCATTTCCAGGAAGCCGAAACAATCTGTAATTTTTTGGGTCGTGGGTAAAATAGTGCCGTATCCACAACGGCTGGCACGACTTTGACATCATCAAACCCTATAACAGACTGAATAGACTGCTCAGCCCATTTACTGGGAACAATAATGCTTTTGATACCCCAGCTTTTAAGGTCGCTCGCTGTGACATTATAGGAATAGAAATAAAACGGGTTTTGGCAAAATATAATTTTAGTGCACGGCCAATTTAGAGACACTGTCTCTTTAAACCATCCATTTAGTGTTTCTGGATATACGGCAACGTCATGGGCATGGAGTGTTACGTCTTTACAGGCCAGGGCACGCTGTACAGGATCTTTTAAAAGGTCAGGTGGGCCAGAGGGCTGTAAAACGACAGTTTCTATCCCCTCTTCGTTAAGCAGGGCCGCATGGCGATAAGTCGTTTTAATACCACCCGTAAAAATGTCTTTTGCAAAGGCGTTCAAAAAAACAACGCGACCCATAAACACTTATCTCTATTTTGCTCCCCCTACGCGTTGTTAGGAAGGATGATTGAGGATGGCTAAAATCGAAGATGGTGTTAACACTTGTGGAAGAATTTTGCCAAACGATTTTTCTTTTGCCTCCCCTTTAGCAGACAGCCTTCTTTTTTCATAATAAACGTATAGAGGCACGCCATCACGCCCATATTTATTGAGATACTGCGTAATTTCTGTATCGCGGCGGGTCCAATCTCCCACTAAAATAACGACATTATGGTCTTTAAAAGCTTTTGAAACAGAAGGGGATTTTAAAGCAACACGCTCATTAACAAGACATGTTATGCACCATGAAGCTGTCATATCGACCAAAACCGGTCTGCCTTCATTACGGAGTTCTTCCAAACGTTTTTGGGAAAATGTCTCCCAACCTGATGGTAATGACGACGTGGCGTTGATTTTCTCTCTCAACCCGCCATCAGGAACTACAGAACCCTGCGTAAAGACCAATATGGCAGCAGAGGCACCCAGTGCCATAACAATGCCGCCATAGCAAAAACGGCTAAAATTCTTTTTCCCGCCATGGGCGTCATTTCTTTGTGCCAAACCATAAAACCATCCAGCGAGAGCCAGGCAAATGGCAATGGTTGTCATAAATACTATAAAATGAGGACCAACCTGTACTGTTCCAATCCATAAAAGCCACAGACTTGTTGCCAAAAGCGGAAAGGCCAAAAACTGCTTAAAAACCTCCATCCAGGCTCCTGAACGAGGCAGAAAATTGACGGCACGAGGGACATTAGCCAGTAAAATATAAGGAAGAGCCAACCCCAGCCCCATAACAACAAAAATAAAGACCCCTATAAAGGCTGAATGAGATAAAGCAGCAGCTATGGCAACACCCATAAATGGTGCCGTGCAGGGGGTAGCGACAAAAACGGCCAAAAAGCCTGTTACCATTTCCTGCCACTGATGTGTTTTATTGGTCTGTTCTTCTAAAGCCTGGTTATGGCTTGCTATGGTTCCTAACCGAACCCCCAGCCTTCCTAACCCAATATGAAACACACCAAAGAGATTTAGGGCCAAAAGCATCAGCCCCCACCCCATAGCCGCAACAAAATAAGGGGATTGAAACTGGAACCCCCACCCAATACTAGCCCCCAAAGCTCGCAAAATTATCAATACTGCACCGAGAAAGGCAAAACTGATAATAACGCCCAAGGTATAGTAAAAAGCGCTCTTCTGCCTTTCTCGGCGCTCAGCATCTTTCAAATGTGACAGAGACAGTATTTTCATTGCCAATATTGGAAAGACACAGGGCATGGCGTTAAGGATAATCCCCCCTAAAAAGGCAAAAAGGAGGATGAGCCCTAGTTTTTGTGTTTTAGCGTCTTTGAAACTGGAAAGCGTTTTTTCGGTCGTGATATTTAAATAACTTTCCTGCCCCTGCACGTCTTTAAGGAACAAAACACCTTTTATTGGCTTTTCACCTAATGGTCCTTTTAATGAAGAATCAGCTTTTAGAGAAAGAGATAATTTTCCTTTGGAAAGACGAAGATTTTGTAGGGTATCTGGATTAACAAAGCCTGATTCTTCTGGGAAAAAATATGCCTGACTGATTGTTTGAGGAGAGAGTTCTTCACCCTCTAAAATCAGCTTTCCATCAGACGATAATCTTGCCCTGAAAGGCGATGGTTGGGGGAGCTTTTGTTCAGCTTGTTTGAAAAGAACTGTTTCTTTTTGGGCTTCAAGCGGTTGAGAAAATAAAGGGAGAGCAAGGGTAAAATCTCCCTCTTCTGGCACGCAAATAGTCGCACAAACCAACCATTGGGCATGAGCTTTAATGCTAATATCTTTTTGGGCCTTAATAACGGTTTTTCTGGAAAGGAGAACGTCGCCGTTATAGGCATAAGCCGTTAAGTCCCCTTCTTTTAAGCGCTGTGGAGCTGGCCAGTTTATGGGGCCAATTTTCGCGCTACCCCCTGATATTTTAAGATCAAAATGAGGTGGCTCCCCCGCTGCACCAGGGTTTATCCAGTAACTATGCCAGCCTGGTTTTAATTTTAGAAATAGGCCAATTTTAATGGAGCCATCTGCGCTAATAGCATCATGATCTGCGACGAGGCGAGCCTGCACGTGAGGTGTTTGCACAAGATTTGACTGAGCCGCATAAACATTCTCACCCCCAAGCCATAAAAGAGCAAAAAGAATAGCACTCAAATATCGAATCAAAGCCGTCACCCCTTAAAATAACTATTTTGCCCTAAAACGCCTTTGAACCCAGAAACATCATTGTTTCATGTGAAACAATGATGTCCTCAATAATCAAAACCAAACTTTAGCGCATAATTCCTGTATGACCGATGCTATAGCGCCCCGGCTGTGGCCAAACTGTCAGACCATGAGGCTCGGCCCTACCGGAATTTCTTTGACTTTTCCGCTCTGCGTGTCAATCGCATAAACCACATCATCAAAACGCCCAGATAGCCATAAAGTGCGACCATCAGCACTGACATTACCCATATCAGGACTGCCTCCCCCTGGAATAGGCCATGTTGTGACGACCTGTTCTGTAAAGGCTGAAATGACAGAAACACTTCCTGGTCCATGTTTTTGGCCATGAACTTTGTGGCTTCCTCTGTTAGCAGCATAAATCAGGCCACCATCCCTGCTTATATAGAGACCATGAGTGCCAATGCCTGTTGGAATAAAACCAGTTTTCTTAAATTTATCGCCATCAACAATAAAAACCCCATCAGCCATCATATCTGCCACATAAAATTTATGGCCATCGCGAGCTGTTAAAATATCTTGAGGCATTCCTCCTTTATTGAGGGCTAACATTGCTATTAACTTGTGATTAACTGTGTCGACCTTTGCAATATATCCACTAAATTCGCAGGTAAAAATAGCGTAACGTCCATCTATAGAAAATGCAGCATGATTTACCCCACTACAAAGCGGCACATTTACCGAAGCCTTTAACGCCATTGTGTGAGGGTCACGGAAATCCAGGCGACGACGGGCTTCTGCCACGACGATGGCATTTTTTCCGTCCGGCGTGAAATACATATTATAAGGATCATCAACAGCGATGGCACGCCCAGTTTTACCCGTTGCAGGATCAATTGGCGTCAAAGAGCCATCTGTCCGTCTTTCACTATTATTAGTGACCCATAAAGTACGCAAATCCCACGCTGGCACTACGTGCTGGGGCGAATAGCCAACGGGCAACGTATCCACCACTTTCATGGTTTTAGGGTCAATAACCGAAACGCTATTACCTCTCACATTAGGAACATAAACGCGTTCCAAATGATCTTTTACAATAGGTGATAATTTATCAGCCCCTTCTGTCTCACTATAAATATCATCCGGATTAATGACAGGTGGCATACCCTTAAGGGTCTGAATAGCATTTACGACAACAGGCTTAGTCTCTTCTGCATGAGGCCGGCGTTTGAGGAAATATAAGTCTTTTCTCTTTTTCAGAAAGTCACTTTTTACACCTAAATGTGACTCTTTTAAGTGAGTCTCGTTTTTTTCTGTATGTGCAGTGACAGAGCTATCTTTAGGGACAATTGGTTCGGGGGCTGTTTCTTTGGGCTCCGATGGGCGCTCCGTGATAACGGGCATACCATCAATATATTGACTATGAGAATAATGGAGTGAGGGGAACGCGCTTTGTGCTTTTACTGAACCAACAGCCGCAAAAGCGCAGAAAAAAGTAAGAAAAAAACTGCGCCTCATAGATGACTCCTGTTAAATAATCTAATTGCCTTTACAGCCTCATTAAGCTGCATTTCAATTCCCCACCGACCAATCTCAGCGCTCGCTGGTCTAGGATCACCCCCATATACACCATCTGCTATTCCTGGCTTAGGGGCCTGTTTTAAAGCCTTAAGGCGCACAAGAGAAGGATCAACAGCCAATGTAAGAGAGGTATCACTCAAATCCGCATGCTGACCTAGAAATGGTTTTAGCCCTTTTTTGGCTAATAATTGGGCATAGCTATGAGGAATGACGTCGTAATAATTTTTCACATAAAGAAGGCGTGCTTGTGCACCCTCTTTTTGCCATTTTCGGTTTAGTGACTGAGCAATTTGGGCAAGTTGTTTTTGATATCCACCATGATCACCCAAAAGAACAATTGTCTTAAAACCCTGCACCTTCAAACTTTCTGCAATTCCTTCTAGCAGCCCTGCAAAAACATGAGGTGGAATTGATAATGTGCCTGCAAAACGCATATGAGACTGACGTGGGTTTGTCGATCCCTCTGGCACATAAGCAATAACAGGTGCTACAAACGTGCCACCCAAATTGCGTGCAATCTCTCCGGCTAAATAATGCACTCGCCTATTATGTTTATCGACAGCAATATAAGGACCACTCTGCTCAGTACCCCCTATTGGTACGATAACTGTGGTGCTTCCCTCTTTTAAAGCCTGGGTTATTTCAGTCCAGCTATGGCATCCAAGCTCAAATTCTGCATTTTTCTGCTCGCAACTTTGCGCAAAAGCAAAATTCACGCAAAAACTGCTTATTAAAACCAACAGGGTTATTTTTAGAAAATCTGTTTTATCATTGAGCAGCCTCCAGCGGAGGAGAGGGGTAAAATGCGCCATATCGCCAGTTAGCTACCTCAGAAGGTTCATCTTCAAGACAGGAAGATGCCTGTGGAGGGTAAAAGATGTTCTCAAAATCCTCGCCCTTCATAACACGCTCAACCAATCTTTCAAAAACATAAAGATTATCTCTTAAAAGCTTCATAACACTTTCATTATTATTATTTTCACAGATAATATCTCTGTTCATCATCGCTTCGATTGAAGGACCCAGCGGAATAAAGTCTTTTGCCTTTTTTTGACAAAGCTTAAAGTCTTCACTTTTTACGTAATTTAGGAACTTATGAAAACTTTCTTGCAAAGGTGAAAATATTTTCAAACTATCACAGAGAAAATCTAGCTCATTTAATTTGTTATTCATAAAAATAACGCAATGATAAGCAAAGTAAAAAATAGCATCCATATTTGTCTTTGCATATAAATAATACCAGCTATCAAAACCAGCATATGAATTATAATGGCAAGATACAAAAGACGTAATCATAGATGATAAAAAATCATTATATAGATCAATATATCTTTTCGTCTCTTCTCCTCTTAAATAAGCGGCAATAGTATTACATACCATTGTATTTTCATAAGCTATGAAATCTGTTCCATTTGAATAGAGGGGATCAATAAAAGCTTTTGCTTCGCCTATAACAGCCCAGTTGTCGTGTGATATAAACTCGTCAGATACATATGTATATCTACGAAAATACTTGAAATCGAGCACAGCGTAATTTTTGCTCATTAACTCATTATAAAGCCCTAACTGGTTAGATTTTAACCATAAAAAAGCCTTTTCCTGATTGATAAGATCTCTAGCATTATGAATATTTTCATCAAAAACAATGCCTATGCTGGTTTTTCCGCCAGCTAAAGGAATAAGCCAAACCCAATAGCCACGACCCATTAGATGCACAGTGCTGTGACTACGATTAAAGCCTTTAAAAACATTCTCTGAAGAGTCTGAAACATAAAAATTATTAAGATCTACAAAGCCATCAACCCGGAACCAAACAGCAGAATGGGTCAATGGAAATTCTGTTTTAAAGTTGAATTTTTTGGCCAAACAACGCCGGCGCCCAGAAGCATCTACCATCCAACGCGCTTTAATAAGCTTTTGCTCACTATTTTGGTCAAGTGCTACGATGTGATGGAGGCCGTCTTTTTTTTCTACATTTATAAAACGATGATTTTCGTGAATAACAACCTTATTCTTAACAAGCTCATAAAGATCATTTTCTAAAAGACCACGATCCATCTGATAAGCTTCATGGTAAGGAGTGCCCTCTATTCCCATTTCTTTATAACTTACGCCGTCACTATCAGTATGTAAGATGCGCAAGCCCATTTTAACGATATGTTTATTTTGCAAATAATCTTTAAGGTGCAGACTCTCACGTAAATAGTAACTTCCTATCTCAACGGCCGATTCTCCAACTTTGTGAACCGCCAAAGGATTTGGAAAAGATTTATCATGAATAAGACATACGCTCACATCCCCAAGCTCTAGGGACATTTGACGAGCTAGGCTTAACCCGGCCAATCCCGCACCAATGATCGCGACATCATAAACCATGGTTGTTCTTCTTCATTTACAATAAAGGATAAAAAAACAATTTAGTCTATTTATATAGCCAATTTTCTGATTATACTTACTACCATATAGAATATTGGAGCAAGTTCTTTCGTGAGCCACTATTTAAACCATAAATCTTACAGATTCACCCCATGAATTTCCCCCTCTATTCTGATCCGGAAACAGTTGATAGCGCCGCGCATCTCATTCAGGTAGCACTCACACCTGTATTTATGCTCTCTGGTATTGGTACACTCATAAATGTATTTAATACCCGCCTTTCACGCGTTTCAGACCATCTTGAAGATATCAGCAAAAGACTTGCATCGCCCCCTTCTGAAGGTCAGGAACCAGACCCTTATTTCACGCCAGCACGCTTAAAAGTTCATCAGGCCCGTCTTCGGCGGCGTATATTTGTGCTTGATATCGCCATTATTCTTAATGGATGCGGTGGGGCCTTTACGTGCGGATCAGCCATAGCGTTGTTTCTAGGCTCCATTAGAGACTCCGTAACATCAACCTGGCTGATCTTTCTATTTGGTGCTGCCTTATCCTGCACCGTGGCAGCCCTTACGGCTTTTTTAATAGATACTCTTCTGAGTTGGCATGGTCTGAAACATGACCGTGAAGATATTCTCCAAAAACGTGAAAAGCTTCTTGCCGAGGCTGAAATGAAAGAAAAGCAGCCGGAAAATTAACCCGGCCATTTTTCCAGAATTGCCATTTTCACGTCATGCGGAAGGCCAACATAACCTAAAGCACTATTAAGCTCTTCACCGTGGCTTAATCCCCATTGAAAGAAAGATTTCACGCCTTTTCCTTCGGCCGTATTGATGTTTTTCTGAGGAATAAGGGCATAGGTTGCTGAAACAATTGGCCACGCATTAGGCCCGGCCTGATCCAATAAATTGACCGTAAAATTAGGGGAATTTTGCCAGTCAGCCGCCTGAGAGGCTGCCGAGAGGCTTTCTAGGGTAGGTGCGATAAAAACTCCATCGTGGTTTTTTAATTTTGCCACATCAAGATGGTTCCCTGTGGCATAGGAAAATTCTACATAACCTATACTGCCCTCTGTTTGTTTGACGAGGGCTGCAATACCATCATTACCGCGCGCACCAGCCCCACCAGGCCATTCAACAAGGGTTCCGGCACCGATCTGCTTTTTCCATTCAGAAGAGAGCTGAGACAGATAAGATGTGAATACATAGCTCGTACCTGACCCATCAGCACGATGAATTGGCACAATATCATCATCAGGTAACTTCAAACCCGGGTTTAGAGCGAGAATAGACGCATCATTCCATTTTGTGATTGTGCCATCATAAATACCAGCAAGGGTTGGGCCATCAAGCTGTAATGTTCCCTTCACAATATGAGGGACATTTACAATAACAACAACGCCGCTCATGACGGTAGGAAATTGATAGAGCGCTGCCTTTTTAAGCCCCGCCTCGTCCATGGGCTTATCAGAGGCACCAAAATCTATGGTTCCTTCCATGACCTGATCTTGGCCAGCACTAGAACCAATTGTCTGATAATTAACATGAACATTTATATGCGGAAATGCAGCCTCACCCCAGCTTTCATAAACAGGTGCGGCAAAGCTTGAGCCTGCCCCCGTGACCGTTACGGCAGCCTTGTGAAAATTGTTTTCACGACTATTTTTGCTTTGAGCGTAACTGACTCCCAAAGAACTCACACACCCTGAAACAATAAGACAGCCAAGCCCTATTTTGAGGAGTAAAGCATGATTAAACCGCATAGAGCCTCCAACCGAAGCTGATGATCATTGTGACGTATATGTCGATATCATAACACAGAAATAGGAGTCAGATAGTTTTTGGGCTATTTCCATCCGTAAAATATTGTTATGGGCAATTCTGTCCTTAACAAACTCGGCAGGTTGCCAATGATGACACCTTCGCCCCGTCTTAGGCCTAAAACTATTTTGCTTTCATGCCTTTCTATAGGCACTGCAAACATCTCCCTTTTTACGACTGTGCAAGCCGCCACTAATACAGCAGATGCTATCACAGTTATGGAAAAGCAGATCCATGCACTGCAAAATCAGCTTAATCAGTTAAAGACCAAACAGGAGGCCGAAAATAAGCGTGTAAGAGCGCAACTTGCTCAGCAACGGGAACTCATAGAAGCCAACCCCTATGCGTCTCGCGATGCTCTTTTGCATCGCTCTTCAGAAAGCGCTTTCTTAAGCCCTGTCAGAAATGGGCCCTACCAAAGTAATTTTGCTTTAGGAGGAAGCTTTTTTCTCTCTCCTTCACAGACGGCCCACACACCTAACGGTATTGTTACCGCCACGCCGCCAGCTCATCCTGACCTATATGGACCGCTCCGTCGTGGTCAAATTCAAATTGGTGGTGTCAGAGTTACGCTGGGTGGCTTTTTGGAAGCTGCAACCATATGGCGGTCACGCCAGACCGGCGCTGATATTGCAAGTGGGTTCAACGCTATTCCATGGAAAAATCAGCCCGCCCACCATATGAGCGAATTCCGCCAATCTGAAAGGCAAAGTCGTCTTGCTGTATTGGTAGAAGGCATGATTACCAAAAAACTTGAAGCAGATGCCTATGTAGAAACTGATTTTCAGGGCGCTGGATCAGCCTCAAACTCCCGTCAGTCAAATTCTTACGTCCCCAGAGCTCGGGTCGTTTATGGCGAGTTGAAAGATCATGACGATGGTCTTTATTTTTTAGGGGGCAAAACTGGTCTCTTATTACCTTATTTAATAAGGGAATGTTTGCACGAGATGAGCAGATGCCTCTGGTCATTGAGGCTCAATATGTGCCAGGCTTTAACTGGACACGTAACCCCCAATTACGTGTTGTAAAGGTTTTTGGGCAAGAAGAGCGTTATGCCCTTGGCCTTTCAATCGAAAATCCAAGCGCCGTTCCGGCAGGCCGCGCATTTGGCCATGTCACTGATAGTGTTAGCGGAACAAATGTTAATAACCCCAATACTTTCTACACAACCGACCCGGCACCCGATCTTATTGCCAAATTAGCGGCTGACCCTGGTTGGGGGCATTATGAGCTTACGGGTATAATGCGCTTTTTCAGAAGTCGTTCCAGTAAAGAGGGAGACGGCCAAAACCACACCGTTATAGCTGGTGGCGGTGGAGGGGGTATGGTCTTACCTCTTATTGACAAAAGATTATATGCCCAACTTTCCGGGCTTGTTGGTCAGGGTTTAGGGCGCTACGGCACATCAAACATGCCTGATTATACATATGGTCCTAATGGTGGACCTGTTGCCTTACCAGAAGCCAACATACTCGTTGGGCTCTATGGCACGCCCTATAATGACCTCACGCTCTATGCTTATGCAGGAGCTGAAAAGATATTACGGCGCAAGGCCTTTGACCAGAATGGACAGCATTTTGGTTATGGCAACCGTGGTTATGATATGAGCGGATGTTCAACTGAACTTTCAACAGCCTGTGCCGGTGCAGCGAATGTACAAACCGTGGCTCAGGCCACAACAGGGTTTTGGTACACAGCCGCGAAAGGTGATTACGGGACATTACGTGTTGGAGCTCAATACGCCCATACTTACATTCAGGCTTTTTCTGGCTTTGGAGGAAGACCGCACACAGATGCAGATATGCTCTTTATGTCTCTGCGTTATATGCCTTTTAATTAATTGATTCACAAAAATTACGGAACAAAAATATGCGCATCACAATTATTGGCGGGGGTTATGTCGGGCTCGTTTCCGGGGCCTGCCTTGCTGCCTATGGTGCGCATATTACCCTGGTTGAAAAAGATCCAGAACGCTTGAAACGGCTGGAAATTGGTGAACTTCCCATTTATGAACCAGGTTTAGAAGCACTCTTTTCTGAACAAAAAGCACAAAAACGCCTTTCTTTCTGCGCCACTATTGAAGAAGGACTTCGGGGCAGCAAAGCTGCTTTTATAGCCGTTGGTACTCCAGCACGCCGCGGAAGCGGCCATGCTGATTTAAGTTTTGTTTACGATGTTGCAAAAGATATTGCCCTGACGGCCCAGAATGATCTTGTGGTGGTGACAAAATCGACCGTCCCTATTGGGACGGGGCGTGAAGTAAGCAGCATTTTACGAACATTAAGACCCGAACTGCGCTTTTCCGTAGCCTCTAATCCAGAATTTTTACGAGAAGGACAGGCCATAGCAGATTTTATGAATCCTGACCGCGTGATCATTGGATTAGACCGGAACAGCCCGGACAAGGGACTCCACGCGCAAAAGCTTCTAACAACCCTTTATCACCCCTTACACACCCTCAAAACAAACTTGTTTTTATGGGGCTAGAAAGTGCCGAACTCACAAAATATGCAGCTAATGCCTTTTTAGCCATGAAGGTCACATTTGCTAATGAAATTGCTGATATCTGCGAAGCAACAGGCGCTGATAGTGAGGAAGTACGTTATGGTATGGGTTTGGATCCCCGTATCAGCCCTGATTTTTTAATGGCTGGACCAGGTTTTGGTGGGTCATGCTTTCCTAAAGATACACAAGCCTTGGCTGTAACGGCGCGCAAAGTCGGTACGCCCAGTCAATTAGTTGAAACAACAATTGCCGCCAATGATGCCCGTAAACGCCGCCTGGCTGAGAGAGTTTTGACCTTATTAGGCGACCACATAACGCAAAAAACCGTCGCAATTTTAGGATTAACTTTTAAAGCCAATACAGATGATATGCGCCAGGCACCCGCTCTCACTCTCTTACCTTACCTAAATGAAGCAGGTGTAACTTTGCGTGTTTATGACCCACAAGGCATGACGCAGGCGCGTTCTCTTTTGCCCAAAGGAATTTATTTCGCCCATAATGCTCTGGATGCTGCAAAAAACTCTGATCTTTTGGTCATTCTTACGGAATGGGAAGAATTTTCTCATATCTCTTTCGAGGAACTTCAAAAAGCCATGAAAGGGCGGAAGATTCTTGATTATCGTGGATTATGGAAAGATCAAAACGTCTCTGATTATGGTTTTACCTATCACCGCATCGGCAAGAGAGACTAAAATGTCATGGCCATGTGGGTATTAAAATTAAAGCATTTAAAAGAGCGTCATAAAACGCTCTTTTAAATAACTCTACTTCTCTAATAGATACCTAATGGCTGCATAATGGCCGTCATTAACTCTTTTACTGAAGAGGCTATAGCCTGCTCGGTAGAGAGAGTGATATCTGCATTTAAAGGCGGTTCATAAGGTGATGAGACACCCGTAAACGCTGCAATAGCGCCTTCACGCGCTTTTACATAAAGCCCTTTAGGATCGCGCTTTTCACAAATATTTTGGGGTGTATTGATAAAGACCTCGTGCCACTCTGTGCCAATAATCTTTTTCGCCATCGCACGATCTTCTTGCATTGGAGATACGAGTGCTACAATAACAATATGACCGGCTTCAGCCAGAATTTTTGCTACATGCGCCGTGCGACGAATATTTTCCCGTCTGTCCTGAGCCGAAAAACCAAGGTCACTACAGAGACCTACACGCAGGCTATCACCATCTAATACAATAGCTGAATAACCTCTCTGATTTAACTCTTCTTCAGCAGCACGAGCAATTGTGCTTTTCCCCGACCCTGGTAAACCAGTCATCCAGAAAATACCCGCTTTATGGCCACGCATTTGGGCACGTTTTTCCTGTGTCACACGGCTTGCGGTCGGATGAATGGCCTGCTGCCCTTCTGCAAGATCTGCAACACCAATAAGCGGCGCACCACCAACAATACGTTGGTGACTATCGACTAAAACACCACGCCCATCACTCATGCCAGGAGCAAAGGGGTCAAAAAGCACATTATGTGACGCGGCCAGTGTAATTTCTGCAAAACCATCGGCTGGTACTTCATCACCTGGATTTAGAGAAAGATCATCTAAATCCACCACAGCATCAATAGAGGCTATGGTTACATCATGCTCAGCTGTAGATAAGCGCAGGCGAAAAGACTCCCCTACCCGTAAAGGTTCGCTACGTAGCCAAAAGAGCCGTGTCTTTATACGGGCTGAGCACAAGGGTGCCGCCGCCTCATCCCCTGCAGGGAAAAGCAAATCCCCGCGATCAGGCACCAAATCAGGCTCTAATCTCAGAGCAATAGACTCCCCGGCCCCCGCAACCGGATAATGGGGAGCATGCCAGCGTGCGACTTCAACAACTAATGCTTCCTGCCCTTGTGCCCCAATAACAAGGCGGTCTCCCTCACGGACAGTACCCCGCTCGATGCGACCTGCAACATATCGTTTATCATCAAAACGATACACGTCCTGTACAGGCATGCGGAAAGGCAAGGCTAAACGTGGCGCTGGAGGGGGTACATCTTCCAATACTTCTAATAAAGTAGGGCCGTTATACCATGCAGCCTGCTCTGAGCGCGTCGCAATATTATCGCCATCACGTGCAGAAGCGGGAATTACATCTTTAACATTTAATTCTAACCGGCCTAGAAGCTGACGAATATCAGCCTCAACCTGCCTAAGAGGTGCTTCTTCAAAATGAAGTCTATCGGCTTTATTGAGGAGCACAATAACATGACGAATACCAATAAGACGCAATAGCATGGCATGACGGCGTGTTTGCTCACGCACACCTTCCATAGCATCAACGACTAATACGGCTGCTTCTGCGTCAGCAGCGCCTGTAATCATATTACGTAAAAACTGACGATGACCGGGAGCATCAACAATAACATATTCACGCTGCTTTATACGAAATGGAATACGTGTTGAATCTACGGTTACACCCTGATCGCGCTCAATTTGTAAGGAATCAAGCAAAAAGCTCCACTCAATGGTCAAGCCACGCTTACGGCTACTTTCTATAATTTGCGTAACACGTCCATCGGGTAAGCTGTCTGTATCATAGAGTAAACGCCCAATGAGGGTAGATTTCCCATGATCAACATGACCAACAATAACAATTGGCGTACTGACAGCAAGGGTATGAGACAATGTAGAAGACATGATTTTCCCCCTGTCCTTAAAGATAGCCAGCTACGCGAAGACGCTCAAAAGCATCTTCAGATTCATGATCCATAGCGCGCCCTGCCCGTTCAGAGGTGCGGCTATTTTCAAGCTCTGCAATCACTTCAGCTACAGTTGAGGCGGTGCTTTCTATAGGGCTGGTTATATCCTGGTCCCCTAAAGAGCGATAACGTCTGCCATTTTTAGAAAAATAAAGATCAACCAGGGGTATATTTTCACGTTCAATATAGCGCCAAATATCAATTTCCCGCCATGATAAGAGCGGATGAACCCGAACATGCATTCCTTCTTCATAGGGCGTTGCATATTGATCCCAAAATTCTGGCGGCTGATTACGAACATCCCAGCGATGACCCGCACCGCGAGGGCTAAAGACACGTTCTTTAGCTCTCGTTGCTTGCTCATCACGTCTGATACCTGCCACAACACCACGAAGCTGATGCTTTTCGATAAGAGCCGCTAACCCAGCTGTTTTGCGTGCTGCAGATCGTGCCGCAGGAGGAAGAGAAGGATCCATGTCTTCCACAGGGGGGCAATCACCTAAAAGCAGTTCAAGATTCCATTTTTTAGTATATTCACTCCGAAATTCGTACATTTCGGGAAATTTCTTGCCAGTATCAACATGCATTACAGGAAAGGGTACACGCCCCATAAATGCTTTGCGGGCAAGCCAAACCATAACGTTACTATCTTTGCCCAACGACCATAAAAGTGCCATTGGCTTTAATTTACGATAAGCTTCACGCAGGATAAAAATACTCTGGGCCTCTAATTGGTCCAGCCCATCCATAATACGGGGTTGTACTAGACTCATGACGAATTGCCTCTCCTAAGATAGCCTATTTTGCGGCGTTAATTATGCTTGCCTGGGCACTGGCCGATGAATGCCACATTCCATTTTAACCTTACCCGCCCAACGGCCGGCACGACTGTCCTCACCCTCTTTGACAGGCCGTGTGCACGGTACACAGCCAATAGAGAGATAACCTTTTGCGACTAAAGGATGCTGTGGAAGACCCTTTTCACGCATAAAATGCGTAATATCTGCCTGCTGCCACTGAGCTAGCGGATTAATTTTTACCGTGCCATCTTTTTGCGGTTCGATGACGGGCAGGGCCGCGCGTGTAAGAGACTGCATTCTCTTGCGTCCCGTAAGCCAGAGATCAAATTCAGGAAGCACTACTTCTAGCGGCTCAACTTTACGTAATGCACAACAAGCATCAGGATCAAAACCGGCTAATTGATCTTGAGGGTCACGATCCTTTAAAGCCTCGTCTGAAGGCGATAAAATGCGCAAATTTTTGAGACCTAAAAATTGTACAAGCTGATCGCGATATAATAATGTTTCGGGAAAATGACGCTTTGTATCTAAAAAATAGACAGGTATTTGCGGATCATTTTGCGCAAGAAGTGCCAAAAGTACCGCTGATTCAGCTCCAAAAGAAGAAATAAGAGCAACACGCCCCGCAAATTGTGCCGCTACTTTACTGAGGACCAAAGACGCTGTTTTCTGAGGTGTTTCACCTTCACCGAGTTGCCTCAATATTCCAAGCTCTTCACCTGTTAGCGCCATACTCGTGATTCCTTCTCACCATAGTACTTAGTACAGATCTAGACCTTATTTTCACATATTACAATGTAATTTATTATTTATAACTATTCAATTTAGTTTATTTATTCTAAAAGGACAGATTAAAACCGCAGATTATTAGAGCGAAGTTTTTTAAAATTCCCTTTTAAAACCAGCTCCAGCCTTCTAAGTTGCTTTATTAGTTTTTATTACTCCCTCTATAGTAGGAGTCTTCATGTGAAAGGGCGTTTGATGTCGCTTTTCTTTGGGTCTTTAAAGCGTTGTCAGGCAAAACGGCGCCACAATCTTTGGGCTGCCCTCCTTTTGCTGGGAAGCTCTCAAGCTGCATTAGCAGATACACCTGTTCATACAATTCTCCCAGGTGAAGAGCTCGACCTTAGTGTACCCTGTGCCATGGTATTGCTTTCAGTAACACCCAAACTGAAAAACAGTGTTACAATTGACGAAGTCAATGGCGCATCTCCAGAAGTGGTACGCGGCAAAGATGGAACAGAGAATCGGGTAGCCCTAGCACTGCGCGGCTGCAATAAGGGTTCGTCTTTGCATATGCATCTATCTCCAAATACGACCTTGACGCTTCATGATAGCCATGATGCCAGAGTTATTATTGAAGGAAGCCTGGCCTCTTTGGAGACTAGCCTTAATGACGCCTCCCTTACGGCTGAAACTGTGCAATCACTTGATCTCTCTGCAAGTGGCGACACACAGATTGCAATTCAAAATCTCAATCGCGCGGCCCAGATCGTTGCCTCTGATAGGTCTCAGCTTCATATTGGTCGGGTAGCCCTCACCGCGCTTTCAGCAAAATTGAGTGGAGCCAGTAACTTACAGGTTGGTTCTGGTCAGATCGACACAGCAACCCTTACTTTAACTGATCAAGCAACATCTCATATTTCTGCCCTTATTGGTAAAGCTGTTGTCACAGCTCAAAATACGAGCAAAGTCGCGTTAGGACCAATTAGAGGGGCCCTTTTCCCAACGGGAACAGGAACGATCGAACAATTACATACATTGGAAAGTGCTCCTGTAACTACGCAACAACAAACAGGACCTCAGCCTCCCGCACAGACTGAACCTAAAACGCAATCACCAACGCCAACGCCAGAAACTCCAGCTTCAAATAATAATTCTGCGCCAATTAACATTCCAGCTTCGCAGCCCGTAGATGCCCAGCCTGTTACGCCTCAGCCAGCAAGTACAGCACAACAACCTACCCCCGCTCCTTCTTCCGACAAGGACAGTGAAACGAGTGTACCGGCGCCATCCATATCAATTATTCCCACCGAGAAAAAGAAAAGTGAAGACGAATCTGTAGCCCCTTCTTCTGACACCGAGCAAACACAAGAGGAGCAATCTACCACTTCAGAAGCAGCTTCAGAAACAACAGCTGATACTACTTCAGTAATGCCCGCTACCGAAGACAATAAAACTGACAGTTTAAAACCCCTACCATAGAGATAATTTAGAAGGATATT
Organism: Aristophania vespae; assembly: GCF_009906835.1. Classification (NCBI taxonomy): domain Bacteria; kingdom Pseudomonadati; phylum Pseudomonadota; class Alphaproteobacteria; order Acetobacterales; family Acetobacteraceae; genus Aristophania; species Aristophania vespae. The sequence continues at coordinate 1,775,829 of NZ_CP047652.1, forward strand.
TTTGGTATAATTTAGATCATAAGCTATAAAGCACATGATACTTCTTAAATAACTAGGGACTAAAGCGTGACTCTTGCCCTCCTACCTTTTATTGCCCTTGGTCGTTTTATTCTTTCTGGGATTAAACAGGCAGGTTCCGTCGCGCTTTTTGGACTCAAAGCTCTCATGGGGTTGATAAGACCGCCTTTTTATTTTGGGACTTTTGCACGCACCTTAGTGGAAATTGGCTTTTTATCTTTGCCCGTTGTTGCACTGACAGCAATTTTTGCGGGTGCTGTTATCGCGCTGCAATCATATACCGGATTTCGGCAATATCACGCTCAAAATGCCATTGCGAGTATTGTTGTGCTCTCTATTACACGTGAATTAGGGCCAGTATTAGCGGGGTTAATGGTGGCTGGCCGGGTAGGTGCTGCTCTCTCAGCACAAATTGGTACTATGCGTGTCACAAATCAAATTGATGCTCTCTCAACTCTTTCCACTAACCCCATAAAATATCTCGTTACACCACGGCTTTTAGCAGCAACCCTTGCTTTGCCAGTTCTGGTGCTCATTGCAGATATTTTGGGAATATTTGGTGGATTTACTGTTTCTGTCGTTAAGCTTGGCCTGGAACCAGAAACTTATATAAATGCCACCATGACAGCCATTAAATCTTCTGATGTGTTCATAGGGTTGGTTAAAGCTGCCACCTTTGGGTTTCTTATTGCTTTACTTGGCTGTTACCATGGTTACAAAAGTCGTGGTGGAGCAGAGGGTGTTGGCTCCGCAGCAACGGCAACAGTTGTCAGCACGTCTATTTTACTTTTACTCTTTGATTATATCCTCACCGATCTCTTTTTCACAATTTAATCCTTTCCACTATTAGGTATTTTACAATGACCACTCCACGTATCCGCATTCGTGGCCTTAAAAAATCTTTTGGTCCTAAAGTGGTACTTGATGGGATCGATTTAGATGTGCAAGCCGGCACATCAATGGTCATTATTGGTGGCTCAGGAAGCGGTAAATCTGTCTTATTGCGCTGTATTTTAGGGATCATTCTCCCTGACGAAGGTACCATAGAAATTGATGGAGAAGATATTCTTCGTGCATCACCAATGAGACAAGAAGAATTGAGACGCAAAATTGGGATGTTATTCCAAAATGCAGCTCTATTTGACAGTATGACAGTCTTTGACAATATCTTATTTGGTCTAAAAGCAAAATCTTCACTCCATCCCCGACGTGATAGGCACAAACTCAAGCAAGAGGCCCTGAGGCTTCTCTCTCAGGTCGGTCTTGATGAGAGTGTAGCTGCCTTGAGCCCTTCAGAATTATCTGGCGGTATGCAAAAACGCGTGGGACTTGCACGCGCTATAGCTGGACAACCAGATATTTTATTTTTTGATGAGCCTACAACGGGCTTAGATCCGATTATGGGCGCCATTATTGATGGGCTTATTGTCGATTGTGTCAAAAAACTCGGCTCAACTGCTATTGCCATCACTCATGATATGGCTTCTGCTCAGCGTATCGGTAACCAGGCAGCTATGCTCTATAAGGGCAAACTGATCTGGCAAGGGCTTGCACAAGATTTGCTGCACTCAAATAATGATATTGTCGACCAGTTCACACATGGGCGTAAAGAAGGTCCTATAAACGTAGAGACTCATCCTACACTTTAAGAAAATATCATGGCCAAAAAACCCGTCACACGCTTTATCTGCCAAAACTGCCATGCCACTTATTCAAAATGGCAAGGCAAATGTGAAAGTTGTGGCGAGTGGAATACGCTTGAAGAAGAAAAAATAGAAGCCAGTCCCCGCCGTACAGCACCAACAAAGGCTAATGGTCTGACAACAGTCCGCCTGGATGGCAAAACCACGCCACCAGAACGCATTAATAGTGGCATTTCAGAATTTAACCGTGTCCTTGGCGGTGGTTTTGTCCCTGGTTCTGTTGTTCTGGTTGGAGGAGACCCCGGCATTGGCAAGTCAACCCTTATGCTTCAGGCTACCTGTGCACTGGCAAAATCTCAACATGAGGTTCTATATGTTTCAGGCGAAGAAGCCATTGATCAAATTCGTTTACGTGCCCAACGTTTAGGGCTTGATACAAAACCCAACGAACTAAATACGTTAGACCTGGCTGCCTCCATCAATGTTGCTGATATCGCTGCAACACTCGAAGAAAAGCGCATTCACAAAGTTGTTGTGATTGATTCTATCCAAACTATGTGGCTCGAAAATATTGAAAGTGCGCCGGGTTCTGTCTCACAGGTAAGGGCCTGTGCTTTTGAGCTTATTCGTTTGGCCAAAACGCTTGGCTTCTCACTTGTTCTCATTGGTCATGTTACAAAAGAAGGTGCTCTGGCCGGACCACGCGTTTTAGAGCATATGGTTGATGCCGTTCTTTATTTTGAAGGAGATCGCGGCCACCAGTTTCGTATTTTACGTGCTGCAAAAAACCGTTTTGGCGCTACCGATGAAATAGGTGTGTTTGCCATGACGGATTCTGGCCTCAAAGAAGTACTTAATCCCTCAGCCCTATTTTTAGCAGAGAGACGTGGCAATATTGCGGGTTCAGCCGTTTTTGCCGGATTAGAAGGCACACGCCCGGTTTTAATGGAAATTCAAGTGCTTCTTTCCACAAAGGCAGGCGATGGTGCTGCTAGAAGGTCCGTTATTGGCTGGGATAATGCGCGCCTGAGTATGATTTTAGCCGTGTTAGAATCACGATGCGGCGTGAAATTAAACAATATGGATGTTTATCTGAATATTACAGGTGGCATTAAAATTAACGAACCAGCAGCTGACCTCGCCGTTGCTGCCGCCCTCATTTCAGCCGCTACGGGCCAGCCAACAGCTTCGGAAGCCGCTTATTTTGGTGAAATTGGCCTTTCAGGTGAACTTCGCCAGGTCAGTCAAACTGAACTCAGGCTTAAAGAAATGGCAAAACTTGGCTTTCAGCATGCTTATCTTCCCCGCCATGTCAGCGCAGTGAATGCACGCCCGCGCCCTCCAAAAGGACTTTCATTGCAAGAGATTGGGCATTTGAGTGATTTGGTGGCGCGTTTCTCCGCAGCGACTCCCGGCGCTCCGACCTCTACTCAAAAAGAGACCTAAAAATTTTCTTCTTCTAAAAATGTCAGTGGTTTTTGGCCTCGTGTCATATCACGCAACCAATTTGCAATGTCATCTTTATAAATAAGGGGCAAAGCCAGTAACAAAGCAGCCCCTTCTGCATCAAAAGTGCAAGATCTGATTTCGACCTGCCACTGTGGTAATTTGGCTTCTATCTCTGCATAAATAGAAAAAGGGCAATGAAAACTGAGCATAATTCGTTCGATACGCTCAATTTTCTCAGCCTCGCGCAAACAGGCAGCAGCAGCCCCACCATAAGCGCGAACCAAGCCTCCGGCACCAAGTTTTATCCCTCCAAACCAGCGCGTTACGACCACCATGACATGGTCAAAATCTTGGCCTTCTATAGCTGAAAGAATAGGGCGCCCGGCTGTACCTGAGGGCTCGCCATCATCGCTAACGCGAAAACGACCCCCTATTTTAAAAGCCCAGCAATTATGGGTAGCATCTGGATCGGCTACCTCATCCAAAAAAGTAAGGGCTGATTTTTCATCATCCACACTCACTGCACGCGTACGAAAAACACTATGTTTTATAACCGATTCATGCTCGGCTAGGCCGTCTATTGTCCACGTCATGAAACTCTCTTACTTAAAGAAGTAAGTTCTTGCCAGCATCTAAATAATTGCACACAGCTCCAATGGCTTTTAAGAAGAACAAAAGCTTCATGCTGACTTAAGGGATTGATATGCTCTCCAGACTGACTCGTGGTTTAAATCATTTTTGTGCATGCCATGCTTATTTGGTCGTGTCCTTGTTCATCCTTCTTTCTGTCGGCGCAGGATGGTTGAGCTATAACCGCCTTGGCATCACCACCGAAACTGATAAGCTTTTTTCAGATAGCCTTCCCTGGAAGCACCACAATCATGAGATTGAACGCCTTTTCCCAGGTGAGAAAGATACACTCGTTGCCATTATAAAAGCAGCAACACCTGAAGAGGGGCAGGCAACGGCTCATGCCCTCACTGAAGAGCTACAAAAAGACAAAGAACATTTTACAAGTGTCAGCGAACCAGCGGCCAACCCCTTTTACACTCAGCATGCTTTATTATTTTTAGAAAAACCACAGTTAGACAGGTTATTAGACTCTACAATATCAGCCCAGCCCTTTTTAGGAATGTTGGCGGCTGACCCTTCACTTGTTGGTTTATTCAAAAGCTTTAACCTGCTCAGTTTAAGTCTCAAATCTGATCAAAAAATCCCTGAAACTTTTGGCAAGACACTCGATAGCTTTGCCAACACACTCGATAAAGCCTCTCGCGGCCATGCTGAGCCTCTATCATGGCAAAACTTATTAGCAGGCGACTTAACAGCTATGGGGGGGATTATTATTTTGTCCTCACACACCCCAAGCGTGATTTTGCATCTTTTGAGCCTTCTGAAGCGGCCACCACGGCAATGCGCAATGCGCTCAATAATCTTCCAACCATTCATAGTGGCCGCGCTTCAGCTCTGATTACAGGCGAAGCTAAACTTAATGACGAAGAATTCTCAACTGTTGCTCAGGGTATGGTCTTTGGCCTTATCCTCTCATTAGCCCTTGTGACTTTATGGCTCATTCTTGCAGTGAGATCGATCCGTGTCATTGTGCCTATTCTCATCACTCTTATTTTTGGCCTGATTTTAACAACAGGCTTTGCAGCACTGAGTGTTGGTACGCTTAATCTGATTTCCGTTGCATTTGCTATTTTATTTGTCGGCATTGCGGTTGATTTTGGCATTCAATATGGCGTGCGTTTTCGCTGTCAGCATGGCGAAAATGGCGAAACTCTTTCCCGCACAGAGGCTATAACACGCACAGGTGCAGAAAGCGGGCCACAAATCTTTGTTGCTGCGTTAGCAACTGCTGCCGGCTTTATGGCCTTTACGCCTACTCATTTCGTCGGCGTCGCCCAACTGGGGCTTATTGCCGGTGTCGGAATGTTAATCGCGTTTTTCTGCACATTAACGCTCTTACCTTCACTTTTAGTTGTATTCCGTGCACATTCCTCAGCGCAAAATCGTGGCTTTAATTTCCTTAAACCAATCGATCAGGGTTTGCGTAAGCATCGCTTTATCGTCATTGGTCTTTTTGGCATAGCTGGGGCCATCGGGCTTGGATTTACAACGCAATTACATTTTGATTCCGACCCTCTTCATACTAAAAACCCAAATACAGAGGGTATGCGCGCCTTAAAGCTCTTAGAGGCCAATCCTTTAACGACATTTTACAATGCTCAGCTGGTTGTCAAAAATAAAGATATCGCAACCCAACAAGCTGACGCTTTATCAAAGCTACCAAGCGTGCATGATGTGTTATGGCTCGGTGCTCTTGTTCCTGATGACCAGCAAGAAAAACTTGCCATGATTGAGGATGCCGCAGATCTTTTACTGCCAAGTCTAAATCTTAATGTGTCCGCCCCAACTCCTGATGCGCAGGCCCTTCGCAAGGCAGCTTTGGAGACTGTACAAGGCTTTAATGAAGTCGATCCTCAAAAGCTCACCCCTGCGATGAAAAGGCTAAAGGAAGCCCTTCAGCGTTTAAGCAAAGCCCCTGATAGTACAATTCTGGCCGCTAATGAGGCGCTCACGCAGTTTCTGCCGCTTCAATTAAACCAGCTTAAGGAAGTTCTGCGTCCAACTCCGGTGACGTTTGAAAATATCCCTGAAGATATTAAACAGGAATATGTCTCTCCTGACGGGCGCTATCGTCTGGTCGTTCACCCTAAGGGGCAAATGTCTGATCCTGCCATATTACATAAATTTGTAAGTGAGCTTGTAACGATCAACCCTGATATCGCTGGCCCTGCTCTAGAAATTACAGAAAGTGCCAAAACGATTACCCATGCTTTTATTCAGGCTGCCCTTTGTGCCATCGTTGCAATTGCTATTATCCTTCTGGTTGCACTCCGGCAGGTTATGGATAGTTTTTTAGTGGTTCTACCGCTGATTTTATCCTCTTTATTAACGGTCATTCTCGTCATATTAGTGCCAGAACCCCTTAACTACGCCAATATTATCGCGCTTCCCCTGTTACTCGGGGTTGGCGTATCATTTAACATCTATTTCGTCATGAATTGGCGTGCCGGGTTAAAATACCCTCTTACCTCACCTACAGCACGAGCTGTCATTTTCTCAGCCCTGACAACAGCCTCAGCTTTTGGCTCTCTAGCGGCATCTGCTCACCCAGGAACGGCAAGTATGGGAAGGCTGTTATTGCTATCTTTAGGTTGCACCCTATTATGCACCCTGTTTTTTATTCCTGCCCTTTTGCCAAAACGCAAAATAGACGAAAAATAGGGTCATTATGCTTGCTGCCATTGGTGAGCATTTTCTTAAAAGAATATGGCAGGCAGGAAATCTGCCTGCCATATGTCTTTTTACACCACCATATCGATGAAAAGCTTGGCATTTAGAACGACAATCAAGCAGGCCACTAACCAAGAAACCCCGACCCAAAAAGGCGACAGGACAAAGTTTTTCATTTTCTTTTTACTTGAAACAAAAATGACCAGTGGAATAACGGCAAAAGGCAGCTGCATAGATAAAATAATCTGACTAAAGACCAAAAGCGACCCTATTTTTCCCTGCCCGTAATACATAATGAAAAAGATAACAGGAATAATAGCTAAGCCGCGCGTTATGATTCTACGCACCCAGTAAGGGAACCGTAAATGCAAAAACCCTTCCATTATAATTTGGCCCGCTAATGTTCCTGTAACAGTAGAGTTTGTCCCTGCTGCCAAAAGCGCAATGGCAAAAAGAGTTGATGCAAGCCCAAACCCTAAAACAGGTGACAATAAGCGCCATGCGTCGCTAATCTCTGCGACATCTTGATGCTCGGTGCCATGAAAGGCAGCCGCAGAAACGATTAATATGGCTGCATTAATGCCCAATGCAAAAGTCAGGGCAATTGTACTATCCCAACTGGCCCATTTTATGGCTTCCAGGCGGCCTTTTATATTACGTTTATAAGCGCGGCTCTGTACTAAGGAAGAATGTAGATAAAGATTATGGGGCATGACCGTCGCCCCCACGATCCCTATGGCAATATAGAGCATCTCTGGGTTCATCACGATTTGCGATGAAGGAAGAAAGCCTTTGAAAACCGCACCAATAGAGGGAGAAGAGGCAATGAGCTGAATACCAAAACAGACACCAATAATAGCCAGCAATACAATAACAAATGCCTCTAACGCACGAAAACCAAAGCGCATTAGTAATAAAACCAAAAAAGCATCAATGACTGAAATGCACGTCCCTACCAGAAGGGAAAAACCAAAAAGCAAATTTAGAGCTACAGCCGTACCAATAACTTCAGCCAAATCACAAGCAATAATGGCAAGCTCGCAGGCTAACCATAAAGGAATATTGACCCATCGTGGTAACCAGGCCCGGCAGGCCTGTGCAAGATCATATCCCGTCGCAATTCCTAAACGCGCGGCTAAAACCTGTAATAAAACCGCCATGAGATTAGATAATAAAATAACGAAAAGTAGAACATAGCCAAATTGAGCGCCCCCCTGCAGGTCGGTCGCCCAATTTCCAGGATCCATATAGCCAACAGCAACCATATAACCCGGCCCAACAAAGGCCAGGAATCTCTTTAATACAGAAGCCTTCTGCCCCGGTATTGCAACGAGAGACGGGTCTTGCCGATCATTATCGCGCATGCGTTCAGCCATAAGAAATAACAGCCCATTTCATACAAAAAAGCTCCTCTGTTAAGAGGAGCCACGTTAAACCATATTTAAAAATAAGGCCTTAAGACTCAGTATTAACTTGCTTACGGCTTACTTTAGGGTCAATCCCACGCAACATGCCATACCAGTAAAGTTTGGGGAAAATTTTTGCTTTAAAGTTCCAGGCAATACGACTGGGTTTGCGCTGATCATAACGAAGGCTTGATACAACCTTTCCGCCGTAAAGGAACTCAGCTAATACAACTTTGCCATATGAAACAGTCAAGGGGCACGCACCATAGCCATCATAACTTGCTTCTAATGGTTCGCCTGCAAGAGAGCTTATAAGATTTTTGACAAGGACTGGAGCCTGTTCACGAACCGCCGCGGCTGTTTTCGCATTGCTTGTGCCGAGCACATCACCCAGCCCAAAAACTGTCTCAAATTTATTATGACGTAAAGTTGCTGAGTCAACATCTAACCAGCCAGCTTCATTTGCCAGCACGCTTTGACGCACAAAATCAGGGGCTGATTGTGGCGGCACGACATGGATCATATCAAAAGGCCGGACAATCACTTGGTCTGTACCAATAATTTGGAATGTGGCTTCTTTTTTCTCACCATCAATCGCAATGAGATTTTCTTTAAAGCGAAGCTCAATGCCGTAATAATCTACAACTTTCTGCAATGATGGCACATAGTAATTAATGCCAAATAATTTATCTCCTGCCAGGCAGAACTGGGCTTTAATACGATGCAAAACACCTTCACGCCGCCAATAATCGCATGAAAGATAAACCGCTTTTTGAGGCGCGCCTGCACATTTTATGGGCATGGGCGGTTGGGTAAAAATAGCCGTGCCCCCATTGAGATTGCGGACGCACTCCCATGTATAGGCTGCACCATCACGATCATAATTTGATGTAACGCCGTTGCGTCCTAAAGTCTCTTTTAGCCCGTCAATAGCATCCCAGTTTAGCTGAATCCCTGGGCACACCACCAAACGACGATATTCTATGACAGCGCCATTATCTAGGGCAACTGTCATGTCTTCAGGGTGAATGGAACGAACGCGTTCGCGAATCCACGTTACGCCGTGTGGGATAAGGCCACCTTGCTGTTTAAGTGTAGATGCCAGGGGCATGACACCTGCACCAACCAAAGTCCAGCCTGGCTGGTAAGCATGAGTGGCAGAAGGGTCGATAACAGCGATTGTCAATTCAGGTTTAGCCCGCCTCAAACGTGCTGCAACGCTTAATCCACCTGCTCCGCCGCCGACAATGACTACAGAATAACGTTCTGCATACTGTGTATCTGTCATATCATGTCTTCCTTCTGCCTTCAGCTAAAATTATGCTGTTGTATCTTCACTAGTTTCGTTGTCTTTAAACCATACTTCTACTGACCCGGTCAGCTTTAGAGTCATAGGGCGGCCGTGACGGTCTAGTGTACGACCTACTGCAACGCGAATCCAGTTCTCACTAATACAATATTCCTCGACATTCGTCTTCTCGGAACCTTTGAATTTTACACCAATCCCGCGATTAAGTATTTCCTCATTAAAATAAGGGCTATCTGGATAGATCGATAAACGATCAGGAAGTGTATCGGTCATGATTATAAACTGTCCTTTGCTCTGTGAATAGGACACAGCATTAAGAGACTTCGAAAATGGCTTCAACCTCTACAGGTGCATTTAATGGTAAACTCGGCACCCCGACAGCAGCCCGGGCATGTTTTCCGGCCTCTCCAAAAATATCCACCGCCATATTAGAGGCGCCATTCATAATATGAGCATGATTTACAAAATCTGCACTACAAGCAATAAATCCACCTAAACGCACAATACGCTTTACACGCGAGAGATCACCATTAAGAGCAGCCTTGATCTGCGCTACGATATTAAGAAAGCAGGCCCTTGCGCACGCAATGCCTTCTTCTTCAGACACGTTTTCACCTAATTTACCTTTAGCCAATAGCTCACCTTTTTCAAAAGGAAGCTGCCCTGAGACCACTAATAAGTTACCTGTCTGTACTACTGGCACATAATTGGCTACGGGTGCAGCAGCCTGTGGCAAGCTTATACCAAGTTCGGCAATACGTCCCTCAGCGCTGGATGACATTTTCTTATCCTCTGTTCCGTCTTTTCCAGAATACAGACTAGCCACCCCCAGGATTTATTCACAAGTCTTTTTAAGCAAAAATTAAACTGAAAGGCGGTCTTCCCCTGCCAACTCACGACGTGATCGATCCAGTTCTGCTGCGTACCGCCTTAAAGTATATGACTCAGTAAGCTGTCCCACAGCTATGCAAGATATATAGTCTTCCACAACAACAAGGGCATCCGCTTCGAACTTCATAAATAATTTTGCTGCTTCTTTAATATTCATTTGCGGTGTGAGCATTGCATTCTTCCATGCAGCTAATGCCCCAATCATTTTTTCTTCATCATGACAGGAATGTAAATCTACAATCGAAACCATCCCTCCATAACGGCCTTCTTCATCAATTAGAATGATACGATGCCCACTCCCCAGAGGATAAAGCGCCTGAGCCTGCAAAACTGTTACTGAAGGGTGTAAACTTCTTATATGATCACGCATTAGGCTCTGCACAGTCAAAGACCGTATGCACCCAATATCAATAGGTGATCTTATTGACTCACCCCGAAGGTGAAAACGCCAAGTCGCAAAATTATAGCCAAAAAGGCGCCTTGTCGTGAGCAGGGACAAGACAGCCGCTAAAATAACAGCTCCCCCGATTGAAACCTGCCCCGTCATCTCTAAGATCATACAGATAATTGTCATGGGAGCACCAATAACGGCCACGGCCATAGCACTCATGCCAATAAGAGCACACATCGTTTCATTTACTGGTGCCAAATCATAAGGCGCCAGGATCGCACCGAACCCAACACCAGCCAAAGAGCCAAGGTAAAGTGAGGCAAAAAATAGCCCACCCCGAAAGCCTGAGCCAATCGAGATACTTGATGATACTGCCTTCGCAATAAGCAATAATAATGACAATGAGGTAAGATATCGCCCTTCCAGCACCAGGCGCATAGCCTCATGACCCGAGGATAATACTGAAGGACTTCCGGCTGCTATTAGCCCTACAATCAGTCCCCCCATAACGGTTTTGACCAAGCAGGCCCTGGTATGCGCCTAAAAAGCCCTTCACTTTGCGTAACGCCATACATAATGACGATAGCCATCAGAGCGCATATAATGCTTAAGCAAGCAACCCCCAGGCTATCATGCCATTTCATGGAGGATAAGAGGGGAATTTTTACCTCATTATGCAATCCCCCAAAAAGCCTGGTTACACCAAGCCCCGTAATAGAGGCCACGGCTATAGGGCAAAGAGAAGAAATAGAATAAGTCCCTATGACAAGCTCGAAAGCATAAAAAGCCCCTGCAATGGGCGCATCGAATGCTGACCCTATCGCTCCTGCGGCCCCTGCCCCTACCAGCATGCGCAAATCTTGGCGCCTGACACGAAATGCCTGCCCTATGCGTGACCCAATGGCTGAGGCTATTTGTGTAAATCCTGCCTCTAATCCAATAGAAGCGCCTACACCGTTTGAGATAAGGGTCTGAATGACAACTATCAGACTGTCACGCACTGACATTTTGCCACCATGAAGAGCATTGGCCTCAATCGGATCAACAGCATTTCTTTTCATGACCTGGGTAATCCAGAGTCCGAAAACACCAATGACCAAGCCACCCAGACCTAAAACGACAAGGCAGCGCCATAATGGAAGAGACTTTAACCCTGACAAACGACCACCATTATCAAGGTTATAAAAGACACTATGAGCCAATAAAGTCAGGCGCGTTATAATGACAACGCCAACCCCTCCTAAAGCCCCAATGAGAGCTGCTAGCAAGGTAAGCCCTATCTCACTTCGTCTCACCACTAAACGCAAAGCTAGCGGAGCATATGACTTACGGCGTGACCAGCCTGTTAATAAGTTCATAACGTCTTGCCCCCGCATTTAACGTTTGTCTCTAATCACGCATGAAGATAGCGTTTAGTGTGACAATAGAAAACAAAATCTGGGCTTTAAATCAGTAAAAGATCCTATTATCGTCGCCATTTATTAAAATAGCTTTATAGGGTTTGTTATAAGTTATCATGAGTATATTCCAATCAGATATCTGGAAAATAGGCGTTATAGACGCTCCTCTCTCAGACATCCTTAAAGAAGGGTCACTTTCATCTTTTCACGTTCATTGGTTGCCAGAGGCCGGGTCATTTCGTTTTTTGGCTGACCCTTTTGGATTTTGGCATGAAGATATACTTTATTGCTTTGCTGAATATTATGATTACCGCACCCGTAAGGGTGAGATAAAAGCTTTTAGTCTTGATAAAAATTTTCGTGTCCTCGAACAACGCACGGTTCTTTCAGAACCCTGGCATCTTTCTTACCCTTATATCATAGAAGACAATGGGGAAATTTACATGCTCCCCGAAGGATATAAATCAGGAAAACTCACCCTTTATCGTGCCAAGAATTTTCCGTGGGAATGGGAAAAAGTGCCAGAATTTTCTTTTCCCTGCGCTGCAATTGATGCAACGCCCCTATATTATGATGATAGATGGTGGCTCTTTTACGCTCCCCCATCCCCCTCTTTTGCCCGCACTGGTGAGTTGCGCATTGCCTATGCAGATCATCTTTTAGGACAATGGCAAGAGCTGGCCCCTTATCCTTTTAATAAAGGAAAGGGAAATAGCCGTATGGGCGGCACTCCATTATGCCTTGATGGTAAAGTTTTTTTGCCAACTCAAAATTGCCTTAACACTTATGGCGGTAACATTCAGTTCATTAGCACATCTCTGCCACTTACAATTCACAGTAAGTTTGAAAACCACACCAAGATAACAGCACCACCTCATTTTAAGCGTTTTACTAACGGCATTCACACATTATCTGCAGCAGGCAATGTCACATTTCTGGATGCTAAATATTATGCAAAAAACGTCTTGCACCGTGCACTTATTGACTTGCGCTACCGATACTCGAAATAGTCAGGATTTTATTAAAGTTTGCATACGCGCTAAAACAGCATGGCCGGCATCATCAAAGGCTTTTTTGCTATATGTGGTTTTCGCATAAGCCAGGGCTTTTTTTCCTTTTTCCTCTATGAGAGACGGATCATCAAAAATGCGTTTTAACGTCTCACATACGGACTGAGGTAAATCTTCCCCAAGAGAAAAACCAACATCATTCTGAAGGCTTATTTTCATTTCTCCAACGGGCCGGGCCATTAAAGGCAGCCCTGTTGCAATAGCTTCATGCGCAGCTAAACACATTCCCTCATATATTGAGGGCTGAGTGTAGAGGTCAATTGTATCCAAATAAGAATAAACCTCTGGAAAATAACCTAAAAGCTGGACGTGATCAGTAAGTCCCAAGCGCTGAATAGTCTCTTCTATTCTTGAGCGGTCGCTCCCTTCTCCTAAAATGGAGAATGTAATTTGATCAGCATATTCAGGGTATTTTCTCATAAAAAGAGCCAACCCCTCTAAAAATAGAGGATAATTTTTGACTTTATCCAACCGCCCTACGCTACCAATCTTTAAAGGACGATTTTTTGTCCATGGAGCACGGATGATCTCTCTGTCTTCGCTGTAAAAAAGAGGCCAGACCATAATTTTGGAAGGGCTAATCTTCATTACATTTTTTACAAAATTACCGACAGCATAAGAATCCGCCAGCCAGACTTTACTTAAATGGCGCCCCCAAAAAGTACAGAATTTCAGACTGGCACTATGCTTCCAGCTGATAACAGGTAATCTTAATATTGCACCAGCAATTTGACCAACGATTGTTGCTCTCGTCAAAGAGACAACAATAATATCTGGCTTACCTGATTTTCTTAAAAAACTGATAAGTTTCAAAATCGTTCTGACTTTTGACTTACGTTTTTCAAAGAGGATATTGTAGGAAAAACCTGCTTCTTTCAAACGCAGTGCCGCTAACATGTCCCCAGCCTGACAGGCTGTTATCTCTATTTCGTGACCTGCCTGTCTAAATAATCGCAGGATCGGAATCATGGCAAATTCCGCACCACCGCCATCAAAACTAGTCACTAAATAATGAATTTTCATATTGAGCGGTAGTCCCTATAAATTAAATTCGGTGAAAACTGCAATGATTTTATGAATAAAAGGTTAACCTTAACGAAGATTAATTCTTCTTTGATCATTTATCAACCATTAACGATACTAAAGGACTAGGCGAATGCGGCTTTCCATACATAAGCAAGCTGACCCAGAAGACAAGCAAAAAAAGACCGTTATTTTGCTCCATGGTCTTTTGGGGCGTGCTCGCAATTTAGGAATGTTACAACGCGCATTAAGTCCTTTTTTCAACACGATCGCCTTTGATCTGCGCTCTCATGGTGACAGCCCCCATGGCCTCTTGGATTACCATGTGATGGCCAAAGATGTACTTGAAACAATGGACCAGTTAAATATTTCAAAGGCATCATTGATAGGGCATTCAATGGGGGAAAGGTCGCAATGGCCGTAGCGCTCACAGCGCCAGAGCGTGTGAACAAACTCTGTGTGGCAGATATATCTCCTGCCCAGGCCTTACATGGCAGTAAGGAAATCATACAAACTATAAGCTCTCTTTTATTACCGTCTCTTAAAACCAGAACAGAAATTCGTCAGTTTTTGGTATCTGTTTTGGGAAAAGAGGATATGGCTGACCTGGTTGGCCAAAATATCAATCCTGGAGATCCCGCTTACTGGACGATTGGCTTAAAAGAAATCACCCAGAGCCTCAATATTATTGAAAACTGGCCTGATTCTTTTTTTGCTCACCAATGGAATGGCCCAACGTTATTTTTACGCGGAGAGTTATCCCCCTACATTCAGCCGAAACATCATCCACTTATCCACAAACTTTTCCCCAAGGCTGATATTGTAACTCTACCTGGCACTAATCACTGGCTTCATGTTGAAAAACCAGATGAATTTAACAGCCTGGTTCTTGATTTTTTGAAAAACCATTCGGAGTCATAACGACTCCGAACACCCGGTTTTTAAGCAAAAACGAATCGAAAAAAAGTTATAATCCCAAATCAAGAAGAGCCTGCCGCATGACATTGGGATCAACATCAACCCCTGTCCAATAATGGATAGCCAGTACACCTTGCTGCACTAACATGCCCAAACCATCCACAGTTATGCATCCCTTTGCTCGGGCCTCTTTTAAGAACCGTGTCTGTGGAGGGTTTGGGATGCCATCAGCAACAATCAATGATGGTTCAAGCGTGGACATTTCAACATTAGGGATAGCATCTACATTAGGATAAAGCCCTATAGAGGTCGCATTAATAAGAATATCTGTTTCTTCTGGAACTTTCAGGACACTATCCCAAGCAATAAAATCTGCTTTTGCTGGAGTTTTATCTGCAACAAGTTGAGTTAATTCCTCACCACGCTGCACATTGCGGTTAACGATTGTTATTTTTTCTACTCCAGCGAGCGCCATTTCAACAGCAACGGCACGTGCCGCGCCACCTGCTCCCAAGAGCACGACATTCTTACCTTTGGGATCAACCACTTTCCGAAGAGCCTGAACAAAACCCTTACCATCCGTATTTTCGCCAATTAAGCGCCCATCGCGGTTTACGACTGTATTGACAGCACCAATAATCTGGGCGGATTCACCTAAAGCATCTAAAAATTCAATGACTTTCACTTTATGAGGAATAGAGCAGTTAAATCCCTTCCATCCCATAGCCAACGCACCTTTGACTGCGCTGGCTAAATTATCGGGGCTAACCTCACAATTAATATAGCGCCAATGCAAATTATGGTGGCGATAGGCAGCTTCAACCATCATCACTGTTGGATTTTCAGAAGCAGGTTGGGCAAAAGACCCTGTTAGGGACGGTAAAAAATCATGAGCCATAATATTTTCCTTTTTGATAATTAGGTTGCTAGATTCAGTTAGAGCTGGGCATCCAGAAGCCCCTGCTGCCATTTTTCTTTAAGATGTGCCCCCACACGTAATGCCTGAGCAGCAATCGTTAAGGCTGGATTTAACCCTGCTGAGGAAGGAAAAAATCCACCATCCACCACATAAAGATTAGGATGGTCATGAGCCTGACAAAAAGAATTCAAGGCTGAACTTTCGGGATCATTGCCCATACGCACTGTCCCACATTGATGAGATGGCGCTTCAATTCCAAAACTGTGACGCATAACCATAGGAAAGCCGAGTTTGCGTATCTTTTGACGCATGGCTTTTACAAACCGGTCATGACCTGACCACCCTCCCGGATGGTAAGCAATCTCTATTTCCCCTTCCTTTGAAAAACGGACCTGACTCTCAGCATTTGGTAAATCTTCTGACATAATGAGCCAGTCTACGGTATGTTTACCTATCATATTGGCTATAGGCACAGGGAAACGCTTGTGAATGGACCGGATCATAGCGCCCTGAATTTTACCCAACATTTGCACATTGCCACGTGCAGTTGGGTCTCCAGGAAGGCCATAATAATAATCATTTACTGATATTGTTTTAGGAAAATGCGTTTCATTTAATGAAAAAGGCAGTACCCCTATGAGGCCAGTAAGATGGTGGTTCATCAAATAACGCCCCACTACCCCCGAACGATTAGCGACCCCGTTTGGATTTTGCTCAGACCGGGATCTCAGTAAGATCAAAGCAGAATTAATGGCACCCGCACTTAATACAAAAAGTGGGGCCTCAATAAATTCACGCTTGCCATTATGATCAACTTCGATGGAGGTGATCTTTTTGCCTTCTTTATCCGTAATAAGGCGTAAAACCTTTGTATTAGTCTGCAAAGCCACATTAGGCAGGTTCAGAATAGGGTTTAACAAACTTGTTTCAGCATCACCCTTGGCACCTATAAAACATGGAAAAGCATCACAGGTTCCGCAGCGTTCACATTTACCGCCATCACCAAAATCTACAGCAGA
Organism: Aristophania vespae; assembly: GCF_009906835.1. NCBI lineage: Bacteria > Pseudomonadati > Pseudomonadota > Alphaproteobacteria > Acetobacterales > Acetobacteraceae > Aristophania > Aristophania vespae. The sequence continues at coordinate 1,792,588 of NZ_CP047652.1, forward strand.
TGGCATATGAAACGGCTTTAAACCCTGTTTCGCAAGTCCTGCCGCCATTCGTGCAATCACTGGCTCATGAGGGATAGCAGGGTGTGGATAAGGACCAGAACGAGGGGGTTCGGTCGGATCTATTCCAGCCTGCCCACGTACACCAAAAAGCTCTTCTGCCTGAGCGTAATAAGGCTCTAAATCACGGTATGAAATAGGCCATGCTGGTGAAATACCATCTTCAAAACGTGCTTCTTCAAAATCACTTTCCCGAAACCGGAACATAGCCGTTCCGTAAAATTTCGTATGCCCACCTACAAAGTGATAATGACCTGGCCTAAAACGCTTTCCATTATCATGTTGCCATTCTTCTTTTGTGCGATAACGGTTTTGAACAAAAACCGCTTCAGCATCTCTATTTTGAGCTTCTTTGGGAAGAAAATCTCCCCGTTCCAAAATAAGCACGCGCGCGCCTGTTGAAGCGAGCTGATAGGCAACGCCACCACCACCGACACCCGAACCAATAACGACGATATCCGGCTTGATACCCCCGCTACTAAATGAACTCATGACTAATCCTCCTTTATGTATAAAGAAAGTTAAGAGTTCGCCCGGAATATGCCATTCACAAGAACCGCAAATACTTGTATGATTGCCGCATTACAAAATCTTTTCAGGACCAGTTCCTATGAAACCCTGGTTTGAAAATTTATCCATTCCTCCTGATAGATCCTGGCTTCTTTTTGATCGACAGCTCCCAGAATTCTCTTTTAACTGGCATTATCACCCTCAATATGAACTCACTTACACACTAAATAGTGAAGGATTACGTTTTGTAGGTGATTCAGTTGAAGCGTACGGTCAGAATGACCTTGTACTTATAGGGCCTAACCTGCCTCATGCCTGGCTTTCACGTTCTCTCATTGACGCTAACCAGCACCATCACCATGCAATTGTATGTTGGTTTTCTCAGGAATGGGTCAATTCTCTTTTAAGCTTTATGCCTGAACTAAAAAATATTCAGTCAATTTTAGCAAAAGCACGGCGTGGCCTTCATTTTAGCCCAGAATTTGCTGCAAGCATGAGTGATGATTTTCTCCAGCTTAGAGCCTTACCACCAGAAGAGCAGCTTTTTTCTTTTCTCAAAATTCTTTTGCGCCTCAGCCAAACCTCCGCTTATATGCCTTTAAGCACCGGGCGTATATCACATGACGTTATTGCTAAAGATCGCTTGAGGATGGAGCGTATTTTAACGTGGTTGCACGATCATTATGACGCTCCACTCCGTCTTGCTCCCCTGACAAAATTAGTTCACCTCACTGATAGCCAAATACAACGCATTTTTAAGCGCAGTACTCACATGTCTATCAGCCAATATATTGCCCATTTGCGTTTGGAAAAATCATGCCAGCTCCTTTCACAAACTGATCTGCCCTTAAATCATATTGCCCTTAAATGTGGTTTTAGTGATGCCGCTCACTTTTCAAGGCAGTTTCGCTTACTAAAAAATATGCCACCTTCACATTATCGTGCGCAATTTCATCATTCTGAACGTTCAGAAAGAGGCGACCAGCGATTAAGCCATAAGGCATTACACACCACAGAAACAGAACTTAACGCCATTAAAGACGCAGCTAAAACAGGCGTTAGATAACCAAAAGCAGCTAAAGGCAAAGAAAGCACATTATAAATAAAAGCAAAGAAAAGATTTTGCTTAATACGGCTCAATGTTGCTTTTGAAAGAGAAAGTGCATCAAGCAACGTATTTAAACCATTTTTTACTAAAACAATATCAGCACTTTCTAGGGCAGCAGCGGCACCACTACCCATGGCAAAACTCAAATGAGCGGCAGCAAGAGCCGGAGCATCGTTAATGCCATCTCCAACCATAGCCACTATGTGATTTTCATCACGCAATCTCGTAATCTCACGCGCTTTCTGGTCTGGCAGAATAGATGCAAAAACTTTTTCGATACCCAGCTTTTGAGCAACTGATCGTGCTACTATATCCTGGTCTCCTGTAAGGATAACAGGCTCAATGTGAGACTTTAATAAAGTTTCTATAACGTAATGAGACTCAGGACGCAGCTCATCTTCGAAACATAAAAAACCAATGGCTTTACTGTTTTTTGCCAAAATAACGACAGACTGTGCCTTTTCCTCTAATTTTTTGAAGTCTTTTTCTGGTAGTTCAATATTATGTTCTGATAAAAATAAAGGCGTTCCTAAAAGAATAGTTTCGCCCGCCTTCGATAAGGCCTTTATACCTTTTCCCGGCACAGCCTGAACTTTATCTAATTCCACAGGCGAAATATTTTTCTCTTTTACGTCATGTCTGACAGCTTCGGCAAATGGGTGCTCTGAATCCTTTTCCAAGGCATAGGACAAAGATAAAATTGTTTCTTTATCAGAACCATCAATAGTGACAATATCAGTTAAACTTGGTTTTCCTTGTGTCAGGGTTCCCGTTTTATCAAAAACCATCGTTGTTATATGACGCGAACGCTCCAAAGCCTGCGCATCACGAAATAAAATACCAGCTCGTGCCCCACGCGCCGTACCGACCATCAGAGCCGCTGGCGTTGCCAAACCTAGAGCACACGGGCAAGCCACAACCAGAACAGAAACTGTCCTAATAAGGGCATGTGACAATGAAGATAATAAAATCCAGTTACCTATAAATGTTATCAGAGCTATCGCCAGAACAACTGGCACGAATATAGCAGACACCCGATCAGCCAAGCGTTGAATATTAGCCTTGGATCCCTGTGCCTGCTCAACCAACCTCGTAATACGAGAAAGAGTTGTTTGCGCCCCTATTTCCGTCGCCCTGAAACGTAGAATACCATTGCCATTAAGCGTTGCTGCATAAATTTTATCATCTTTCTTTCTCAAAACAGGAAAAGCTTCACCTGTAAGGAAAGACTCATCAATTTCTGACTCACCAGACAAAATAATTCCATCAACTGGTATGGCTTCGCCTGGTCTTACAATAAGATGATCTCCTACCCGAAGATCATCGATAGAACATTCTATAACTTCGTTATTATATTCTTTATGAGCTATTCTGGGTTGAAGTTTTAAAAGGCTTTCAATACCTGCTCCCGCCTGATGACGCGCACGCATTTCAAGTAGGCGCCCCAGTAAAATGAGTGTTATAATCATTGTACTGGTATCGAAATAAATTGACTGGGAGCTACCCAAAAACATTATAAGAGCGCTAGAAATATAGGCTGTTAACGTTCCCAGAACCACGAGAACATCCATATTAGCCGCTTTATTGCGCAATGAAGCCCAGGCTTGACGATAAAAGCGCCTGGCACACCAAAACTGCACGATAGACGCCAAAAGAAACTGGCTCCAACGTGGCAAAATATGATGTAGCCCCGGCAACATCATAAGCATTAATGGTAAAGTACAAAAAAGGGCTATGAGAAAATCTCTTACAACCCCGTGATAATGATCTGAAAATCGTTTTTGTATGTCTTCCTGGCGTATTTGTTGAGAGGGCTGCCCCTCAAACCCTGCATCCTTAATTGCTTTGACAATCACTTCTATTTTCGGAAGTGACTTACCTTTTTGAGCTCGAATCTGCGCTTGCGAAGCAGCAAAATTAACACTTGCCTCAACATGATCCAGGTTATTTAGAACACGCTCTAAACGCCGCGCACATGCTGCGCAACTCATGCCGTCAATGGTAAAATCCATTGTGGAAGGGGCAGCCATAATTTTATCCTCAAGCTAACTCATCTCAATGGAAAGATGAGCCCTTAAAAGATAAAATCAAGCCTTACCTGTCCTTCAGAGCTTTGACTTAGTCATTCCTTAGATAAAGATTTAAGTCTTTCTGAAAGACTTAGAGCATGGGCTTCAAGCCCCTCTTCATGCGCTAAAATCACCGCCGCCGGACCCACAGCTTTCAGGCCCTCTTCACTCGTTTCAATCGAAGTTGTACGCTTTAAAAAATCAAAGACTGACAGGCCAGAGGCAAAGCGTGCTGTGCGGCTTGTTGGTAGAACATGGTTGGGACCACCAATATAATCTCCCAATGCCTCTGGACAGAAACGCCCCATAAAAATAGCCCCAGCATGACGCACTTTTTGGCTAAAAGCGCGCGCCTCGTCTACCATAACTTCTAAATGCTCAGGTGCTATAATATTAACCACCTCTGCGGCTTCATCCTCATGACGAACTAAAATAATAGCCCCGTGATGCTCCCAGCTCTTACGGGCAATCGCAGAACGCTTCAGGGTTTTTAAGGAGTTTTCTACAGCCTCGGCAACCTTATCGGCAAAATCATTATCAGTTGTGATCAAAACAGATTGTGCAAGCTCATCATGCTCTGCCTGAGCCAACAGATCCAGCGCCACTAGATGCGGGTCATTATGACCATCTGCAACAATGACGACTTCTGAAGGGCCTGCAATATTATCTATACCAACATGACCAAAAACCTGCCTTTTGGCTTCTGCTACAAAGGCATTACCTGGCCCAACGATACGATCTACTGGTGCGACTGTTTCTGTTCCAAATGCCAAAGCACCAACAGCTTGCGCCCCCCGATACGATAGACTTCATCTACCTCACATAATTGTGCCGCCGCCATAACAAGAGGATTGAGCACATTATCAGGCGTGGGCACACACATTGCAACGCGTTTCACCCCCGCAACACGCGCAGGTAAGGCATTCATAAGAACCGAAGAGGGATATGCCGCCTTGCCCCCTGGCACATAAAGCCCAACAGCATCAAGTGACGTCCATCGCATACCCAGACGCAAACCAGCATCATCGGTATAATCTACTTCACCTGGCATCTGAGCCTTATGGAAAGCTTTAATGCGTTGTGCAGCAAGCTCTAGCGCCGCTTTCGTTTCGGGAGAAATCTGGGCTGCAGACTGTGCAATTTCGTCCTTACTAACCCGGATGGTTTCGGCTGTGAGTGCAAAACGGTCAAAGCGTGTTGTATAGTCACAAAGCGCTTTATCTCCTTTTTGCCGCACAGCACTTAAAATCGCACGTACAGGCTCTATAACGGAGTTTGTTTCTTGCCCACGATTAGCCAGAAGAGCTTGCAGGGTCTGTGTAAACTCATCTGATCTTGTATCTAGACGTTTCATAAAAGCGATTTCCCTTATTGCGTTGAAGATAAAAGCGCAGAGCGGAAACGCTCAATCAGGACACCAATTTCTTCAGGCCTCGTCTTTAAAGCAATTCGGTTGACGATAAGACGGCTCGTCACATGGGCAATCGTCTCTATTTCTTCTAATCCATTAGCTTTAAGTGTTGATCCCGTATCGACGAGATCCACAATGACATCTGCCATATCCAATGAAGGGGCAAGTTCCATTGCACCATGAAGATGCACAATTTCGGCATTAATAGCCCGAGAGGCAAAATGGCGGCGCGCAATGGTTGGATATTTGGTCGCAACACGCAGGCGAGATTTTCCCTCTGGGGCCTCAGCAGCACTTTCCTTAAGTCGTGCGACAGAAATACGGCATGCCCCTATCCCGAGATCAAGAGGCGCATAAAGGTCAGGATAATCAAACTCCATCAGCACATCTGCGCCACAAACACCAATATCAGCACCACCATATGCAACAAAGGTTGCAACATCGAAAGATCTTACTCTTACGACGTCCAAATCTTTATTAGCTGTCGGAAAACGAAGGCGGCGGCTGCTTTCATCAAGACAGTCAGATGCTGGATCAAGGCCTGTATGCAGTAAAACAGGACGCAGGGCTTTTAGTATTCTCCCTTTAGGAAGAGCGAGAATTAAAGGCGCGCTCTGCTTTTCTGTCATGAAAGGCTCCCAGGCTCAATAAATAGAGACAGTAAAAGTTAAAATTAGATCCTCTTATATATCATGACTTAGACAAAGGGGGCCAGAGTAAGAAAAAGCTTATTAAAGAAAAGTCTTTGCCATGGAGCAGCGTTCTGTCGCTAAACGCGAGGCCATAAGAACAGAACGAGCCTCTTCTATTGCTTTTTCAAGCTCCTGATTGACCACAACATAATCAAATTCTGACCAATGAGAGATTTCATCTTCTGCTGCCATCATACGTTTTGCAATTTCTTCTTCACTATCAGATTGCCGCCCTCTGAGACGCGACTCAAGAACATCTAATGAAGGTGGAAGTATAAATAGCCCAACAACGTCTTCCGGTAAGGCTTTTTTCATTAAACGAAAACCCTGCCAGTCAATGTCCAAAATAACATCCTTGCCTTGGGCTAAAGCCTTCTCAATAGGGGCACGCGGAGTCCCATAGCCCCGGCCAAAAACCTCAGCCCATTCTAAAAGCTCGCCATTTTCTGCCATTTGACGAAATGTTGCTAAATCACGAAAATAATAATGCTCGCCTTCTTTCTCCCCTGGGCGGGGGGACCGTGTTGTAACAGAAACCGAGGTGAATAAATTATTATCGGTATCTCTCAAAGCCTGAGCTATTGTTGATTTACCGGCTCCTGATGGTGCGGCAATAACTAAACATACCCCACGGCGGAAGCTCTGGCTCATATCACCCTCTCTCAATAGTGAATTTGGCAAAAAATGACTTAATTATTCACTGGTCCTAAAAGAACATATCGTGAAGCGCCAGTGAAATCGCTCACAACACTGTGTGAATCTGCATTTTTAGGTGAATATTTTTTTTATTTCGATTAACATCTATGTAAGACTATGTTGGATTAACAGAGTCTTCTGTGAGACCTTATCGACCTTAAGGAAGCATGACCATGGCTTGGAATACACCTAAAGTAACAGAAATCCCCTAGGCGGAGAAATTAACTCTTACGTCTGTGGTGAGAAAAAATAATAGATCATCCCCCATTTAGAGGGGAACGGCTGCTCCCCAGAGGGGCAGCCGTTTTCTTTATTTGCCCCTGGCTTTTTCATTAATTGACATATAGGGGCCTGTTTAGAGGAACCTGTATGATAAAGGTCATTATCCTGGGAGCATCTGCTGGTGGAGGCTTTCCGCAGTGGAATTCGGCAGCGCCGGCCTGTTTGAAGGCCCATCAGGGAGTAGGCGCCAAAGCGCGAACACAAGCCTCCATTGCCGTAAGTGCTGATGGGGAAAACTGGTTTTTACTCAATGCCTCGCCCGATTTGCGGCAACAAATTCTCTCTACACCAGCCTTACATCATAAAGGCTCATTACGGGGAACACCCATTCAGGGCGTGATTCTCACAAATGCTGAGATTGATGCAGTGATTGGCCTTTTGACAATGAGGGAAAGAGAGCCTTTTACCCTCATGGGAAGTGCCTCTACTTTAAGGCAGCTTGATGCCAATCCAATCTTTGAAGCACTTGACCGTGAAATTGTTACACGCAGAGTTCTGCCTCTTCAGCATCCTTTCCCGCTAGCCTGCAAAAACGGAATCTCTTCTGGTCTGACATTAGAAGCCTTTACAGTGCCGGGAAAAGCACCGCTTTATGCTGAAAAAGAAGGAACACGGTCCGACGATACGCTGGGCATTTCTATCTCAGACGGGAACAAAACCCTGATCTTTATTCCAGGATGTGCCGAAATTACGCCTGAAATTGTGGACCGGGTTGCAAAAGCTGATCTGGTCTTTTTTGATGGTACATTATGGCAGGATGATGAGATGATCCGTGCAGGGTTAAGCCCTAAGACAGGCCATAGAATGGGCCATGTATCTGTCAATGGAGAGGACGGTCCGCTTCGTCATTTGGCAAATTGCACCATACCTCAAAAAGTTTTTATTCATATCAATAATTCCAACCCGATATTACTTGAAAATAGTCAGGAACGTCAGGCTGTTGAGCAAGCGGGCTGGATCGTTGCCGAAGACGGCATGACATTTCAGCTGGAGGTCGCATGACAAACCCTCTTACCCCTGATGCACTTGAAGCAGAACTTCGTAAAATTGGTGCAGAGCGCTATCACAACAGGCACCCCCTGCACAAAGCCATGTATGCTGGAAATTTAACAAAAGGTCAGCTTCAGGCCTGGGCACTGAATCGCTATTATTATCAGGCGATGATTCCTGTGAAAGATGCTCTTTTATTAGCGCGGCTTCCTACACCTGAATTACGCCGCGAATGGCGACGTCGTATCGAGGATCACGATGGGCATGAACCCAATACAGGCGGGATTGCACGCTGGTTTAAACTAACAGATGGGTTGGGACTGGACCGTGATTATGTCATGAGCCTCAAAGGTCTTTTACCTGCAACACGCTTTGCTGTTGAGGCTTATGTTCATTTTGTGCGTGATCGCTCGCTTTTAGCAGCTATTGCTTCTTCTCTAACTGAGCTTTTCTCTCCAACAATCATTCCCGAACGTATGGAGGGCATGCTCAAAAATTACGATTTCATTTCTGAAGACACAATGGCTTATTTCAAGCCCCGCCTCACTCAGGCTCCGCGTGATTCAGAATTTGCTCTTTCTTATGTTAAAGAACATGCAACAACCATTGAACAGCAACAAGAGGTGCTGCAAGCTTTGGAATTTAAATGTTCTGTCTTATGGACCCTTTTAGATGCTCTCGATTACGCTTATGTAGAAGGGAACATCCCTCCTGGGGCCTTTGTACCGGACAGATCATAATTATGCTTACTGAGAGTTGCTGCTTAAAATTTACGCGTGGTCATCGTCTTCAACACGATAAAGTGCGTGATTTATGGTTAATCCAGGCCCCTGAAAAGGCTTTTATTGCTGATAATATTGCCGCGGCAACTCTCAATTTAATTGATGGTGAAAGAAGCATTGCTGATATCATCAATCAGCTTGCCCTAGAATATCAAGCCCCAAGAGACATCATCACCAAAGATGTATTATCTTTGCTCTCTGATCTGCACAGCAAAGGAATATTATCGCAATGAGCTATAGTCCTTCGCCATTGGGGCCAGTTCCACCGCCTATGAGCCTATTGGCTGAGATTACCCACAGATGCCCTTTATCCTGCCCTTATTGCTCTAATCCGCTTGAACTTGAACGTAAGGCACAGGAGCTTTCAACTGAAAGCTGGAAACGTGTTTTAAACGAGGCAGCAGAACTTGGTATTTTGCAGGTGCATTTTTCCGGCGGTGAGCCTATGGCAAGGCCAGATTTGCCCGAACTTATTGCTCATGCACGAAGTCTCAACCTCTATACAAATCTTATTACCTCAGGGGTTTTATTAACTGATGAGGCTATGGATATCCTTGATAAAGCTGGACTAGACCACATTCAGCTTTCCTTTCAAGATAGCCGGGCCAAAGAAGCAGACATGATGAGTGGTTTTACAAACGTACAACCACGAAAACTTGAAGCAGCAAAGCGTATTCATCGAGCAGGTTTGCCCCTTACTTTAAATTTTATTCTTCATAGAGGTAATATTGAGCAATTACCCGACATGTTTGACCTTGCTCGTGAATTAAAGGCCATACGTGTAGAAATGGCCAATGTTCAATATTATGGATGGGCATTAGAAAATAGAGCCGCTTTACTTCCAAGCCTGCCCCAACTTGAAGCCGCGCAAATAATAATTGACCGTGAACTTGCTAAAGGCGGGTTGGCCATTGATTACGTAACACCAGATTATTACGCCACAAGACCTAAACCTTGCATGGGTGGATGGGGGCGCCGTTTTTTAAATATTAGCCCTTCTGGCCGTGTTTTACCCTGCCATGCTGCTGAAACAATCCCCGACCTTGTTTTTGATAATGTAGAAGAAAAACCCCTTAAAGAGATTTGGGAAAATGGTTCTGCCTTCCAACTCTTTCGCGGAACAGAATGGATGCCAGAACCATGCGCAAGCTGTGATCGCAAAGAAATAGACTGGGGCGGTTGCCGATGCCAGGCTTTAGCCCTGACAGGCAAAGCTCAGAATACTGACCCTGTATGTAGCCTATCGCCCCATCATAATATTATCGAAAAAGCCTTATCAGAAGCTAACGAAGAGCAGGAAACGTCTTTGATTTATCGCCGCTTTAGAACTTCATAGATTTGAAGGTTTGCTTCAAGGCAAGCCACTTACTGCGGGCATGGATATGATGAATCTTCTTTCCAGAAGCTACAGCGAACGTCCCTGCTCGCCACGTAAAAACATTATTCCAGATACAAAACCGTTGTTCTATTGATGGTTTAAACTGAATATTTTGAGCTCTATAGCGCCAATAAAGCCGTTTAAAAGGATTAAAACAGTTACGCTTCCATGGTTTGCGATCTTCAATAAAATGTATAATCCCCGGATTATTTAAGCTAAATATGAGTTCATCTCGCGGAAAATCATTATTTTCTTCATCAAGTAGATCTTTTGGCAATCTTGGCCAAAAATAATAAAGCAACCCTGGAACATTCCAGCGCAAAGGAAGCTGTAAAATTTTGTTATGAAAAGCTAAATTAAGAATATCTTGGTCGTGATATTTTACTTTATCTTTATGTTCATAAAACACTTTGGCAAAATAACTTGATAAACGACCATAGCGTTTCTGTGCCAGCTCCAAATCTAACAACATAACACCGCTATTTATATAAAGACCGTCTGAAGCTCTTCCAAAAAGCCGTTTGTCATTTCCTACGGAATAAATATCTGGTATTGCCCCAATAACATGATCATGAAGATCGATATTCCATAACTCAACAATGTCATCACAAACTAAAATGTCTGTATCTAAATATATTATTCTATGCACATTATCTGGCAAAACATCCTGAACTAACAGGCGATTATAGGCGCTTTTTGTCAAATAATTATCTTCTAACTCTAGATTATCTAAAAAACAGCTATCTATCTTTAAAAAACTTACGCTCACTCTTTCAGAAAAATTACGACTAATTTCATTTATCTTTGATAATGGTAAATCGCTCCCGTAAATAACAAAAATATTAATATCTTTATGATTGCTGGTATGTGCCAATATAGAGTTTATAACACTATAAGCATGTTGAGCATAACCATTACGATTATCAAACGACATAACTACATTTATCACGCCCCATAAAGAACTTTTTTTGGAGAAGTGTAGCGTATAATTTTTTCTTTTCTCAGAACTGACTTAACAATATTTCGTGAATTCAGATCGTTAGAAATACGCAAATAGTCGCTTACATATATGGCAGGAGCTGAAAAGCTTAATGATTCTATATTGCCATTAGTAAAATAAGTCGTAAATAATATTAATGATAGTAAATAATAATCAACATACTCATCTTGATAACTAGAAAAACTTATTTTTTCCAACAAACCAAACAAAAACTCACAATATTCATTAAGCAAATTCCGTTGCAGAAAAAAAACATTGCAAGGTATCAGAGTTTTCCCATTTAGAACGTCATCAAAGCTTGCATAAAATTCTGGATATGCTTTTTTTATAAGCTCAGAAAGCTGCTTTAAACTCCTGTCCTTTCCAGTTTTTCTTTTATAGAAAGACGCAATCGTATCACCATCCTGAACAACAGAAATGTCTTCTAACGCGTATAATCTAGGTATAAAATTTTCACTAACTTTAATGACAGAAAGGAGATCATTTTCTCTCCATTTAAAGGACCGACTGTCACTTTGCGTTATGCCTGCCTTTGCAATATCCTTATCATACTCTCTACCTGCCAGAGATAAAAACACATCATTGTAAGAAAAACCAACATAGTCACATTGATTATGCTTCCATACGGCATATAGCTGGTCCAAAAAGCCTCTTGAGGTCTTTAAATGATGAAAAAATCCTTCGTTATGTCCTGCTTCTGATTTCACCCACTCTTGCGGAATAGAGTTAAATAAATCTCTCTTAATGATAGATGCCTCTTTTTCAAATGGCAGGTAAATACAGGCAGTTACCATAAATAAAGAATTCCCAATTTTTTATAAAAGCCTCATAAGAGGCTTTCATCATTATGTTACTAGTGTGAAAATTTGAACCGCTTTTATTTCTTTTGAAAAAACAAAGCCTTTTTAAAGCTTTTCACGTAACTACGTAGCGGGATAACGTAAAACTGTTTTCCTAAAAACAAACACGCAACGCCGTTACAGACCAAAAGAAAATAATTAACCCGACAGATACGCTGTACTATAGAAATTTTCACGTCTGTATGTTTTGCCCTATAGTGCCAATAAAGCTCTTTTACAGGCGTGAGACAATTTTGCTTCCATGGTTTCCGGCGGCCAATAAAATGAATGATTGCTGGGTCATTAAAGGCACTTTGCTGCATTTCAGGCAAAGTTTCATAATCTGGATGATCAATGATATCCTTAGGAAGGCGCGGTTGGAAAAAATATGAAAGGCCAGGAATATTCCAACGCAACGGAATATTATAAATATCGCCTTCAAAAGCAATATTAAGTATGTCCTGATCGTGGTAACCAATCCTATTTTGATGTTTGTAAAAAACTTCAGCAAAATAATATGAGAGCTGGCCATAGCGTTTTTCAGCCAAAACAAGGTCAAGAATAAGCACACCTGAATTGACGTAAATATTTTCATTTTTCTGATCAGAGAGGCGGTTTCTAAGCTCTTTTCCCTGACAGTCCTCTACGCCTCCCATAACATGGCCTTGTAGATCTATATTCCATAGATCCACAATATCATCACATACGACCAGATCTGTATCTAAGTAAATTATCCGATCTACCCCTCTGGGTAAGATCTCTTGAACAAATAATCTATAATAAGCGCTTTGTGTTAAATGGTTGCCCGTAGGTGGGAGTTGGTCTGCAAAATCATTATTAATTTCTTTGAAAATCAAGTTTAATTTTTTATCATAATAGGCCTGCATTTCTTTCCTTTTTTCAAAAGAAAGAGCATTGCCATGTATGATATATAGATCAATATCGTCGCAATTTTGAGTATGGGCTAATATTGAATTTATAACACTAATGGCATGAGGCGCATAAATATCGTCAAATGACATGACAATATTTATTTTATCTCCATATTTAATATCTTTTTTCTTCTTTTTTATTATATCACTTTCTCTTTTTATAACAGTTTTTATAATATCCTTCGCATTTATTGATAAATTACGTGGGTCAACACAAACTAATGGTAGATTAACAAGTTTTTTTGACTCCTTATCTGCCGAAAGGCTATTAAAATATATTGTGCTTAAGACTAGTGATAAAAAATTATAATCATAATTTTCTGCTGTGTGATTTGGTGATTTATTTTTAATTTTCTTTAAAACATCAAACAAGAATGTACAGTAATCATCAAATATATCTTTCTCTAATAAGAAAAATAAACCTGGCAAAATAAGATCACCATAACAAACATTAAGAGCATTTATGTATAAATCAGTATATTCTTCTTTTATGATAGAAATTATATTGGCAATATTATCTGTGTTGCCTATGCGTTTTTCGTAAAATGAGCTCACATTATCCTCATGAGCGCTCATTGATACTTTGTTTAATGGATATAGATTAGGTATAAAGACATCGCCTCTTTGTATGACAGAAGGCATATCTTTTTGCCGCCATTTATAAGACCGGCATATGTTATTATTTATGCGCGGTATTCTTAAATCTGTATCACTCTTTCTTTCGGTAAAAGAGAGATATAAATTATTGTAAGAAAATCCAATATAATCCTGCTGACTATTTTTCCATACCGCATAAAGCTCAAATAGAAAGCTCTGCGACTGTACAAGGTCACAAAGCAAACTATCTTCGTTAAGCGCGCTTTTCTGCCGCCATTCTGGAGGAATTTGTTTAAATAGGTCACTTTTAATAAAAGACTCTGATTTAGAAGATGTAACGAAAACACTTACATTAGCCGTCATTAATACGAGACCTTTTTCTTAAAATTTACCTCTTCTAAACAAATTCACGCTGCCGATAAACCTATCTAGACAAGTATGGCCTTAAATGTATCTTAAAAAAGAAATAGTTTCCACACATGCAGCCGCAGCCTCACGGCCTTTATTATGTGCATCTTTGCGAGAACGCACTACAGCTTGCTCGTCAGTATAGGTTGTGAGAATTCCAAAGGAGATAGGCGTATTTGTAGTTAGCTGAGCTTGCATAATTCCCATAGTCGCGCCCAGTGAGATAAACTCAAAATGAGCAGTATCACCTTTGATGACACAGCCCAAACAGATAATGCCTTCATATTTACCTGTTTTAGCCAGAGATTGTGCCATGAGAGGCAGCTCAAATGCACCAGGTGCATCATAAATATCTGCCGCTTCCATACCACGTTCCTGTAACCATTCCAAAGCCCCATCCCTAAGGCCATGTGTTACATCTGTATTAAACCGACTAACCAGAATAGCCAGTTTAGGGGCAGGTGTAAGGCGTAATCCCTCTGGGGCTGTAGCAATATGGCGACTCATTATAATGTTTCCTGCAAAAAATGTCCCATCCGAGTGCGTTTGGTTTCGAGATAGTGACGGTTAAAAGGATTAATGGTTGTAATCAAACGTTCTGATGAGACGACATTAATACCAAGCTCATTTAATCCATGAAGCTTTGAAGGGTTATTTGTGAGCAAAATACAGCCCTTAACCCCTAATGAATTTAAAATATCTTTTGCAACGCTCCAATTTCGAGCATCAACAGGTAAGCCAAGCTCTTTATTAGCTTCTAATGTATCAAAACCCTGATCCTGTAACTCATAGGCACGGATTTTATTAACCAGGCCAATGCCACGTCCCTCATGACCACGGAGATAAACCAAAACCCCACTTTCTGCTTCTTTAATACGTCGCAAAGCCTCCTGAAGCTGAGGGCCACAGTCACAGCGTAACGATCCTAAAGCATCACCTGTAACGCATTCAGAGTGCACTCTTACTAAAGTCGTACCTTTAGAAGGGTCACCTTTGACTAACGCAATATGCTCCACACCGCTTTCATCTTTAAAAGCATGTATTTTCAGCTCGTCCCCACCATATAGACTTGGCAAGTCTGCTATCGCTAACGACGATAAGTTCGGTGTAGATATGTCCTCGGCCAAGGCTTTTACAGGCTGATTACCATTTTGGCTGATCCATTCTTTAAGAGCAGCAATCGAGATAATCGGTAAATTATGCTGGGCAGCATAAACACGCAGTTCAGGCAAGCGCATCATCGTGCCGTCTTTGGCCATGATTTCACATATAACACCAGCAGGATTTAATCCGGCAAGGCGCATAAGATCAACAGCACCCTCTGTATGACCCTCCCTTGCTAAAACCCCATCAGGATGTGCCCTTAAAGGAAACATATGGCCAGGAGAAATAACATCTTGCGGCTGAGCATCAGGATGAGAGGCCGCCAAAACTGTGCGTGCACGGTCAGCAGCAGAAATCCCCGTTGAAACCCCTTCAGCAGCCTCAATTGAGACTGTAAAAGCTGTTCCTTTAGGATCCTGATTATTTGCTGTCATTTGCGGCAGCTGTAAACGCTCTATTTGAGCGGGCTCTAATGCAAGACAAATAAGACCACATCCCTCACGAGCCATAAAATTAATGATCTGTGGCGTTGTAAATTCTGCTGCGCAAATAAGGTCTCCCTCATTTTCGCGCTTTTCTTCATCAACCATTATAACCATGCGCCCGGCACGAATAGCGGTGATTGCAGCCTTTAGAGATGACGGTAGTGCAGGCACTATTTCTCTCCTTTAAAATTTAAATTTAATGTTTCAGGGGAGAAACGGCATAATGTTTCAACATATTTAGCCAAAACATCAACTTCGACATTGAGTTCAGCCCCAACTGAAAGCGTTGAAAGATCTGTATGTTCCCACGTATGAGGGATAATCATCAAATTGATTACAAACCCTTCACTACCCTCATATTGAGCTTCATCTTTGATATTATTAACAGTCAAACTAATCCCATTAAGGGTTATGGATCCTTTTTCTACGACATAACGGCGTAAACTTTGGGACAAAAACAAATCCAGGGCATAGGAGTCACCAGCCTTATTAATGGCTTGTAAAACACCCGTACCATCAACATGACCCTGAACAATATGACCCGAAAGACGTGTATTGAGAGAGACAGCACGCTCCAAATTAACTGAGCGCCCCTCAGTCAATTTTCCCAAATTCGTACGCTTTAACGTTTCACCACTAATATGAAACTGAGCGCTACCTTCGGCTGTAAAATCCTTTACAGTCAAACACACGCCATTAACAGCAACACTTTCGCCTAAAGACAGATCTTTAAAATGGCTCTTAACGACCAAGTCCATTGCCTGCTCACGAATAGAAACTTGCTGCACTTGCCCAACACATTCAATAATTCCAGAAAACATTACCTACTCTCCCCCATAGTTTTTTAATAAATTTAACGGACTCACATCCCCGTTTTCTGGATCACGCAATAAGAGCTTTTGAGAATCATCTTGCGTTCCTTCATTCTGCTGAATGGTCAGCCATTCATCCCAAAAATCATGGTCTTTAATGATCTGAAGAAGGGTAGGGCCGGCTTCGATAAGGGCCCAGTTAGCCTGATATTGTCGAAGCAAATTCTCAGCCTCTTCCAAATCAGAACAGGCTTCGACCAGAAAACCGCTTTCCTCGCGGTCTTTTTTCCAGCTTATGGGCATTTTTTTGTGGCGGTCTAATACGATCAATAAACGAGCATGACGCTCTGAATGATCTTCAACATGCCGCACGGTAAAAGAGGGGTCATCAGCTAACACCGTGCCAATAGCTGTTATAACGGCGTCTGTTGCGCGCCTTAATTGATGAGCCAATTTTAGAGAAGACGGCGAGGTAAATGTAACCTGACCCTGTGGCGGATACATTGTCCCATTTTTATTAAGAGCCTGCTTAACAGTAAGCCATGGCCTTTTTTTGAGGATGCGCGTCAAAAAAGGCATTAAAAGAGCATGACAGTCTTTTGCGAGATCTTCATAATCTGGCATATCTTCAAGGTAAAAGACTTGCTTGGCAGGCTCACCCTGCGTCAAAACATCTCCACCGCCTGTTGCTAAAGGGTTTGGATCTCTAAAACCAATCCACACTTCCTTAACAGGACTTTCTTTCAATTTTAAAGCACAGGGGGGGGTGCGACCATAATGTGCACAGGGCTCTAATGTTACCAAAGCAGCATAAATCTTATCAAATAAACCAGCCGCCCGGGCAGCCTCCAAAGCAACCACTTCAGCATGAGACTCACCTGCCTTGGGATGAGCACCAACAGCTAGGATATTGCCATCTTTATCAAGCAAAGTACAACCAACAGAGGGGTTAGGTGCAGTTGCACCCACAGTACGGGCAGCAAGGCTTAATGCACGCTTAAACCCATGTCTCACCGCCTCAGAAGGCAAAATTGATAAAGATTGTGTTTTCACTAGAAACGCACAGCCCCCTTATATAAACATTACAGGGCGGTACGCTT
This sequence comes from Aristophania vespae, assembly GCF_009906835.1. NCBI lineage: Bacteria > Pseudomonadati > Pseudomonadota > Alphaproteobacteria > Acetobacterales > Acetobacteraceae > Aristophania > Aristophania vespae. Next base: position 1,809,840 of record NZ_CP047652.1, read on the forward strand.
CCTCACACTGCAAAGCTAAAGAGCAAACAGCACATCGTACTGCCTCTCTGCTATGCAGGGCATAAAAGCGTTCTCTCTCATCCGGACTATAACCGTCGGCCTCGGAATCTCACCGAAGTCTGCTAGACCTCTATAAAACTAGGCTTTATAGAGCGCTCGCGGGCTAAGCAGCTTTTAGGCTGCCATTACCGCCGGTAGGGAATTCCACCCCGCCCCGAGAACGTTTTTCAAATTGTTAAAATTAATATGTGCTCAACATCTTAAAAGTGCAAGAGGCTGTCTCTCATTCTTGGAGAGACAGCCTCTATTTTTTCACCACTTCAGCATTTCTACTTTTAAAAAGAAACGCTTTTAGATGGCAGCAATATTATAAACCACCATGCAAGAGATTATGCACATCTGAGCGTGTACGATCTCCCGATTGTTTTAGTCTCTGAAGATCTTCTTTTTGCTGATCTTTGAGTTTTTGAAGTTTCTCAGCACGCTCTGCACGCTGCTCTTTAAAGCGGTCTAATTTGCCACGTAGCTTTTTCTCATTGTCACCACGCATATTTTGTAGTTTTTCACGTTGCTGATCTATACGCTTCTGAAGCTTCTCACGCGTATTCTGAGGAGCATTTTCATATTTATCGCGCAGATCCTTGAGCTTCTGTTCCTGGCGTTGACGGTTTTCTTGATATTTATTCAATTTGTTATCAAGACCAGAATTTAAACAATCCTGCTTGTTAGCCATACGATGCAGGAGAGTACCCCCTTTGTCATCACAGGAAGAACTTGCCGCATGAGCATGTGGTAATAATGCAAAAGAAGAGGTTAATAACGCAGCTGAAAATAGTAAATGTAATTTCATAAAATTATCCTTCATTTTATTCTGACACCACGTTTTTAACAAAACACAGATTTATAACATAAAAAAGGCAATTTATTTTAAGAAAAGTTAATTATTACCTTCAGAAATAAACTTTAAACGCACTGTATTTAGGAGTGTTACAGTCTTTACATCCTGAATTTTAATAAGCCCCTCAGCCTTAAATATTTTTAAGGTACGACTCACCGTCTCAATCGTTAGCCCCAGATAATCAGCAATATCACTTCGCGACATGGGTAGAAAAAGCGATATGACAGGAGGGATACTTAAATTTTTTCTCTGATTGAGAGCTTCTTCAAGCCCATCTTCAGAACAGCAGGCCTGTTCTATAAAAAATGAGGCGAGCCTCTCTCTTGCCGATTTACGCCCGAGCAGAACAAGACGAGCCTGCATTTTAACAAGCTCACGTGACGCCTCCGCACGGAGACGCTTTTGAAGATGGGGAAATTGCTCTGTAAGATGATCCATAGTCTCATAAGCAAAGCGGCAGAGTTTAATATCACCCAAGGCTTCAGCACTAAAGGCATATCGTTCCGAAGCAGCGAGTCCCAAGAAATCTCCAGTTGCGACAAAACCGGAAATCTGCCGGCGACCATCAGAGAAAAGATTAAATAACTTAGCTCGCCCTTCAGCAATTACGTAAAATGCCTGAGCAGACTCCCCCTCTTCAATAAAAATACGTCCTGAAGGCAAATGTAAACGCGATGAAGCCGCTAACAGCCTCGGAAGATCTTTTTCTTCAATAGCATTACAAATACTTTTCGTACGCCCACAACAATAAGTGCAATCCCTCACAGGAATTCCATCGAGCGCCACCATGCTCTTCTCCCTTTCAAAAAGAAGAAACGAACTAAAAATATACGTTTTATTAACCAGTGCAAAAAAGCAACATTTAACAACTATTAGCTATTTTGCTCCGGTTTTTGATCTACATCAAGGTTAGGACATAAATAAATGTGGTCTGACGTGATCAACTTATTTTGCTTGATTAGGGTCTTTACGCATATGCAACGCGGAACTTTAAAAACATCGATCATGGCTTTAGGCCTTTTGGCAGGTTCAGCATACGCTCAAACACCTGCCGCCACTGTTGCAACAATGCCTCAGCAAACACAGGGTACTGTAACAGCAACATCTCCATATCAAGCAGCTCCTGATGCAACGGTCCATCTTTCTGCACCTAAAAGTCAGAGCTGTGGCATTTTTGAGACATGTGAGAATACAAAAATTGGTCTTGGTAAAGGCGATTTTTTAATCCGTCTATCTGCTCTTGGTGTTATTACAAATAATACCAGCTCATCAGTTAACATTAAAGGCGGTCCAGCAGCTGGTAACCAGGGTCATATTACAGCAACAAACCAGGTTGCTCCTGAATTTACCTTTGAATATTTCTTTACTGATAATATTTCTCTCGACCTGATCGCTGCTTCTACCCGTCACGAAGCAAAAGCCCACAATACCTCAGCTCAGGCTCTCCTTAAAAATGGTGATCTAGGTAGCTTCTGGGTCCTTCCTCCTACCTTAACTGTTGCATGGCATTTCCGTCCCCACAAACGCTTTAACCCTTATTTGGGCGTTGGTTTAACAGTGGCATTCTTCCATAATGCAAGCCCCGCACAGCCAAATGCCAGCCTGAGACTTTTTGACCATTTAAAACCTCAAACAACAGTTGGGCCAAGCTTCAATGCTGGCTTTGACTATCAAGTGGTTGGTAACTGGTTCTTCAACATGGATGTTAAGCAAATTCTGCTTCATACACCCATTTACGTAAATCATCGCGACAACCCAACAACAGGTGGTCGTATTCACGCTCGTGATAGCATCAACCCAACGACTGTATCTGCCGGTATTGAATATCGCTTCTAAATTAATCCACTTTAGAAAAAACGCTCTAGAGCGGGAAGGAGGTTACTCTCTTCCCGCTTTTTTTTCATTCTTTCCAAGTACTAATGTTTTTTTAAGATCTTCTTAGGTCTCATTAGCGTGACAGATCGTTACGATTATGGCAGAAAACGACTTCTTCTAACCGGCTGACAGAAAGTGGAATCGTTTGCTATGGTTGGTTCCCGTTCCCTGGCTAAAGCTTTTGGCCTCTTCATACTCGTTATATTGTGCTTATGGGGCCTGTGGCGTGTAATTCAACGTCCTACTTTGCCAGCCCCCTCTGCACCCATGATTACCCGAGTCGGTACAGCCTTACATGTCAGGGCGGACAGCTCCTTAAGTAAGCGCCTTATTGTTGAGCCTGTTATTGTAGCAACGCTACCTCACCTTATTGAAGTCCCTGCTGAGCTAACGCCAGCCCCGGGACATGATGTCAATATTTACTCACCTGTCACAGGCCGGATAATCAATATCGCTGTACAACCAGGTCAGACTGTTCAAAAAGGCGAAATATTAGCCAGAGTTCTTTCTGGAGATCTTGCCCAAGCCAGGTCAGACCAGAAAAAAGCCCAGGCAGCCCTTAACTTTGCACGCCTTACTTATAACCGCACGAAAGCCGTCATGGCCGCTGGCGGAAATGCTGTAAAAGATATGCAGTCGGCTCATAATGACCTTATTCAGGCAGAGGCAGAAGCAAACCGGGCACAACAGCATTTAGAAGCTATTGGTGAAGGGCGTAATGACGATGCAGCCCATCATGGCCTTCTTATTACGTCACCTGTCAATGGCGTCATTTCCAGTGTTAATATTGGAAAAGGGCAGCAAATTACTGATATTTCCAATGCCCTGATGAGTGTCGTTGATTTGAGTGATGTTTGGGTTTCAGCGCATGTGCCAGAAAATCTTATTCCACAGCTTCGCCCTAATATGACTTTAACTGCTAATTTCGATGGTCAAACATGTTCTGGTCCTGTAACGAGCCAGAGCCCCGTCTTACATAATGATACACGCCGCATCGACCTCTATTTACGCTGCGCCAATCCCGATAATAATTTGCGCCCAGGACAATTTACCACAGCATCTATCAGTGTGCCTGAGCGCCAGCAGATCTTATTACCCAAAACGGCCCTTGTCATGAATAATGACGCCGTTACCGTTATGGTAGAAACAGCCCCTCATGTTTATAGGCGACGCCAGATTGAGATTAGCTACGATGAAGGGCCAAATGTACGCGTTATAAGTGGTTTGAAGGCTGGAGAGCATGTCATCACACATGGCGCCATCCTGCTCAATGATAATTAATAAAAGCTGACGGAGCATATCATGCACATTGAAGCTTTTATTTCCTGGTGCTTTGCACGCCGTAATCTCGTTTCTTTTTTGTCTGTGCTTATTGCCCTTCTCGGCATTATAGCATGGAAGCAGCTCCCTATTGAGGCCTATCCCGACCTGGGGCCCATTAGCGTGCAGGTAACCACGCAAATGCCTGGCCTCGCTGCCGAAGAAATGGAACAACAGGTTACAACCCCTGTGGAGCGCGCTCTAGCCAGTGTCCCCAACGTTGTAGAGAGCCGTTCAACAAGTACCTTTGGTCTATCTCTTGTTACGCTCGTCTTTAAAGACGGCACAGATATTTACTTGGCTCGGCAGCAGGTTCTTGCTGAGCTTTCCAGTCTCGATCTCACAAATGGAGGAGAGCCTGCATTGGGGCCTGTCTCAGGTCCGAGTGGAGAAATTTATCGTTATACTTTGGAATCTGATGACCAAGACCTTATGGCTTTATCAGATGCCCAAAAATGGATTGTCATTCCGGCCCTAAAACAGGTGCCAGGTATTGTTAATATTGATAATTTTGGCGGCTTCACACGTGAATACCAGCTTATTATCGATCCAAACGCCCTTATTCGTTATAATATTAGCCTTGAAGATGTCATAGCTGCCGTAAAAAACAGCAATTCCAATGCTGGTGGTGGACGCATCAGCCGAGGAGAACAATCTTATATTATTCGCGGTGTTGGTCTCATTCATTCTCTAGAAGATATGAATGAAATAGTCGTCACACATCATAATAATGTTCCTATTCTTCTGAAACAGCTTGGTCACATAGAATTTGGGCACCAGGTTCGTGAAGGGCTATTAGGTAAGGACGGAAATCCAGATACACTTGAAGGTGTTGTTACGGCCCTTCGTGGCTCTAACCCTTCCCAAGTTCTCAATAATCTTCATCAAACAGTTGATAAGCTGCAAAAACGCTTAGCTCCGCTTCATATGCGCATTGTTCCCTATCTTGATAGGGACAATTTGGTTCACGCCACCACTGAGAAGGTCGGTGAGACTATGACAGAGGGTATCACCCTCGTTCTCGTCATTCTTACTTTCTTCCTGGGGTCTCCACGTTGTGCGGCTGTCACAGCTGTCACGATTCCTTTTGCGCTCGCTGTGGCCTTCATACTCATGCGTGCATGCGGAATGGCTGCCAATCTGTTTTCTCTCGGCGCAATAGATTTTGGTGTTATCGTCGATGGCGCCATTGTTATTACAGAAGTTATTTTACGCCTGAGAGAAGAAGAACCTGGCAAACCACTCGACCCAGAGCATGTTCTCAAAATCACTCGCCGTGCCGGGCGCGCTATTTTTGCCTCAACCCTAATCATTATTCTTGCTTACAGCCCCTTATTTGCTTTTGATGGGATGGAAGGAAAATTATTCCGTCCCATGGCCTTTACGGTAAGCTTTGCCCTTTTGGGGGCGCTCCTTTGCGCTTTGTCCCTTACCCCCATATTAACTTATCTTGGTTTGCACAAACCACGCCACATCTGGCGCAACAAACCTTTAGAATGGTTGATAGAGCGTTATAAAAACGGGCTTAATTACTTTTTAAACCGGCCTCTCATACCGTTTGTCAGTGCGGGTGGTGCTCTTATTTTGGTTATCATCCTCGGTATGACAACAGGCAGGGAATTTTTGCCTGATCTGGATGAAGGTGCCTTATGGATCCAGGTACAAATGCCAACAGGCATTTCCCTGGAAAAAGGCCAAGAAATCTCAAATGAACTTCGTAGTGCTGTTAGAGAATTTTCTGAAACATCTTATGCCATTACGCAACTTGGTCGTTCTGATGACGGAACTGACCCCTGGACTCCTTCACATATTGAAATGCCAGTTGGGTTAAAACCATATAAATTATGGCCCAAAGGCGAAGATAAAGCTGCTTTTGTTGAAAAATTACGCAAACGCCTCAATGAAATTCCGGGCATTACATTTTCAATCAGCCAGCCTATTCAGGATAATGTGAGCGATGCTGTTGGAGGAGCGCATAGCCCTCTGGTGCTGCGTGTTTATGGAAATGACTTTAATGAGTTACGTCGTATTGGCCAGCAAATTGTAGATAATCTGTGGCAAATACCTGGAACCGTGCAGGCCTCTCTTTATCAGGAGCCTCGCATTCCCCAGATTGAAGTCCTGGCTGACCGCAAGAAAGCAGCTCGTTACGGAATCACTGTTTCTGATATTTCAGATATTGTTTCTAATGCGATTGGAGATGCACCTATCACAACCATTGTAAAAGATGGACGTGAATATAATGCAACACTTCATGTTGTGCGCAAACACCTCGATAATTTGCAAGTCATGGGCCAAATCCCGCTCATTACACCTGATGGTGCTGCTATCCCCCTATCTGAAGTAGCAAATATTCACCTTCATATGGGTGAGAGTAACATTGCCCATGAGCAGGGAGAGAGAGAACTCACCATTCAGGTCGATAATGGTGACAAACCCATGTCACAATATCTGGCAGAAGCTCAACAGCGCATAGACCAGAATGTTCATTTTGACCCTCAAAATTACCGTCTGGAATGGGCAGGAACTTTTAAACAAGCACAACATGCTCAAGTTCGCTTGGCTATTGCCCTGGCCATTATGTTTTCCGTCATGCTTGGTCTGCTTTATATAGAATTCCAAAAAATACGGCAGGCTCTTTTGATTTTGGGTGTTGTGCCATTAGCAACATTAGGCGGTCTCATTGCTCTTCATTTACGTCATGAAACGCTTAATATTGCGACAGCGGTCGGGTTTATTGCGCTCTTTGGTGTAGCAATCCAAAACGGGATTATCATGATCTCAAGTATTAATCGCTATAGACAAGATGGATATGACACTAAAGCAGCAACACTTGCTGGCGCTTCAGAACGTTTTCGCCCTGTTTTAATGACAGCGACTGTTGCCAGTGTTGGTATGCTCCCTGCAGCAATTGCAACAGGCATTGGCACAGATGTGCAGCGAGGTCTGGCAACGGTAGTCGTTGGGGGACTGGGAATTGCAACTCTTTTAACGTTATTTATCCTTCCCGTTTCTTTTTATTGCCTCGAAAACTGGTTGGAAAAAAGAGGAAACCATATCCCCAAAGAGGAGACACTGTCATGACGATGTCAAAGTACAAATATTCTCCTCTTCTCACATCTTTTCTTTTTATATCCTTATGTGGTTGTGTGATTGGCCCTAAAGGGGAAACACCACCCCTTCCTGCACATACCGATTATCGCAACACACCCCTTAAACATACCGCAGGGCAAGACAGCAAAGATTCTGCATTACGTCGTCAGGATATTATTCAGGGGCTGGATATCCCCGGTAAATGGTGGGAAGTTTTTAAAAACCCGCAACTTAATTCCCTCATTGAGCAGGCTCTTGCCAATAACCACGACCTTAAAGCAATGCAGGAAGGTTTGAAGGTTGCGTGGGAACAACGTCGTGTTGAAGGTGCTGCGCTTTATCCTACAATTTCGGCGCAGTTTATTCCATCACGCAACAAGACATCCAAGGCACTTTCAAACGTGCCTTATGAAAATCAGTGGCTTTATAATCTCCATACAGCTCAACTTAATATTGGCTATGTTCCCGACCTATGGGGAGGTGAACGTCAGGCGATCCGGGCTGCCGCTGCTCAGGCTAATATTCAACGCTTCCAACTCGAAGCAACAGCCCTCACCCTTATTAGTAATATTGTCAATGGAGCCATCACTGAAGCCAGCTTCAGGGCACAGATTGCCGCCAAACAGGCTCTTATTGCACAGCAGAAAGAAATTCTTTCAGTTACCGAAAAGCAGCAAAAACTTGGTGACCAGTCAAAGCTTGACAGCTTGATGCAACAAAATGCTTTAGCGCAACTTGAAGCAGATTTACCCCCTCTTCAACGAGATCTGGCACAAACACGCAATCAACTTGCTACCCTGGCTGGTATGACACCCAACCAAGATTTGCCCGTCTTTACACTTGATGATTTCACACTTCCCGAAAAAATGCCCTTATCGCTGCCCTCGGCTCTTTTAGAGCAACGCCCTGATATACGTGCCGCACAAGAGCAAATCCACGCAGCGGCTGCCGAAGTTGGGATTGCAATCGCTAATCGCCTCCCCAACCTACAGTTAAGTGCAATGCCGGGGCAGATTGTGGGACATATGAGCCAGATGTTTAAAACCGGTTACGGAAATTGGGACTTAATGGCGACCATTACTCAACCCATTTTCCAGGGTGGGTCGCTCCTTCATGCGCAAAGAGCTGCTAAAAAGCAACTCCATCAGGCTACTGAAACATATAAATCAACCGTACTTAGTGCCGTAGGTGACGTATCTGATAGTTTGCACGCTATCCAATATGACAGCGAAGCCCTTTTAGCAGAACAAAAATCCCTCGATACAGCTCAAAAATCTTACAAAATTGCGCTCGCAAGAAAGAAATTAGGCGATATCAGTCAGATCGAACTTTTAGCCGCACAATCCGCTGTTGCCCAGAGCCAGTTATCTTTTGTCCAGGCTAAGGCTGTTCGCTTTTCTGACAGCGTTGGGCTTTTTCAGGCTCTCGGCGGCGGATGGTGGCACCGCAATGATTTAGGCTTACCACCAGAAGAAGCAAAGAGACTATCAACTAGCCTTGCTCCCTGGTAATTTTATATAAAATGAAAGCTCCGAGAGGCTTGAGACGTATCTTTCTTACGCTTCAAACTCTCCTTCAATTTTTAAATGCCATTTTCCATTTTCAGGATAGGCATAAACGGGCACGGCATTAGGTAATCTAATATTGGGTTCTAACCCCATAGCTGAGCGCAAGGCACGAAAAATACCGCCATGAGCGACAATGAGTGCCATCCCTGGGTCGGCGTCAGCTATCGCTTTATTGACACCTCTGACAGCACGCTCACGCAAATCCGCAAAAGGCTCTGCCCCTTTTGGTGTGTATTCTCCGGCAATCCAGGGATTATACCATTCTCCCATGGGCAGGCCTTCCTGCTCACCAAAACTAACCTCTAAAATATCTTCATTGCAAGTAAGAGGTAAATGCGGGCCACCAGCCTCACTGATTGCACGCTGCACATGCTCCGCTGTTACGCGTGCCCTATCAAGGGGAGAGCAAATAATATGAGTAAAAGCTATTTTCTCATTTTCAAAATGCCGCGCAAAAGCCTTGCCGGCAGTAGCAGCCTGAGCAAGACCTTTTGCATTAAGGGGCACATTTGTACGGCCCTGAGATAATGAACGAGCATTCCAGTCAGTTTCACCATGACGCAAAAACCAATAGGGACGTAAAACTAACTGTGTCATTACTGCTCCTTCAAAAGTTTGAAAGACTTAACTGTCTCAATATTGGCTCAGTCAAATAATGAAGAGACTGAACTTTCATCCGCAACGGCCCGAATCGCTCTGGCAATTAAACTTGCCATTGAAATCTGACGAATATTAGCCGTTTTTAACTGTTCTTCTGTTGGGGTAATACTATCTGTAATGGTCAGCATTTTTATAGGGCTATTGGCGACTTTTTCACAGGCATTCCCTGTCAAAACACCGTGTGTGACATAGGCTTCTACCCCCGCAGCTCCATGCTTCATTAATGCTTCGGCCGCATTGCAAAGAGATCCACCACTATCGACAATATCATCAACCAAAACGCAGTAACGCCCCTCAACATCTCCAATAACGTTCATGACTTCTGAAACACCCGCACGTTCACGGCGCTTGTCGATGATCGCAAGATCCACATTAAGGCGACGTGCTAACTGACGTGCTCTAACAACGCCTCCCACATCGGGAGATACAATTATAAGGTTTTCTTCTTTAATCTCAGAATGACGAGCCAAAATATCGCGAACAAATAAGGGCGCAGCGTAGAGATTATCTGTTGGAATATCAAAAAACCCCTGAATCTGCATAGCATGCAGATCCATGGTTAAAATACGGTTTGCGCCAGCCTCTGTCAGTAAGTTGGCTACCAACTTTGCACTAATAGGTGTTCTGGGGCCTGATTTACGATCCTGGCGTGCATAGCCAAAATAAGGCATGACAGCCGTCACGCGACGAGCAGAGCCACGGCGTAAAGCATCTAATACAATCAATAACTCCATGAGATGGTCATTTGTGGGCATGGAAGTGCTTTGGATAACAAACATATCCTCGCCACGCACATTTTCCAGCACCTCAACGAAAACTTCGCCATCAGCAAAACGTCGAATAGACGTTTTACATAAGGGTAAATCAAGTTCTTCCGCCACGGCGGCGGCCAGTGGCATATTACTATTACAGGCGACAATTTTCATAATTTCAATGATCTCACAGGAGAGGCAAAAGGTCAGACACCTATTTTATTTATCATTTAGATTCCTATATGTCATGGCCTTCTCTAAGCACCACGCCAATAGTTTTATTTTTTTTGCGACATCTTTAAATCACGCCCGGAATAATTTGTAATAATCGTCCTGACAGCACCGGCCGCTTCATGAGCAGCCGTTGCAGCAATATCGCCCCAGGCCCCATCAAGTGAATGTATGGCTATAGCGTGGAGCTGCGTTGCGGCTCCGGCTTCCTTGCCCTTAGAATCGGTAACGCGCCAGATGATGGTTATTTGTTGCTCACTGGCTTTTTTCTGAGATGGACCGGGAGGTAGATCCTTAAGCTGTACTCTACATTTTACGGTATAATCAGCATCTTCCGGCTTCGTTTGCACATTATTACGTCCATCAGGTAGAGAGGCATAAAAAGCACGCGCTAAAGAAATATTCCCATCACCTGGCGCACCCTCAACACCTGCAAAGTAAACTTTCGCAGGACGATTCATCAAACTATGCGGGTCAGCCTGCATAATTTTAACCTGAATCCCTGTCAGCAAACGTGCAATATCTGGTGCTATCTCCAGGGCAACCGTATTTAACGCTACAGGATCAGCCGCTAGCCACCCAGCACGATCTATCACTGAGCCATATCCTTTAGCGCGCACTTTTCCTTCAGGATCATAAAGTAAATAACGGGGTTTTACGCCATTTTTAACACGTTTGGCCCCTAAACGAAGCCACCAATCGCCTTGCCTGGGAGGTTGTGCAACGGCAGGAAGTGATTGCGCCACTAAAGCTACAACAACATCTTTTGCCCATAAGGCTGTTGCTGAACGCCACGGTGCTTTTGCCGCCACTGGCACCGGCACGGCCAAACGAGGGGGCGGTAAATTTTTTTGGGTCAGGCGTTGAGAGTTTCCACCTCTATGAGCAAAAGGATGGGCTACATCCAGGCAGCCCGGCAGCGTTAACAAAACTAACAGAGCCCACAAGACTGAGCAAAAACGCAAAATCAAGGCTAATCCTTTCACCATCAGGGGAGTCATCTCAGCCAGAGGCTATTCTCATTAATGTATCAAAATGTAATTAATAGTCACATCAAGATCAAAATGATCTCCTGACATATCGGGAGGCACCGGAGGGAGTTGGGCGCCCTGGAACATACCAACTGTTGCTGCATCCAACGAATAAGAACCAGACTGATTGGTTAGACGTACAGACCGTACATGCCCGGTCCTGTCAATCACAACATGAACTGAAGAGGGGCCATCTTCCCCTGCCTGGGCAGCTTCATCAGGATAGAACATATGCGCCCGAATCCAGCGATCAACTTCACTTCCATAATCTGAACTGACGCCTTTAATATGATTACGCGTGCGATAAGGCGCGTTGATCTTACCATTAACGCTTAGTGGCCCTAATGAGAAATCAACAGGCCCTCTTGAGCCCCCCTTGCGACCGTGCCGTCTCTTACGAGGCGAAGGCTCACCACTAAAAGACAAATCCATTGGATGTGAAAAAGGATTACTATGCGTATTTCGCTGTCGCGGAGATGGTTTTTTGGAAATCGGATTTCGGTGAACAGCCTTGGGTGTTGCTGGCGTTAAGGGGCGTTTTATTTCGGGTGCCTGGGCCAGGTCACCTGATGGTGCAACAGGTGCAGGCGTTGAAGATGGCGTCTCTGGTGAAGGCACAACAGAAGCGGGGGTGCTCTCTTGCGGGACCGGAGGAGCAGAAACAGCGGGCGCGTCACTTCCAGGATTGTGCACTTGCGGCCCCTTTAAGCCCTGCTTGCTGGGAGGGGCATCAAACACCATTTCTACCTGAGGCTGATTAATGTCATCAGGTGTGCCATGTATAATGGGGGCCCTGTATAAAATGAGAATTAGTGCCATAAGATGCACTAAAATTGATAATATGGAGGGCCCAATAAGAGGCGATTCCACGATTGTATCTGGCCGCATCATGGGAGAAGACGCTGCACGCTGCGCTATGGGATTCGCAGCATAATCTCCTAATTTGGCACGCCGAGGGGACTGTGTAACATCAAAAACTGTCACAGGGATAATAACCAAAAGGAACGGCAGATGAACACAGCTTTAATCGCAATCATAGCCCTTTCCTTGTGCCTCATAACAGGTCAGATTGTCATCACTAATATGAATTAAAGAGATATAATCTTTATTCATATAATAGGGAAATTATGCAAATGGCTCAGCTACCTACCCCGTTTTTAAATGACCCTGATATTTACGCCTATGCCCAAAAAGTTGGAACTGACCAACTCTTTCATAATGCTACTTCCAGCTTTGCAGCATCTCAGTTCAAAGAGCCCTATGAAGCACTCATTCACGCAATTACTGGCCAGCATCTGCACAGCAAAGCTGTCAAAACTATTTTTGCCAGACTTTGTTCTTTAAATAAGACGGAATCGGGCACGATGACAGGCAATGGGCACCCACCATCTGCCAAAGTTTTATTATCTCTAAAAGACTCATCACTCAGGGAATGTGGTCTCTCAAATAGTAAAATTCGTGCCCTTAAGGGAATCGCTCAAGCTCAGTTAGAAGGGATTATTCCTTCAGCCCAGCAAGCAAAAACCATTGATGATGAAACTTTGATAACTCAATTAACGTCACTCTATGGCGTTGGACGCTGGACAGTAGAAATGCTTCTGCTTTTCACGCTTGACCGGCCCGATATATTTCCAGCTGATGATTTTGGCGTAAGAGAAGGGTGGCGACGCATAAAAAAACTTCCCCAAAGCCCATCCCCCAAGGAACTTTATAAGATAACTGAAGTTTTTTCGCCCCACCGTTCTTTGCTGACATATTATTGCTGGCATGCAAAAGAGCGTCTTTTAGAACCCACTCTTTGCCAAACTGCACCTTAAATTAATGATTTTAGCGAGTTTCTCTTGACCTTCTCCCAAGAGAATCGCACATAATGCGGCTCTCATAATCAGCAAAACTAGGCATTTTCTGTCCAGCTTTGCTATAATACCTCTTTAATTTGCCTTGCCTGAAGGATTTCCATGTCCAAAGAAGATCTGATTGAATTTACGGGAACTGTTACAGAACTCCTCCCTAATGCCATGTTTCGTGTAACATTGGATAACGAACATACAATTTTGGCCCATACGAGCGGCAAAATGCGTAAAAACCGTATTCGCGTTCTCGCAGGAGACCGGGTCAATGTTGAAATGACGCCCTATGATCTCAGTAAAGGCCGCATTACCTTCCGCTTTAAATAATATATGACGGCTTCAGTCTCTAAAATGACGTCTTTGCCTCATGAGTTAGTCTCTCAAAATAAGAAGCCACTTCTTATTTTGGCCTCGGCATCGCCCCGGCGTCTGGAACTTTTGGCCCAAATTGGCATAGTTCCTGACCGTGTTATCCCCGCTGATCTGGATGAAACGCCCCGTAAAGGGGAATTGCCGCGGCTTTATGCCAAAAGACTCGCTCACGAAAAAGCTGCTCTTGTGGCATCTCAGTGCCAAGAACCTGCTCTGATTTTGGGGGCTGATACAGTCGTTGCCGTAGGACGGCGTATTTTGCAAAAAGCTGAAGATGAAGATACAGCGCGCCGACACCTGACCCTTCTCTCAGGTCGCCGGCATAAAGTCTTTACAGCTATTGCGCTTTATCCCAGTGCGATTCTGCCTGACAGCCATGTTAGTGAACGCATTGTAGAAAGCTATGTTACCTTCACTAACATGCAGCCACATCATATCGATTCTCTCATCGCTCAGGGCGATTGGCGTGGCAAAGCAGGAAGCTATGCCCTCCAGGGAGCAGCTGCGTCTTATATAAGGCAAATGGGAGGAAGCCCCTCTGCCGTTATTGGCTTACCTCTTTTTGAAACAGCACAGCTTTTACGAGGGCAACCTTCTTTTCGCGTCGTTTAAGATGTTGAGAAGCTAGCCACATGCATATTCAGCTTTCTGGTTCACCAGGTGAACTCCGTTTTACCCTTCTTCAGGCAGATCATATTTGTGACGTTGCCCTTTGGCGCCCTGGATCACCAGATGGGTGGCAAGACCAGCATCTTGTACGCATTCTTTCCAAAGAATCCGGGCTAGATGGGGCTTTTGTACAGCTCGAATCAAAAGAAGAAGGGTTCCTATCAACGAAAGCCAAGTTACAAGAAGGGCAGCTTGTTAAAGCAGAAGTCATAAGAGCTGCTCAAAACAATAAGGGCCTTCGCTTAAAGCTTATCTCGCAGGAAAATGACAGCACTCATACAACACCTAAATTATTAAAAGCCGGGCCACATCCTCTTGATGATCTCTGCTCTCAAGCGCCTCAGGCACCAATTTTTTATGAGGATGCTACGTTAGCAGCTCAAATTCCGGCAAAATTTCGGCCCCTTCTAGAGCGCATTGCCCAAAAAGAGACATCATTTTTAGACTCAGAATGGGAAGAGCTTTTAGAGCCCACAATTATGGTAGGACCGCTTACAGCCCATATTAGCGTCACACCAGCCTTAACGTCTATTGATCTTGATTCGGCCTCACATCCTGATTTCGAGGCTAATGTCCGTGCTTTTAAGGCACTCACTCACCAGATTCGCCTTAGAAACCTTTCTGGCACAATTCTTATTGATCCTGCCGGTATACGCACAAAGAAGCGCCCTGCTTTATTAAAATTTCTGCAAGAAGCTTTTTTTAACGAACAGGATCCTCTTTGCCCCAAAGTGCTCGGTATGACACCCTCTGGTTTATTTGAGGTTGTTAGGCCAAGAAGACGCCCCCCACTTTACGAATCTTTTTCATCTCCTCATGGTCGGGGTCTTGCTATTTTACGCACGATTTTGCGGGAAAAAGCGCAAGGAACTACACTTTGCGCCCCTGCCTCTATTATCCATGCTCTTGAGTCTGACCCAAAAGCACTTATTTATTTTGAAAGGGAATGGGGTAAGAAACTTCATTTCTCTGTTAGTACCGAACATTCGTTTCGTTGTTGGAGCTTAAATTAATGTGCCCTATTTGCCAGCAACCGACAGATCAAAAATTTCGTCCTTTTTGCTCACAACGCTGCGCTGATATTGATTTAGGACGTTGGTTTTCCGGGCAATATCGCGTTCCTTCATACCGAGAGGATGATGAAGAAAATGAGACTATTTTGCCGCAGGATGAAGACCCTTTGCAAAAAGGATAAGAAATCCTCACTTAAGAGGCTTGATCAGTTCTTCATCATAGGGTAAACCCCTTTTCAGTCATAAGCGTATCGCTTATGCACGGTGCCCAAGTAGCTCAGTCGGTAGAGCATGCGACTGAAAATCGCAGTGTCGGTGGTTCGATCCCGCCCTTGGGCACCATTTTAGTTTCTTTCCAAAAATTTGTGTTTATCTGAGTTTTTGTTTCATGTGCGGCTTTGCCGAATTGTGTAACTCTTTAAGCTATCTTTTAGGAAGATATAGAGAGCTCCCCTCAAAATTGAGAGAATTATGTTGTGTTAAGGATGTGAGAGGGCCTACGCTCTTTGTAAGAAGAAGGAGCATTTATCATGACCACATCTTCACTCCCCCATTTTACATTTCGTAACGGCTTACAGGTTCCGCTCCTCGGTATGGGAAGCTGGGCAATGGGTGACAAGCAAAATCAGCGTAAAAGCGAAATTGAAAGCCTCCAATACGGACTTGATGCCGGGTTACGCGTTATCGACACGGCTGAAATGTACGGCAATGGACGTTCGGAAGCTTTGGTAGGAGACGCTCTCAAAGGCAGGCGACAGAAAGCTTTTCTGGTCAGTAAAGTCTTGCCCAGCAATGCCTCTTATGAAAATACAATACGAGCCTGTGAACGCTCACTTAAACATTTGCAAACTGATTATCTTGACCTTTATTTGCTCCATTGGCGCAGTGCTGTTCCATTAAAAGAGACCGTACGAGCCTTTGAAGATCTTACAAAAAGAGGTCTCATCAAAGCATGGGGTGTTTCTAATTTTGACTGCTCTGATATGGAAGAGCTAGATCATGTTAGTGCTAATTGTTTGGCAAACCAAGTACTTTATAGCCTGGAACATAGAGGCATTGAATATGACCTTATTTCCTGGAACGCTAAGAAAAATATAGCCACCATGGCTTATTCGCCTATTGGACAAGGAGCTGACCTCATACAGCACCCCACGCTCAAAGCTATCGCCGCACACCATGAAACAAGCCTTGGGCCAGCAAGTGCAGCGCAAATTGCCTTGTCATGGGTATTAAGACATAAAAATATTCTTGCTATACCCAAAGCTGGTACATTAGAGCACCAAAAACAAAATATCGCTGCTTTGGAAATTCAGCTTACAGAAAAAGATCTTGCTGAGCTTGAGCGTGCATTTCCACCACCAACTCATAAAGTTCCGCTCGCTGTCATCTAAATAAGAAGCATCTGACTATAAGGAGCGCTTGGTATGTCTCCAAGCGCTCCTCAATTTAACAAAAAGTAGTTACGTTACATTGATATGATTTAGTCTAATGTGACACGATTCATTGTCTTTTTCAGAGGATAAAGCGCTGCATTTTCCACGCGAGCAGAAACATTGCTAGCTGATAACGTCACCGTCTCTAGAGCCTGATCTGGATAAACAAGCGCTGTTCCTACGACCATCCCCCCATTGGCATAAATTTCTAATGTGCTACCGTCCAGGATGATCCTGAGCTGAAAGCTGCGCACATCCTGGGGAAGTGAAGCAGAGAACTGCCCTGTGAAAAATGGATTATCAAAACCGCGCAACTTACTGCGATCAAGCCAAAGCTGATTATAAATGGCATCAACACCGATGCTAAACTCCTCACCAGCTTTATTAGAGAAGGTCACGGAGAAACGGGGTGGCAGCCATTTGTTATTTTTATAATGAACATCTGCAAGATTTTCTAAAGTGACATCCAGCAATAACTCAATGGGCTTATTACCAGGAAGTGCCACCTTTTTTGAATCACCTGAATTAAAATAATGAACATCAAATTGTACAGGTGCCTGACGAAGAGCTTCTAGCCCATAAGGCGTTTGCACGAGGCGCAAATCACCATATTCGTCGCGTTTTAAAACCATTTGACGAGGAAGCGTCATTGCACCGCGCCATGTTTGGGTTGGTACTTCTTCCGTATATTGCCAGTTGCTCATCCATGCAATGTAGGTCGAGGCCCCACAGGGCATATCATTATATGTTTGTAGGGCGTAACATTCTTTTGCAAAATCCGTCATACGAATTTGCTTATCCTCTGGGATAAAACGCTCACCGTCAAAATGACCAATAAAATATTCTGTTGAGCTTCCGCCTAATTGTGCACCTGGGTTAATGGAAAGAAAAAGAACCCAGCGCGTTTCACCCGCTTTTCCTCCTTCAACTTTGATTTCTGCCATCGCTGGACATTCATAATCTACAGCAAAAGCCCCTTCCGGGCCAAAATCACTAAGATGCATCCATGTTAAAAGATCGTAAGAGCCATAAAAAGAGAGCTTGTGGGCACGAGCATGTGACACAATCATAATCCATTTATTGCTTGGCGCGTGCCACAACACTTTAGGATCACGAAATGAAGAGCTGCCGACATCCAATACCGGATTTTTGGCATAATCAATAAAATGATCGCCCCCATCCTTACTATAAGCTACATATTGAGACTGCTTTTCGGGCAAGGAGCGGGTAAAAATTGCAACAAGGCCACCCTCTTTTCCACCGGAGAAGAGGCCTGAACTATTATGGCGGTCATAAACAGCACTACCGCTAAATGCTTGTCCTTCTGCTGTCTCATCAATAGCATCTGGCTTATCCTGCCAGTTATAAAGATCTTTACTGATGGCATGACCCCAATGCACATTACCAGCAAAAGGGGCAAAAGGATTATGCTGATAATATAAATGGTAATTCTGACCGTCAAATACCAACCCATTAGGATCATTCATAAAACCCTGAGAGGGTGTAAAATGAATAGAAGGACGATAAAGACGATCATGAATACCAAGCTTGGCAGCAGCAACAGAAGCCTTCGTCTCTGCAACAGCTAAACTCTTCTCTTTAAAGTTTTTGGCTTTAGGTTTATTTAAATCGCACTTTGTTTCAGGACTGTAATTTTTTCTGGATTTTGTTTTAAGAAGATTAACATGATTCATATTCATAGGCTTTCTAAAATAAATAAAAAGTTAATATTATATTTATGGTGCACCTAATATAGGAAGGTGCTTTAGGTCATTTATATTTAAGATAAGCGTTTTCAAGGGCATGATACGTCATTTTGGATAATAATTATGAAAAAATTTGATCCTTTTCTTACAATGCTCATCGGGGCCGTGATATTAGCCTCACTTTTGCCATGCCCTCCCGCAGGACAAATATGGTTAGATAGACTTTCGACCCTCCTCATCACGCTCATGTTTTTCTTTCAGGGCGCAAAGTTAAAACGTCACGCTATTATTGAAAGCTTACAGGATTGGCGCTTACAGGGAGGAACCCTTTTTGCCAGCTTTGTTATTTTCCCTTTTTTAGGATTTGCCCTTTACCTGATTTGTCACGCTATATTTAAAGATGGTTTCATTAAACCAGAATTATGGACCGGCATTTTGTTTCTCTGCTGTCTGTCCTCTACCGTGCAATCTTCAATTGCCCTCACCTCCATTGCACGTGGTAACGTGCCAGCCTCTATATGTGCTGCAACAGCCTCAAATATTCTGGGCATTCTCTTTACACCCTTATTGAGCGGCTTATTGCTTCACCGTAGCGATAGTGGATCGGGGCTACAGACAATCATCGAAGTCAGCCGAGAACTTCTGCTTCCTTTCATCCTTGGGCAATTAACCCAAAAATGGACTGGCCCAATTATTCAGCGCCATAAGATTTTACTATCTATCTCTGATAGAGGATCAATTATTGTTTTGGTTTATGCCGCTTTTAGCACGGCTGTTTTACAGGGGCTTTGGAAGCGTATTCCCCTTATTGACCTTGGCAAAGTCGCCCTTCTGGATAGTATTTTACTTTTTACGCTTCTTTTTCTCACCGGGCTTTTGGGCAAAATTCTGGGCCAAACTAAAGAAAATGACATCGCCCTGCAATTTTGTGGCTCTAAAAAATCCTTAGCTACAGGAATCCCTATGGCAAGTGTTATTTTTCCTTCGGGAGCGGGTATTATCGTTTTGCCATTAATGATTTATCACCAAATTCAGCTTTTTGTTTGCACCATACTGGCTCGCCGCTATGCCCAACGTCCTTTGACCGAAAATAGCAGCCATACGCGTCATGAAGGATGATGTTTTTTGAACAGAACCGGAATATTATCAATAAATTCGGCTTCAATCTGGTATAATTTTTGCAATAAAGCAGGGGTTAAAACCTCCTGGGCGGTCCCTTGTGCAATACATACTCCTTTTTCGAGCATGATAAGCTTAGTGCAAAATTGTGCTGCCAATGATAAATCATGCAGCACAACACAAACAGATTTTTGTCTAATAAGAGCCTGTCTTTTCAGAAGTGACATAACATTGAGCGTTTGTGCAGGGTCGAGTGATGCTGTGGGTTCATCAAGCAAAAGAAAACAACTATTAACGGCCAGGGCACGCGCTAGACATAACCGTGCCTTTTCACCACCTGATAATGTTTCGGCTCTTTGAAAACGCAGCCCATACAAATCTAGTTCGTGCAAAATGGCGTTTATTAGGTCTTTATCATCTTTTTCGTTGGACGTTTTAAAATGTGGAATACGCCCTAAAGAAACAACGTCTATAAGTTTCATACCATAAGGTAGAACCCTATCCTGAGGGACATAGGCAATTTCCCTGCCTTTATGAGAAGGGGAATAACACTCTAATAATTTATCATTTAAAAAAACATGCCCGTCTGAAATTGGCACAAGACCACATAGAGCCTTTAATAAAGTTGTTTTCCCCGCCCCATTGGGGCCTATTATACCAATAAGCTCACCTGGGGTTAGCGCTAAAGACATATCTGATAAATATGATCTGTTCTTGCGCTTAAGACTAATATGTTCGGCCTTAAGAATAATATTACTGCACATTGCGACTATGAAGTTTCCAGATTTGAAAAAGAAAGCACGGTGTACCTATTAAGGTTGTTACAACCCCTAATGGTAAATCTGCCCCCATAACGGGAAAACGCACAATCATATCGGCACCAACCAGTAACACCCCCCTAATAAAGCAGAAGGCAAAAGAGAATCAGACGGCCTAAATCCAACCACATATCGAATAATATGAGGCACAATGAGCCCGATGAAAGCTATATTTCCGGCAATCGCCACAGCAGACCCCAGAGAGAGAGCTGTCCCCGCTATAATGAGTAAATGCACATGGTAAGGGTTAATTCCCATTGTAAAAGCAACATCATCACCCAGTGCCAGACCATCTAGACTATGTCTGGTTTTCATAAGAAAAATGCAGCCTATTATAAGGCCTGGAGAAGCTATAAGTACGTCGTTTAAATCAACTTGATTAAGCGACCCCATAAGCCAGTGCATCATTTCATAACGTGCATAAGGGCTAGGTACAAGATTTAATATGAGAGATAATAAGGCCACACTTACCGTACTTAAGGCTATTCCCGTAAGTGTCATAATCATTAGCCCCCGCGGCTGAGTAAAAAAAGCACTATGGACGCCAAAAAGGCCCCTCCAAAAGAGGCGAATGTCATAATCAGTGATGAAGCTGGCACCAGCCCCGTATAAAACACAATCACCGCCCCCAAAGAGGCCCAGCCTGTGATTCCTAATATACCAGGGTCAGCCAGGGGATTACGCATAACAGCCTGCAAATTCGCTCCTGATAACCCAAGAGCACTGCCAATCAGAAAGGCTAGAATCAAACGTGGCAAGCGCAACTGACCAATAATTAAGGCACTCACTGAGTCATGATTAAAAATTAGGTCTTTCATGCCCTGAACGACAGAAACTTCTTTGGGCAGACCGTAAGACAAAGAAAAAACCCCCACTCCCCCAAGCAAAAAAACCAGAATGAGAAGAATCTTATGAGAGCGAGACATGTTTCACTCTCCCTCTAAGAGCGCGTTATGCGCTTGAATGAGGAGCTTCATTATATGTAGCGTTTGAGGGGTGCCGCATAAACTATATTTCATGGGAATGATAAGCAGATGAGGCCCATTAAAGTGATTTAGCAATATAGGCGGCAGAGATTTTTGCTCTTTTAAAGACGCACCTTCATTAAGTTTTGTACTTACCAAAAGGTCAGGTGGGTTTATCAATAACGTCTCTGCAGAAAAAACCCTGTAATGTTTCTTTTGCCCAGATAGAGAGATAAAACCAGCCTCTTTTAAGAGATCTTCCAAAAGCAAGTCATCATTGTCACCATAAAAGGCAGCTTTGAGTAAAGGTGGTTTCAGATGAGAGCGAATTTCATGAAGAGATGATGTAAATTCATGGATGACTGTCTCTCCCTGAGAGGGGACATCTAACCATAAAGCCAAATCTTTAATTTGTTTTGTTATGTCATCAAGTTTCTGGACAGGGGGAAGCTGATAAAAAGGGATATTTTGAAGCTGCGCAATTTTCTGCACTGAATGATGCCCCCATAATCCTTCTATAATATGGGTGGGATGATATTTCAAAATTTCTTCTCCCTCGGGCCTTATAGTCGCAAAAGCTCTCGCCCTGACACACATTACAGATTCAGAACAATTTTGAGAGAGCTTACTTAAAGCAGCAATATCCTGAGACCTTAAAAGAGAAAGCACTAATTGATCAGAACAGAGATTAAGAGAGGCAACATGTTTTATGTTTGCTGGCTGTGCCGCAGCCTGAAAGGCATAACCTGCAAGACTAAGCAGCAAACATAACAGTTTTTTATTTTTCCGCCCTCTATTAAAGCCCAATTGTAACACCCCCATAAAAAGAGCGAGAAGGTTGGCTATATCCTGCGGGATTTTCGTAACGCTCATTGGCCATGTTATCAGCCCTTATGAATAACTGGGCCTGTTTAGTAAGATTATATTGAGCCGATAAATCGAGAGTGACATACCCTTCTGACCGTATTTTTTTAAAGTTATAACGGTCTATATCATGCCAAGAACTTACATAGAGCACAGAAGGCACAATTGTTAGATCCTTGATTGGTGTCCAAATCAGTGAAGAGGTAATTTTATGTTTGGGGCGGCGCGCCAACATGGCATGCTCTTCCAAATCCCGTGCTATGACGTAACTATAGCTGCTTTGCCACTGTAAAGAAGATAGAAACTTTGCCGTGAAATATGCCTCCATACCATGTGTTTTGGCGCGTGCTACATTAAGATAGCTATATGCCTTCATGGAAGGAACATAGGCATAATTTATGAGATTATGGACATGATTTTCATAATAATCAGCGCCAAAAACAAAGCGATCTTTTAAAAGATGTTCCTCAAACCCGGCATCAAATCCTATGAGTTTTTCTGCTTTAAGATTAGGATTGGCAAAGCTATTAAAATCGGGATAACTCACAAAAAGCTGATTTAAAGATGGACCATGAAACCCTGTTCCACCACTTGCTTTTAAGGTCAAACCTGTATGGGGAACTTTAATGGCAGGAGCCACGCGCCATGTAACATAATGACCGTAACGTGAATTTTGATCGAAGCGGATATTAGCCGCTCCATAAAAAATATCGCGCCAGTTTCCTTCTAGCTGACCGTAGCCGGCATCTGTTACTGTCTGATAGCGAGCCGGACGGATCAATCTTTCTTTGATATGATCATACCCTACCAAAAATGAAGCATTTTGCCCAAGATGGGTAAGGCCTCGCCAGTCAGCCTTTAAACGGTCACCTCTATTAAAAGCAATATCTGCTTGCCCCGCTGTACGGTCACGACGGCGATAAGTTACATATCCCAGTCCTGCATATTGCTCGAAAGCACCATGAAATAAAACAAGTTTGGTCTCGCCTCTTATAATAGCCTGATTAAGGTTGTTTTCATTTCGTAATGAAGTGGGAACAGACACGTAGTCTGGTGGTAAGGATTGATCCGCTTCAAAATCATAATCAGCTTGCGTTAAATGTGATGTTAAAGTGAAAGTTAGATTTTCCAGCATGTCATAATCAAAACGCAAGTTAGCCGTTCTGTTATCGTTTCGATTAGTGGCTATTTTGCTTTCTATTTTTTGCCTGTAATATCGGGGCACAGCCTGGTAACGTCCGACATGATTATGAGAGAGTTCTATGAAATAATGAAATTTTTCGAGCTGTCCTGAAAGATAAGCCATTTGGTTGGCTGTGCTATAAGTGCCACCTTCAATACGCAGCCCTGTTTTTAAAGACCCTCTCCCTTTTTGTGTCTTCATATCTATAACACCACCCATCGCATCAGCGCCATAAAGACCACTTTGCGGGCCACGCAAGATTTCAACGCGTGCTAAACCATCAGTCAAAAACTGGGCAGTGTCAAAAGCCCCCGCTGGCCCGGAAGGATCATTAATATCCATGCCATCGAGACGTAATTTTACCTCATTGGCATTTAACCCACGCATGAAGATAGAACCTGTCCCGCCAGGGCCACCTGTCCTTACCATATTGAGGCCTGGGGTATGAGCCAGGAGCGTAGAAAGATCGCGCCTTTGAGTTATCTCAATATCATGGGCCGTGATAACCGTAACCTGAGTGCCAGTTTCCTGGGTTAAACGCGGCATAAGCTCGGAGGTTACAGTAATATTTTCGGGGTTTGTCTTTGGATTATTAACGTCCCCATATGCGGGACCATTATAAAGGAAACTTACAAATATCAGACAAAGGACAATCCCTAAAACGTTCACAAATTAACCCAGTTTTATAAAGAGAACAAAGATAGGGAGAGATAAATCAATTTCGTAAGTAAAAATCAAGAATATCTCGTGCTTGAGCTAAAGAGAGAGACTCCTTAAGGTAAAAAGGTCGTAAAAAAACAAAAGATTATTGATCATGAGCCGGTTTCGTTTTCTGCACGCTGCTGATATTCACCTTGATAGCCCAATGAAAGGGCTGAGACAGCGTTTTTCTGACGATTCTGTCATTGAAAGGCTCGATAATAAGCCAAATCGTAAAGCCCTTGATAATCTTGTTGAGCTTGCCCTTAGAGAAAAAGTAGCTTTTGTTATTTTATCTGGAGATCTCTATGACGGCTCCTGGAAGGATTCAGGCACAGGCCATTATATGCTCAGGGCCTTAAGCCGCCTGACAGCAAAAAACATTCCCGTTTACTATGTCGCAGGTAATCATGATGCAGACTCTGTCATTATCAAAGAATTACCTATGACAGCCGAGATCCACAAATTTCCTTCAAAAAAACCCAGCACCAAAATTATAGAAGAGCTTAAAGTAGCTCTTCATGGGTTAAGTTTTGAAACAAAATCTATAAATAACAATGTTATTCCCGACTTTCCCTCTCCCGAACCAGGATATTTTAATATAGGGATATTACATACATCCCTTGAGGGTAATTACGAAAATCACATATCCTATGCTCCCTGTAGTACGACAGACCTGATTAATAAAAATTATGATTACTGGGCCTTGGGGCATGTTCATAAACATAAAATCATTCATCAAGATCCCTGGATTGTATATCCAGGTGTTTTGCAGGGACGTAATATTAGGGAGACTGGGGCTTCTGGGGTCTGTTTGATTGATGTTGAAGATCACGAAGTAAAAGAAGTGCGCTTTGTGCCCTGTGATGTTTTACGCTGGGAAGAGGTCACCATTGATCTGACGAGCATAACTTCATGGGAAGACATGCTAGATCTTGCCAAAAGCGCTTTTGAAAGAGCTATCGAAAATTCTGGGGGCTATTTGCTTCTTGTCAGATGCATTCTAACAGGTGCAACGTCATTAAATGACAGGATTTTAGCTAGTCATGACTTGGTTGATGATATCTCAGCTCTTCTCCATCCTTTAAATGGCGATGAAACCGTTATTGCGCTGGAAAAAATAGAGTGCAAAACGACACTTCTCCAAAAAGAACTTAATCAATCCCAGCTTTCTGCCCTTGATGAAGCTTTAGATGATGTTTTGAAAGAAGAGCACTTATCAGTAACATTGAAGAAGAATTTAACACCTCTTTTGACGTTACTGCCCCATCAGATTGATAAAACCATTTATGAAGAAGAGGCATTTGAGGAGCTGGTTGGCAAAGCCGCCCGTGCCCTACGCTTTCAACTAAGCCAGCAGGATAAATAATGCGTTTTGAAAAATTAAGTCTAACGCCTTATGGCTCTTTGAAAGAAAAACATTTTCACTTCCCGCAAAAAGAGCGGGATTTGCATATTATTTTCGGACCAAACGAGGCTGGCAAATCAACAACATCAGCAGCCATACGCGACTTTCTCTTTGGATTTCCCTTCCGCTCCAAAGGAGATGACTGGAAAAGCCGCACAAAATTCCGTGTAGGCGGTACTATCAGCCATAAAGGGCAATTATTAAGTGGTGTAAGACGATCATCCCGAAAAGCAAGTTTTTACGATGAGACAGACCAAAATGAACTAGACGATCAGCTTATTAAGGAGTGCCTAGGCTCATTAGACCGTGAAAATTTTGAAAAATTCTGGTCACTTGATCATTACAGACTGAGAGACGGGGGGAAAAGTTTTACTGAGTCCAAACATGATAATGGCTTTCAGCTTCTGGCAGCGAGCTTGGGAATAGAAAATCTGGCCAGCATCCAGGACGCAATTCACACAAAAAAAGAAGCCTTATGGAAAAAGGGAGGCAGAGTTCCTGAGTTAAATCAGGCTCTATCTGATTATGATCAGACTAATAAGACCCTAAAAGGAGCCATCACCCTTCCAAAAAAACTTTTAGAAACACGCAAACAGCTGGAAGACAGAAAAAGCCAGTTAGATAATATCAAAAATCAAATCACTAATATTGATATCCAGCTTCATCATCTGACAAAAAAGCAAAATCTTTTATGCCCCTTTAATCATTATAAAAGCGCTTTAAAGGATTGTGAGTCTTATCCTGCTCCTGTTTTTACTCAAAAAGACGGTTCTGCAATCCTTGATAATTGCACTCAATATGAAACCATATTGATACAAGCAGAAAAACAGAGCGAAAAACTTACCCGCCTAAAAAGCACTTTAGAAAATTTGGGCAAGACACCTGATTTTTTAGCAGATGACCAACTCATTCAAGATAGTTTTAAACTTGAAGAAGAGCTTGCAGCTTCGCAAACTGATTATGAAACTAAAGCAAAAAGACGCATAATATTACAGGAAAATATAGACTCTCTCTATGCTCAACTCTCCCTTTCAAAGGAAGATAAACTTCCTTTAGAAGAAGATTTTGACGAACTTGAAAGCCATTGTCAGAAACGCCGGGACATTTCTGTTCAGTGGGAAAGTCATTCAAATTCACTTACTGAAGATGATCTGGAAAAATCTACTTTGGAAGCAGACTTGCCCCCAGAACCGCAAAGAGAGGCCTTACGCCTCCTTTCAGCCTGGCGGGATCATGCCTCTAGCCAAGTTTCACTGGACGGTACACTTGAGCAAACCCTTCTTGATCTAGATGAGCTAAAACGGTCTATTGAGCAGCAAAAAAAACGGCTGGAATTTTTAGGTTCAGACATATCTTTAGAAAATCTGGTCCCACCATCAGAAGAAGAGCGTTTGCTTGCTCAGAAAAAAGAAGAAAATGCACAAAATGATCTGGATCAGAAAATAATTAAACAGAGTGAGTCGCAATGCGAACTCGACCTCAAAAAGCTTGAACTTGCGCAAATAGAAAATAAACTCACTATCTCTCCCAAAGATGTTTCAAACATAAGAGAAGAACGCAATAGTCTTCTTAACGAACTCTCTGAAAACCACTCTAATCCAGAGCAATTTCAGGAAATATTTTTATCTCTCAAAGACAAAATTACAAAGACAGACCAGCTTATAGATCAATATTTGACGCAAATAGAAAATCTGGCCAAATTTAAAGAAATTGAAGCCCAGCGTGATAAAACTGCGCTTTTACACCACCAACATAGTGAAGCTGTTGCTCAATCACGCAAAAATTTAGACAAGATAAGACAGGACTGGTTCAGCCGGTTAAAAGACGCTCACTTACCTGCTCTTTCTCCAACAGAATTTGTCCTTTGGCGTCAAAATTACGAGCGTTATTTAGATTTTCATAAAAAGCTCGGAAAAGCTAATGACACTATAAATGCCGCAAAAGGTAAGAAAGAGCAGCTTTTCTCTAGATTAGAAAAGCTCATGCCCTTGACCGGACCATATCAGTGTCTGAGGCCATTTCACTCATTGACCAGAAAAGAAACCAGATTGAGCAAGACTGTCAAAATTACGATGCAGTGCATAATGAAATCAGGCAATTAGAGAAAAAACGCAGGGAAACGGAGCATGAACTCGCCGTACTCAAGAAAAAACGCATAAAATGGGAAGAGGAATGGGCCTCCCTTTGTGAAAAACTTTCTTATCCTTTAGCGGTTTCTTATGAGGATCTTTCTCAGCTCAGAAAACTGGTCTCCCGATCAAATGAGCTTAAGAGTCTGGAAACTAATCTTACGCGTTACGAAAATAAAAAAGAGCAGCTAAATTCTCAAAAAAGAGATCTTTTGGCCCGCCATAAATTCCTTGATCTCAAGACGCTTCATGAAAAACTCAAAGCAGAAAAATTAGCAGAAAATGAACGTAAAATAGTACGCAATGACCTTAACCGGGAAGAAGATGATTATAAAAAGCAGCTTGCTGCGCTTGAAGAGATAAAACGCGCCCTACATCCTTATCTTGAAACATTAGGGCCGGAAACATCCTACAAATCTCTTATGGAGCAGGCCTCTAAAGACCAAGAACAATATAAACGCCAGAGTGACCTTGAAAGACGCTCTCACGACCTGATTGAGACAGGTGGAGGACGGTCTTTGGAGGCCATCTGCCAAGAATTAAAAGACATAGATGAAGCCTCTCTCGATAGAGAACAGCATAGGCTTAAAGCAGAGAAAGAGATATTAGACAAGCAGCGTGACGATGCTGTGAGAGATGTGACCGAAGCTGAAAAAGAAGTGGAAGAGCTAGAAAATAAAGATCTGGCTTATGGTCTGCAAAGTAAATTACAGACCCTCCAAGCCTCTATTGAAGATAAGACAGAGCAATATATATCACTCTATCTTCAGGAAGCTCTTTTACTCTCCATGGTCAGGCAACAGAGAGACCGAAATTATGGTCCACTTCTGGAAAGAGCCAGTCCTTTATTCGAAAAGCTGACTTTGGGGGCTTATCAGTCTTTAAGCACCGAAGAAGGCCCTAATAGCATGATACTCGTTGCCAATGCAGCGCGTAATGATCATCAGCTAGAATTAAGCGCCATGAGCGAAGGCACGCGGGATCAGGCCTATCTTGCCTTAAGGCTGGCCAGATTAGAGCAGGAATTAAGTAAGGGAATTTCTCTTCCTCTCATGGCTGATGATTTATTCATGACGTTTGACGATGAACGCGCTCGGGCCGGCCTCGAAATCCTGTCTGAATTTTCTCAAAAAACGCAGATTCTCTTTTTCACCCATCACCACCGTTTAAAAGAACTAGGCCAGGATTTGGGAACTGTTATTTCTTACTAAAAAGGGAGGAGCAAAGCCCCTCCCTCGCAAAATCGTAGCACTTTAAAGGTCGTTATTGTGCCAAAAGAGCGGCTAAACGCCGTGCAAAACCACCCGGGTCAGAAAGGGCTTCGCCTTCCTGCACACGAGCAAGATCTAGTAATATGCGTGCGTAATCAGAGATATTTTCTCCCTTTTCCACGCTCTCACTTAAACTGCGAATAAGTGGATGACGTGGGTTAATCTCTAAAACAGGGGGCATAGCAGGGAAAGCCTGCCCAGAACGACGCAATAAGCGCTGCATGGCCAAATCAGGTCCACCCTCAGAGGAAAGCACTACAGCACTACCTGTCAGGCGGTCTGTAGGACGAACTTCCTTGACGGTTTCACCCAAAGCTTCTTTTAAAGCAGGAACAAGTTTTTCGGTCTCAACTGGCTCGGCCTGATCTTTAAGTTCCGAAGAAAATTTCTCCAGATCATTATGAGCCTGTGCCACGGAACGAAGCACTTTATCTTTGAAAGAATGTAAACGATCGGGCCAGAAGCTATCAACAGGATCAGACAGTAGCAGAACTTCTAAACCACGCGCACGGAAACCTTCAAGCTGGGCAGACGCTTTAAGAGCTTCCAAATTATCACCAACAAGGTAATAAATCGCATCCTGCTCAGGCTTTAAGCGGCTAATATACTCATCTAATGTTGTCAGTGAGTCGTCATAGCTTGTGTGGAAACGCGCGATTTCTGCAATTTCTTGGCGATGGTCTGAATCTTCCCAAAGCCCTTCTTTAATGACGGCCCCAAAATTCTCCCAAAAGCTCTTAAACTTATCGTCATTTTCCTTAGCACGTGATTTAATTTCGCTCATGACACGCCGTGTCACAGCCTTGCGAATACGCGCCAACACTGGCGTTGTCTGCAACATTTCACGTGAAACATTAAGCGGAATGTCATCAGTATCCACAACACCCTGAACAAATCTCATCCAGTTCGGGACAAGCTTTGCATCATCAGTGATAAACATGCGTTTTACATGTAAATGAACATGACTCTCGCGATCTGACTGTTCCATAAAGTCAAATGGACGTGCAGATGGAATAAATAAAAGAGAGTTAAATTCTACCGTACCTTCGGCATGCCAGTGGAGCGTCGCATAAGGTTCATCAAAAGCATGAGCTATATGACGATAAAACTCGGTATATTGCTCGGTTGTGATTTCCGCTTTCGGGCGAAGCCACAAA
The DNA here is from genome assembly GCF_009906835.1 of Aristophania vespae. Classification (NCBI taxonomy): domain Bacteria; kingdom Pseudomonadati; phylum Pseudomonadota; class Alphaproteobacteria; order Acetobacterales; family Acetobacteraceae; genus Aristophania; species Aristophania vespae. The sequence continues at coordinate 1,839,924 of NZ_CP047652.1, forward strand.
GCTTTCCCCTCATTAATGGTATTTTCTTCGCTCGTGCCATCTTCTTTAGTTTCACGCAGCGCTACAGGCCAGGAAATATGATCTGCCCATTTGCGAATAATAGCCCGCAAGCGATGTGTGTCCAGGAACTCTTCTGAATCATCTTTCATATAAAGAATGATGTCAGTACCTGCCTGTTCACGGCTTGCATCACTAAGGGTATAGGCTCCTTTACCTTCAGAGCTCCATAAAGTGGCCTGCTCTTCACCTGCCTTACGTGAAATCACATCAACACGATCTGCCACCATAAAGGCAGAATAAAAGCCAACACCAAACTGACCAATAAGGCTGGGGCGCTCTTCAGGCTTGGCGCTTGTTAATTTTTCCTCAAAAGCTTTCGTTCCAGAACGTGCAATTGTACCAAGATTTTGCACAAGTTCTTCACGATTCATACCGAGACCATTGTCAGAAATGGTCAGTGTTTTACTATCCTTGTTAGGCGTAATGAGGATTTGCGGGTTTTCTGGCAGCGCCAGAGAAGACTGAGTTAGAGCCTCAAAGCGTCTTTTATCTGTGGCATCGGCTGCATTAGCAACCAATTCACGCAAAAAGATTTCACGATCTGAATAAAGAGAGTGAACAACCAAATCAAGCAGACGTCCAACCTCAGCACTAAAATGGTGCTGCTCACCCTGAGAAGGTTCTGTTACTGAGCTTTTTATCTCACTCATTCTGTCTCTTTCCTCCTTAACGTTTAAATAGACCACGATATATATTAGCGTTGGGCCTCATATTTAATGCTAAAGATGGGCATAAAACTCTGTTTTGAAAGAGTTATGATCGACAAAATTTATATATTTTCTTTTTTATCAAAAGATTGGAGAGACCTTTTATAAAGATAATTTATGCTTAGAAGGCCCTTCACTCTGCATAATATAAAATATGGTTTTCTATTTTGGCCGATCTAGCCTAGCAAGCTCATTATCGCAATGAAGACGGTAAGTAATTTAGTCCGTAAGACTGCAAAGACCTTCTGCAAAGGTAATTTACACCTAAAAGGCCCTTCACTCTGCATAATATAAAGTGTGGTTTTTTATTTTGGCCGATCTAACTTAGTAAGCTCATTATCATCATTATCGACAATGAAGACAGCAAGTAATTTAGCCGGTTCTGTCTTGCTGGCATTACGACTTACAATATGATGCGCGCCCGGATCTTCGTACCAACTTTCTCCAGCATTATAAACATGCTCTGCCTGACCGGCGATTTGGCTAACGATTTTACCTTGTACAACATAGGCATAAATAAAGGCTGAGGGTGCATGAGTATGGGGCAAAGATGATGTCCCAAGCGGGTAAGTAACCTCTACAACCCTTAGTGATTTGCCCGGGACATTGGGTAATTTGTGATCAAATCCTGGCTTTATAATATCACCTTCTGCCTTTGCACTTATCGTGCCAGAAAGTAATATTCCACTCGCCATCACACATAATAAAGAAAAGCGTTTTACTGACATTATGGTTGGTCTCCTTTAGGTCGGAATAACAAGCTGGAGACCAGAAAAAAGAACCGAGAAAATCTTATAATGTTGTACCACAGCTTTCAGTGAGTACTGCTTCTTGTGGCACTCTCCTAAAGCTGATCGCCAGGCGGTTATAGGCATTCATAAGACCAATAGCGAGCGTCATATCTACAAGTTCTTTTTCAGTAAAAACCGCAGAGGCTGCCTGAAAAGCTTTGTCAGGCACATGAGTTTCTGAAATTCGTGTCACAGTTTCTGCCCATGCAAATGCTGCTTTTTCACGCTCACTAAAAACCGGTCCTGCCTCACCCCAAAGCCCCACGAGAGAAAGCTTAACAGGACTTAAATTTTTTCTTAAAAGCGCACGCATGTGCAGATCAAGGCAATAAGCACATCCATTAATCTGACTTACACGTAAATAAACAAGCTCCATTAATGTTTTATCGAGCCCACATTGCTCAATATAGGCATAAATGCTCCCTAATGATTTTACACCCTCGGGTGAGATCTTTTCGTAATTAATCCGCTGAGACATAATTTCACTCATATATACATAGCTTAATGACGTAATTTATGAGTCAGAATGTGCCTTATTTAGGAAAGAAAAAAGTACCAAAAATGAATAATCACTCTGTACCACCTAATGCCACTATGAGCTAAACCGTGATGTTATATTCTAGCTCGAACGTTTTATAATGCAGAATATTTCAAAAACTAGTCACTCTAAATAATGTTGGCCATCGTAATTTCAATTAATATATTACGTAACGCCATGAAATTACTGAAAAACATATCGTGAAACGCACTCCTAAATTACCAGTTAATATTGACCGAAACGAGCAAATCTCACTTTCAGAACAAATTAGAAAGGGAGTAACGGACGCTATTTCAAAAGGTCTTTTGGCACCAGGTGCTCGCCTGCCTTCCTGGCTGGATCTGGCAGCTCAGCTTGGTGTTTCACGTGGAACAGTGAAATCTGCTTATGACCGCCTAAAAGACGATCAGCTAGTTGCATCATCACCCTCTCAGGGGACAAGAGTTGCTCCGTTTTTACCAGAAAAAAATAACATTCCGACAATTTCTGAGCCAGTCCCCAACTCTGCTTTATATCGGGACTTTTTGCTAGCTCGCGGCTTTTTCCAAATGGGTATTCCGGCAAAAGATAATTTTCCAGCAACAACACTGGCCCGTTTATTTTCCGCCGCTATGCGAGCCCGCATGTCATCTCAACAGCTTTACCCTGATCCGCGTGGCGAAATAGAATTTCGGACAGAAATAGCTGCCCAACTTGCCTTATCGCGCGGCCTAAAATGCCATCCCTCCCAAATATTCATTACCTCCGGCTTTACAGGCGCTTTAAGCGTAATTTTACAGGCCCTTAAATTACACGGCGAAAAAGCCTGGGTAGAAAATCCTGGCTTTCCTCCAGCACGTAAAGCATTGGAACTGGCAGGGTTGTCGCTTGTAGCTGTGCCTGTTGATCATGAAGGAATGAACATAGAATTTGGTTTATCACACGCCAAAGACGCCGCTTTGGCTTTGGTAACAGCAGGGCAGCAAGCCCCTTTGGGAGTAACATTATCTCTCAAAAGACGTGCCCAGCTTCTCAATCGGGCAGACCAAAATCATAGCTGGATTATCGAAGATGATTATCTTGGAGAGTTACAGTTAAACCATCGTGCAGCCCCGGCCCTTGCTTCCTTGGATTCAAAAGGACGCGTTATTTATACTGGCACTTTCAGCAAAACAATTAGCCCTAACTTAAGGCTGGGCTTTCTGGTGGCCCCTCCTTCTCTCATAGACATAATAGGCGATATTGTCGCCACACTCTCTCCTGCTCCTGAGCCTGCCCTACAAATGGCTATCAGAAATTTTATGCATGAGGGCCATTTTTTGCGACATCTCCGAAAAATGAAACGGCTTTATCATGCGAGAAGTCAGGCTTTATGTGCTGAGTTTAATCAGATGGGTCATAAAGCTGAAATCAAAGGACTATCTATCCTTTTACAATTGCCAGAAACCGTACAGGATGAAACCATTATTAGCCAGGCCAGTCATTATGGATTAGCCCCTTCGGCTCTCTCTCGCTGGTATATGCCAAATACACCATCACATTCTGGCCTTCTCCTTGGCCTCGCCGATCCAGAAGGAAAAGACTTACTACAGGCCTGTAAAAAACTTGACCACGTCATTCGCAATCAGTCCTGACGGTCATCATTTTTAATAATGACCACCATATTTTTGGTACATTAAAAATAAAGATTTTTAGTTCTTTTATATGAACCTAATTAATTTTACCCTTCTGTCACTACCCGCATAAACCATTTTAAAACACGTCATGTCTGGCCCAAAATTAACTTATCGGCTAGCCCCCACCTTCACAAACTCCAGGACCTTACTATGAAAATTCTTGTTGCCGGGGCGACAGGCACAATCGGACTTCCCCTTATTAGAGCACTTTGCGCCCTGGGCTATGATGTTTCGGCCATAACGCGCCCCAAAACAGAAAAAGCTTGCCTTAAAGAGATCGGTGTCAAAACTTATGCCGTCAATATTTTTGACCGCACTGAAGTACAAACGGCAATTTCTGCCATAAGACCCAACGTTATTATTGATCAGATGACTCATTTACCTTCTGATCCAGCGGATATTCTTAGCTCAATACCGCTTGATACCCACCTCCATAAATTAGGAGGTCAAAACCTTTTAGAGGCCGCAAAATTACTTAATGTACGACGGTACATCATGCAATCTAAAGGGTTTTATCTTGATGCTCCCGAAGATTGTCTTGCTGATGAAAAAGCATCTTTAAGCATACAAGCCCCCGATATTATCGGCGAAAGCTGTCAGGTTCTGGCAGATTACGAAAATGATGTTACCCAGGCCCCAAATTTAGATGGTGTTATATTACGTTATGGCTTCTTTTACGGCCCTGGCACATGGTATCGACCGCATAGTATTCTAGCCAAACAATCATGCAATGAAGGGTCTGTCATAATTGGTTCTGGCAAGGCTATATGGTCTTTTGTTCATATTGACGATGCCATCGCAGCTACAATTGCTGCACTCCACGCCAAGCCAGGAACATATAATATAGTCGATGACCACCCACTGCCTGTTCGTCAGTGGCTTCCCACTTTTATGCAGTGGATCAATGCTCCTGAACCTAAAAAAATAGACATTCAAGAAGCTCGTAAAACTGTCAGTGAGGCCGGAATATATTTTCACTTGGGATTAAGGGGAGCCTCTAACCATTTGGCCAAAAAACATCTTGGCTTTAAACCTCGCCCTTTGCTGTGGGCAGGGTCAAACTGAACCAAAAGTCATTACGTCCCTGATATTATATTTGCAGCTTTATCTGGTGCTTGATGATGAAAGACAAGAAAGTTCCACTGGAAATACTATAATCACATCCAGCACCAGAATTTAGCATTATTAAAATGGGATTTTAAGCACCCAGCCCTAAAGACATACCTTCATCAATGACGATAGCTGCGCCATGCATGGCCTGAGCAGCATCACTTGTAAGAAACGCGACAACATTCGCAATATCATCAGGGCTTGAAAATGCACGCCTGCTAGGGTTGGACGAAGCAATGGATTTTAAAATCTCAGCCTGTGCAGGATCGTTAATTAACTGATCATGCATAGGCGTCTCAACACGGCCAGGCTCTACAGCATTAATATTAATGCCCATAGGGCCGAGCTCTAAAGCCAAGGATTTGGTTAAAGCCGTTACGGCAGCTTTGCTCGCACAATAACCTGAATATGTTGCAAAGCTAAAAAAGGAGCAAATGGAGGAGAGGGCAACAATTTTACCTCCTGGCTGATTTTCGGACCCTTTTTTAACCAATGGAAGGGCAGAGCGAATAATATTCCACATACCATTCACATTAATGGCAATCATACGATCAAAGGCTTCTGACGACTCATCAGTAATAGGCGTATCAAAAAATACCCCTGCACTATGAACAACGATATCAAGCGTAATATTATCAGCCTGAAGTACTTTCATTAAAGCCGTAACATCAGCTTCTTTTGTTACATCCACACCATAGCTTTTCACCCATGGAGAGCCAGCTTGTGTTTGAGCAACTTTGGAAACAATTTGTACAGCCTCTGAATAGTCTTTTGAAGGACGACTTCCTACCAAGATTATATTACAGTTCTGCGAAGCAAGCTTACGGGCAATTGCTAACCCAATTCCTGATGTTCCACCTGTTATAAGTGCTGTTTTTATAGCAGCCATATCCTATTCTCCTTATTCTCAACCATAATCACATGATCACAGACTTAGAACCTGATTTTATCATAGATATTATGTAGCATTAAAATATTAGTGTAAAATAATTACTCATATTTGTTTTATTTCTAAGAATAAATATAAAAATTTTATATCTTATAAATAATTATATTCATTTACACTATTTATAGTGATCTTTTTAAAATAACTTCGCAATCAATTTGTTTGTTGTTTTTATCAAAAATTCATTTTAGAAAATACCTGCATATTGGACAAAGATTCTATGGTTAGAGCCTAGATTAATAACCATAACTGATATTGCTTGTGATTATTGAATAAAAAACTTACAAGGAAGGCCCGACGAGATTCTGGCTATTATAGGCGCTATAATCAGTTTAATTACCCAATATGCTGAAAGCCACTATGGCGCAGCATAAACACCAGTATAATCTATTTATAAGACAGTTGAAAAAGCTGGTTTTGAGCCTATGATCGCAAATTATTAATTTTCTTGCGAAGCTGGAAAGATCACTATCCAGACGTAAATAGGCAATATCGTGCATTATGGATAATCATCCTTCTTCTGATCCTGACGATAAAAAGAAACTTTCTCATTCTCCTCAGCCTCTTATTAAAGATCGTCCCCTAAATCGCGCGCGTTTTGTTCATGGCAGTATTATGCGCCATGTACTAACAATGGCGATTACTGGGGCCGTCGGGCTTATGGCAGTTTTTGCTGTTGATTTACTGAATTTTTTCTACATCTCGCACTTACATGACCCGACATTAACCGCCGCTATTGCCTTTGCAAGCTCCCTTAGTTTTGTGCAGACAGCCGTAGGGCTGGGCATGGCCATAGGATTAGGAGCCTGTATTGGCCGCCTCATTGGCGCCAGACAGCATGACCGCGCACGAGAATTAGCCTCGTCTTTTTTAGTTGTCATGATAATTGTCACACTCGCTTTGGGACTATTTACGGCAATTTTTGCTCATTATTTTCTGACTCTTTTAGGCGCTAAAGGAGAAGCTCTTATACATGCTACGCGCTTTCTCCATATTATCTCACCAGCCTTGCCCCTTATTTGCCTGGGCATGACTCTTTCAGCCCTATTACGCGCAGTAGGTGATGCAAAACGCTCTATGCGCGTTACATTAATAGGGGCAGTTTTTACCGCTATTTTAGATCCAATTCTGATTTTCGGTTTTAATCTCGGATTAGAGGGAGCAGCCATCAGCACAGTTCTTTCACGCTGTGCAATTTCAGTCAGTGGCTTTCTCAATCTTCGTGGTCACGCCATGATTGAACGCCCTAAATTGAACCTTATTATGCCTGCAACACGCGAAATTGGTAATATTGCCCTACCGGCCATCGGCACTAACCTAGCAACACCTGTTGGTGCTTTATTTGCTACTCATGCCATGTCACGCTTTGGCCTTGAAGCTGTATCAGGGCAAGCAGTTGTTGATCGTTTAGTACCCGTTTCATTTGCGTTTGTTTTTGCCCTGACCGGGTCAGTAGGCCCTATTATGGCGCAAAATCTCGGAGCAGGACAATTCCACCGGGTCAGAGAGGCTTTTATATGCTCTTTGAAACTCACAGCCCTTTGTGTAGCCATTGCCTGGGCTGTTTTTGCAAGCTGTCACACAGTTATTTTGAAATTATTCCATGTTCAAGGAGCAGGCATTGAGCTTGTTAATCTCTTTTGCTTCGGGGTTGTTGCAAGCTATATGTTTGTCGGGCTGCTTTTCGTCTCCAACACTGCTTTTAACAATCTTGGCCATCCTCTTTATTCGACCGCCTTTAATTGGGGACGTGCCACTCTAGGCACGATCCCTTTCGTCACTATTGGCGCTTATTATGGCCCTAAGGGCGTTATGATCGGTCAAGCACTTGGCGTTGTTATATTTGGCTCACTCGCTATGATGGCAGCCCTCTCAGTTATTCACAATCTAGAGAAAACAGCCTCTCATAAAATTCCAACTCCCTCTGCAAAGAATCAGCTATAACGTCAGGGGCTCTAAAACCATGCCCTTCATGAGGGTATATATGGAAAATAGCTTCTTTCATCTGATCAGCAAGAGCTTTGGCCTGTGAAAGAGGCACAACCCGATCCTCTGCGCCATGAAGAAATAAAACGGGATTGGTCAGTTTTTCCGGCCATGATAAGGGAGAGCGCTCTTTATAAAGAGCTTCTGCCTGGGGCCATGGACCAATTAAGCCATCAAAATAACGCGCTTCAAAACGGTGTGTTTCTTGCACTAACCCCGTTAGATCCGTAACCCCATAAAAAACCGTTCCTCCACGAAAGAGCTTTGAAGATGCCAGCGCTGAAAGAACCGTAAGCCCCCCTGCACTACTACCCCGAATAACACAGCGACGGGGGTCTATTTTTTTCTGCTCAATAAGAGCTTTAACAGCTGTGCAACAATCCTGTACATCAAGCACCCCCCATAGTCCTTTGAGAGCATCTCTATATGTACGACCAAAGCCTGTTGACCCACGATAATTAACATCTAAGACAGCAAAGCCACGCGACGTCCACCATTGTACTTTAAAAGACAAAGCTGAACTTGCCTGCCCTGTAGGCCCTCCATGGACCAAAACCACTAAAGGAGGCAGTCCCCCTTCCTGATGCCAACAATGATCGCCCTGCGCAGGAGGATAATAAAACGCCTGCAAAGGCGAAGGCCCCTCTTCCACCTCAAAATGCACTGAAATTGCCCTGGAAATGTCATTTTTAGTCACATGGGGCGGAAGCTCCCAGGCAAGACGAAAACGATCATATGCTCCATCTAAAGACCCTATTGCCAAGGCTGGAGGCGCATCTTGTGGAACATCTATCCAGGCAAAAACTGTCTTTTCCTTATTGACAGAACAAGGAACCATTTCGGGACTAGCTTTAACAGAAAGTTTTTCCCAGCCCTGCTTTGGGTCATACATTAAAAAGCAGGGAAGAGCATCCTTGATACCACGCGCCAAAATACGGCCATCTTCAAAAACACTATATGAATTTTGCCCAAACACCCAGGCAGGAAAACCAATTTCGACGCCAGCAGAGGGTAAAATATGAGTATGCCACTCCCCATTATTCCACTCAAATCTTATGGGCGACCAATAACGATCCTGCTCTTTCTCGCCACGTTTTTGATCTGAAAGAGCATAGAGATCCTGACCAGCCCATCGAGGCTCTATGAGGCTAATCCCGCCTTCCTGTCCGGCTAATACCCATTTTCTTTTAGTCGTCAGATCTATCACACATAATTGTGTCTCATCCCACGGCATGAAAGGATTTTGCCATTGATACCAGGCCAGAAACTGCCCATTGGGAGAGGGGCGTGGTGCTGCGTAAAAGTCGGAATCCCGTGCCCAGATATTGCATAATCCATTAGGGTTAACAGAAGCAATATCAGAGGATTCATAACCACTACTCTGACATTCACGAACACAAAAAACTTCATCCCTATCAGGATGAAAAGAAAAGTCAGCATAGTGATAAATAAGCTCCTCGCCTTGCTCACTAACAGTCTGGCTTATCCATTGTTGAGCCTCTTGCCCATTTATACTTAACCAGATACCGCCCTTTTTCCGGTCACTAAATATGATTTCTATACCTTTAGGCGTCAAACGCGCTTCCCAGGCACCGCCACCATATTCGTGAACTTTAGTACCTATATCATAGCCTAAGGGTGTTAAATCCCTGATTAAACCCTGCGTGTCTCGCGCTACCACAACGGCACGTCCCCCCTCATCCGGGCGGCGCTCTAGCCAAAGACTATAATCCCCTATTATTTTAACATCACTAAATTGCCGTGTTTTGCGAACAATTAAAGATGTATCAACCCAAGATTGTTTCTGGCATAAAGATGTTTGTGACAGCATTTTAAGACCTCGTTGGGTTTTATGTTTGGCTTTACTCTTTTATAAACTGTAATTAGTGCCTTTTGTGCAAGATCGCAGCATCATTCAAGGAGCAAGATCCTGTTCCATATTTCAGACCTCACAAATTATATTGAACAGATACCGAGCCCTTATGCCTATACCCTTATAGGCCTAATTATCATGCTTGAATGCACGGGTATCCCTCTCCCTGCAGAGAGCCTCTTGGTGCTTGCCTCACTTTACGCCTCTCAAACTCATCATTTTAGCCCCGAAGGCCTTATAATAGCAGCAGCAACAGGGGCTATCATTGGCGATAATATAGGCTATTTGATAGGCTATAAATTTGGCTTTTCTTTACTGGAAAAACACGGTCCCAAAATAGGGCTCAATGAAGACCGGTTATTATTGGGGCGCTATCTATTTCGTCACTTTGGCGGGTTAGGTGTTCTTTTTGGCCGCTTCATGATGATTTTGCGTATTTTCATAGCGCTTCTAGCAGGAGCATCTCATATGCCCTGGAGAAGCTTTTTATTTTACAACGCGTCAGGTGGCATTTTATGGGGATGTGGTTACGTTCTCATAACCTATGAAATTGGTAGGCAGATTGAAAAATTCTCAGGGCCCTTTAGCCTTATTCTGGGTTCCATAGCGGCTATTTTAATTATCATAGCTTTTCTGTTTTTACGCCGCCATGAACGACGATTAATTGTCAAAGCAAGAGAAGAAGAAAAACATCTATCCGAACATCATAAAAAAACTCAGTTTTTCCGCAAACGATCTGAAAAAAATTCAGGGTCTTACGACGATCATAATGACGATAATCATCATTAATATGGTGGGGACCTCGTTGATAATGCGATAAAATCGCTCATTATGACTGTTTTTTCCCTGCTCAAAGAGACGGCGCCACATACCGCAGGCCCCCTGAAAAGCACCTAATGCCAAAACCGAAATAACTTTGCTCCACCACCAAAAACTATGCCAGTCTACAATATGGGGCAAAGAGGCCATTGTAATTCCTGTTACGAATGTAACAATCATAGCCGGGGTCATTATCTGTTTATAAAGACGCCTCTCCATAAGAGCAAAACGCTTATCTTCACGAGAACCATGCTCAAGCTGCGTGTGATAAACAAATAATCTAGGCAGGTAAAATAAACCTGCCATCCAGGATATGAACGCCATAATATGGAGCGCTAAAATCCACGTAAAATGGTCCTGAAGAAAAACCATCATAAAATTCCCTCTTTTTCTGCCACTTTTTTGCGGGCCAATTTTTAGCACAACTATAATATTTAAGCGAAATACTTAATCTTTTTTCAGTTCAGCCATGCAAAGTGCTCTCAAACCCTGTCACAATAAAGTGTAATTATCTATAATATCGCACAAGCCTTAAGAATTTGTATCTATTAATCATTCGTAAATAAAAAATTCTTATTTTCGCCATAATTTCATTATTAGAAGAAAATTTAGATTATCTTGATTTAGCATAAGAGAAATTTTATGTAACTTTTTTTTATTTCGTTAAAATTTGGGCAAAATTTACTTAAAACTTGTTAAATTTTTACTTGATAACGTATAAAACTTTGTATAGGAAACCAAGACTACAATGGTACTATATTGCAGTCTCCTAAAAGTGTCTTTTGCTTATAATATAGGTGGTTAATATTATGATATGTAAACTTATCAAGTCCGTCCTGTTGATTACACCCTTTATTATAGGCTCAACGAGTCAAGCTGCCAGTGACTCTAATAAGGACTCAAAAGAAACACCCCCTCAGTCTTCACCCATAACAATTTCAAGTTCTATAGGTGAATGGTCTTATCGCTGCACATTTCCTCTTAAAGGAGCGTCAGAAGACCCTCAGAGCTGCATCGTACAGCAAACTCTCATTGCCCAAAAAGGCCAAAAATCTGTTCCCCTTGGAATGGTCGTTTTAGCCCGTGCAACTGATAACGCAAAAAAATCCCCTTTAAGCAAACGTCCCTGGCGCTTAACTGTCATGGCACCTTTGCAACTTTCACTCAAAACACAACCTGAGATCTCTATTGATAATAAAAAATCTCTTTCTTTAGAGTGGCAAAGTTGTGTTGCAACAGGTTGCCTTGCCTCACTGGATCTCAATAAAGCAGAGGCCCAACAATTCCAAAATGGAAAAACGGGCCAGTTTAAAGCTGGGAAAATTGTAGGAGGCGGTACTTTAACAATCGCTTTTTCACTCAACGGGGCTGAAACAGCGATGCAAAATATTGATAGCTGGATAAAGCACCCTCCCCTCCGCTAATTCCCTAATAATAAGATGAGTTACATAAAGCAGAGGATTTCTCTCGCAGCTTTTTTGCTGGTGGCTCTGACTACACCGGGGCCATCAGCAAAAGCGGCTGACATCCCTCATTTAGGTCTGCCAGCAGGCCCCGGCTCTGCTCAAGATCAGTTCCAAAGATTTCAGCAGCGTCAGAGGCAGTTAAACGCTCTGCCTCCTCCTTCTTCCACGCTTCAGCCTACAACAAAAGCAGCTCCTTCTTCATCGGAGCAGAACTGCGTTTTGATTCATAAAATTACGGTTGAAGGAAACCGCCATATTGGCTCTCAAAAAATCACTCAACTGACTAATCCATATCAGGAACGCTGCCTAACCATTAGAGATATTAATTCTATAGTTAACGACATAAATAATGCTTATATAACAAAAGGTTATATCACCTCACGAGCCTATCTGCCTGAACAGCATCTCTCTACCGGCACTCTTAAAATTGTAGTTATAGAAGGCAAACTTGCAGCCATAGACCTGCAAGGAAGGCCAAGACGCGCAACTATAGCTATGGCCTTTCCCTGGCTACATGCAAAAATCCTAAATCTGCGTGATCTTGAGCAGGGCATTGAACAAATGAACCGCTTACCCCACTGGGGAGCGCAAATGCATATTGCCCCCGGCCAGGAACCAGGCACATCTAAGGTCATTATCGAAACACCAGATAATGGTATTTTTCACGGTCAAGGCTGGGTTGATAATTTGGGGCAGTCTGTCACGGGGCGCCAGGTCGGTCATGCCATGTTAATGGCCGAAAACCCTCTAGGACTTCTTGATTTATGGTCTGTAGAATATGACCACTCCCTCAGGGGCCCTGATCATGGCTTTAGAGGAACGGAACTTTTTTCTTTTAGCGGTTCTATCCCATGGGGATATTGGACTTTTTTCGGCTCAGCCTCACGCTCTCAGGATAGTTATCCTCTACAATCTGGCACAGAACTCTATAATCTCAGCGGTTCAAGAACAGACTGGCAAGTCGGATTTTCGCGCGTTTTACTCCGCAACAAACTAGGTGTAACAAGTTTTCAGGCCAGTATCGAACGTAAGGGATTTGCCTCAGCCATTAATCACACAGTGATTAATATGCAAACTGGGCACCAATCTTATGTCAATCTCTCTCTTAGTGAATCCCTCAAGGCTTTAGGGGGCATATGGTACGTAACTGCAGGAACAGCAATTGCTATAGATGCTGCTGGCACTGATAATTACCTCCCTCATCCTTCTAAAAACGAGCCTCATTCTTCTTATCTAAAACCAAGTCTTGATATTGATGGTTATGAACCTCTGACACAAAGACTTAGCTGGCACACAACACTTCATGCTGAAATCAGTACCTATGATCAATTTTCTACCAACCAGTTACAGGTTGGTGGCCCCTATAGTGTTCGTGGTTTTATAGAACAGGCGCTTATCGGCAATAATGGCGGGTTCATGCGTAATGATTTTTCTTGGACCTTACCCACCGAAGATTTGAGTTGCGGCCCCTATGAGGGGCTTTGCCATGCTTTATTTGACAGCACCCAGTTATATGGAATTTTTGACTTCGGCATTGTAAGAGCTGGTTTTGCAGATTCCAGCCTCCCTAAAGCTTTGAGAGGTGGGGAAATAGTCGGTGCAGGCGCAGGATTGCGCAAAACCACCGGGCCAGCTTTTTGGAACATATCTATCACTCACGCTGTACATACAGGCCCCCTCCCCTCAGAAGGTGTGCTGGGCTTATTTAGCGCCGGACTAAAACTATGATGAAAAATAATAGGCTTAATCATAAAGTTTTTGGCATGAAAAAACGTTTCTTTTGCAAAATAGTAAATTTATTTGCAGCAAGCTCTTTATTTTTGGCTTCAGTCACAAGTCCTGTGCTGGCTCAACAAGCTCCACCGCGCATTATTATTGACCATCAAGCAGCGGGACCACATCCTACATTAGACCATACTCAAAATGGTCTTGACCAAATTAACATAGCTAAACCCAATAACAACGGCGTATCTCATAACGCTTTTACAGAATATGGCGTTAAAAAGAATGGACTTATACTTAATAACGCCACACATAATATTGGTACAAAAACTGGCGGCCAGATCATGGGAAACCCCAATCTGCAAGGCCAGTCAGCACATGTTATACTTAACGAAGTTACAGGACACCTTCCCTCACATATTTTAGGCTATACAGAAATTGCAGGGGATAAAGCCGCTGTAATCATTGCGAACCCGAATGGAATTACATGTAATGGGTGTGGCTTTATTAATACAACACGCTCAACCCTTGTTACGGGACAACCAAAACTCGACAGCCAGGGACATCTTCAGGGGTTTGATATACAAAACGGAACAATTTCTTTTGAAGGAAAGGGAGGTGATTTTACAACCGTACCGGTGCTTGATATTCTTTCACGCAAAATAAGGCTAAAAGCACAGCTAAACGCTCAAGATGTCAATATTGTTGCAGGGCGTAACTATGTTGAGTACGGTAGTAACATAGCCCATCCTCTTGATAAAGACAGCTCTGACAAACCAGAATGGTCTATAGATACCGCAGCTTTGGGCGGGTTATACGCTCATAGTATTTACATGGTTGTAAACGAAGCTGGCGCAGGTGTGCGTGTTAATAACACAATGGCTGCCAATGCAGGAGATATGCACCTCACAACAAATGGCGACCTCGTTTTAAACGGACAATTAAGCACAACTAACCAGCTTAAAATCAGATCTAATGGGGCTATATCAAGCACTGGTTCATTACAGGCACAAAATGATATTACCATCGATAATAAAAATGAGTTCAGCAATAGCGGAACTATTAATAATCAAAGCGGAAATCTTTCAATCCACACAGGAAAAAATCTATCTAATACCGGAACAATCGCAGCACAATCTGGAAGTGTTAAGTTAGAAGCTAGTGGTGAACTTAATAATATAGGAGGCATTGGAGCCTCGCAAAACGCAATCAATATTCAAGCCAACTCTATTAAAAATCAGGGTAAAATAGCTGCTCAAACAGGCCTTCACTTAGACAGTCATAAATATTTATCTAACCAGACTGGACAGGTATCTACAGTTTCTGGCCCCTTACTCGTTTCAACTCAGGGCGACTTGAATAACGATCAAGGTAAAATTATTAATGGAAACAATGCCTTAACCCTTAACGCAGCCTCTTTATCTAACCAGTCAGGCCTCATTGAGAGCAATGACTCTCTGAAAATTTCATCACAGAATTATAGCTCTAATAAAGACTCTGTTATTAGAACAGGTAATGAACTTTCTTTTTCAAATAGTAACAATCTTGACAATGAAGGTCTTATTGCCAGTGCTAATGGCAACTCCATAGAAACATCGCAGTTTACTAATGGAGTTCAAGGTCAGACTCTCTCTAATGCCGGCAATATTTCGATTAAAGCTGACAATTTTGCTAATTCTGGACTGATCCGTGCCGAGACTGGTCATATTAACGCTGACATTACCCAGGACACCACAAATAGCGGCACAATTTACGCTGTTACGCAGGATTTGGTCTTTAATACAGCTTCATTTCGTAATTCTGGCCTCATCTCATCAAAAAAAGGCCTAACGCTCAATAGCAATGGTTTCTTTTCCAACCAAAAAGGAAATATCTCTACTTCTTCTGATAGTTTGCACATTACAACTTATAGTGATTTCGACAACAGCCAAGGCAAAATTCTTAATAATAATGGCAATATAATTTTGCACTCAGCTTCTTTAACCAATGATGAAGGAAGCATCGAAAGTAATGGGAATTTAGACGCTACTTTAGAAAATTATAATGCAGATCAAACAGCCACGTTTTCTGCACAAAAATTATTACATCTCTCAGCACGAACAAGCATAAATAATGACGGGCTGATTGGGGGTGTCAATGGTAGTGCTATAGAAACCTCTAATCTCACCGCAGCTGCACAAAGCCAGATAATCTCCACCTCTGGTGACGTTACACTTAAAGCCGACAATCTTGCAAATGCAGGAAATATCCGCAGTGAAAAAGGCCATGTTAATGCCGATATCACCCATGACATTACTAATAGTGGTTCAATCGTTGCTGCCGAACAGGATCTAGCTCTCAATGCAGGGTCAGTCCAAAACTCCGGCCTTATCTCTGCCCAGTCTGGACTAACCCTCAACAGTGACAGCACCCTTTCCAATCAAGGTGAGATCTCAACTTCTTCTGGCAATTTATCCATCACAGCTAAGGAAGACCTTAATAATGATCACGGGAAGATTCTTAACGCAAATGGCAGCCTAACCTTACAATCTGCTGCCCTCTCTAATAAAAGTGGAGCCATTGAAAGCACAGATGCTCTACAGCTCACATCACAAAATTATAACTCTGATAAAGACTCTGTTCTAACAACCAATAAGGCCCTCTCCCTCAAGGTCGATAGATCTTTCAATAATGAAGGGCTCGTTGGCGGTATAAATGGAACATCTCTCCAAACATCCCAGTTCATCAATGGATCTCAGGGACAATTCCTCTCTACTTCCGGTGATGTCACAATCAAAGCGGATAGTCTCACAAATGCAGGTCTCATTAATAGCGAGAAAGGTCATATTGGCATCGATATTGCTCAGGATGCTACCAATAGTGGTTCAATCTCCACTTCATCACAGGATGTGAATTTCAAAGCAAGATCACTCAATAACTCCGGCCTTATCTCTGCCCAGTCTGGACTAACCCTCAACAGTGACAGCACTCTCTCGAACCAGGGTGAGATCTCAACTTCTTCTGGTAATTTATCCGTCACAGCTAAGGGAGATCTCGATAATAGTCACGGCAAGATTCTCAATGCAGGTGGCAGCCTAACCTTACAATCTGCTGCCCTCTCTAATAACGGTGGAGCAATCGAGAGCACAGATGCCCTACAGCTCACATCACAAAATTATAACTCTGACAAAGACTCTGTTCTAACAACCAATAAGGCCCTCTCCCTCAAGGTCGATAGATCTTTCAATAATGAAGGGCTCGTTGGCGGTATAAATGGAACATCTCTTCAAACATCCCAGCTCATCAATGGAGCTCAGGGGCAGTTCCTTGCCACTTCCGGCGATGTCACAATCAAAGCGGATAGTCTCACAAATGCAGGAAATATCCGCAGTGAAAAAGGCCATGTTAGTGCTGATATCACCAATAACGTCACTAATAATGGTTCAATCATTGCAGCTGAACAAGATTTAGCTTTCAATGCAGGCTCAGTTCATAACTCCGGCCTTATCTCTGCCCAGTCTGGACTAACCCTCAACAGTGACAGCGCTCTCTCGAACCAGGGTGAGATCTCAACTTCTTCTGGTGATTTATCCGTCACAGCTAAGGAAGATCTCGATAATAGTCACGGCAAGATTCTTAATGCAGGTGGCAGCCTAATCTTACAATCTGCTGCCCTCTCTAATAACGGTGGAGCAATCGAAAGCACAGATGCCTTACAGCTCACATCACAAAATTATAACTCTGACAAAGACTCTGTTCTAACAACTAATAAGGTTCTCTCCCTTAAAGTCAGCGGAACTTTCAATAATGAAGGGTTTATGGGGGGATAGATGGAACATCTCTCCAAACATCCCAGCTCATCAATGGAGCTCAGGGGCAGTTCCTTGCCACTTCCGGCGATGTCACAATCAAAGCGGATAGTCTCACAAATGCAGGAAATATCCGCAGTGAAAAAGGCCATGTTAGTGCTGATATCACCAATAACGTCACTAATAATGGTTCAATCATTGCAGCTGAACAAAATTTAGCTTTCAATGCAGGCTCAGTCCAAAACTCCGGCCTTATCTCCGCTCAGTCTGGACTAACCCTCAACAGTGACAGCACCCTTTCCAACCAAGGTGAGATCTCAACTTCTTCTGGTGATTTATCCGTCACAGCTAAGGGAGATCTCGATAACAGCCAGGGTAAGATTCTTAACGCAAATGGCAGCCTAATCTTACAATCTGCTGCTCTATCTAATAAGGGTGGAGCCATTGAAAGCACAGATACTTTAAAAATTAATGTAAAAAACTATAGTTCAGATAAAGATTCTATACTCACAACAGATAAAGACCTTATTTTTAAAAATGAAAACCATTTTGATAATGACGGTCTTCTGGGCGGAATCACAAATACTATTATCGAAACAACATCTTTTATAAATAATGCACACGGCCAAATTCTGTCTAATTCCGGTGATATTTCTATAAAAGCCAATAGTCTTACAAATGCAGGTCTCATTAATAGCGATAAAGGCCATATTGGCATCGATATTGCTCAGGATGCTACCAATAGTGGCTCAATCTTCGCTTCATCACAGAACATGGAGATCAATGCCCAATCCTTGAGCAATTCAGGCCTTATCTCTGCCCATTCTGGACTAACCCTTAACAGTGACAGCACCCTTTCCAATCAAGGTGAGATCTCAACCTCCTCTGGTAATTTGTCCGTCACAGCTAAGGGAGATCTCGATAATAATCACGGAAAGATTCTTAATGCAGATGGGACACTGACGCTAAACTCCGCGGCTCTTTCCAACAAGACCGGCACTATTGAAAGTGCTGGCAATCTAAACGCCATCATCGCAAATTATAATTCTAATAAAGACTCTGTCCTCACAGCCAATGAAACCCTCTCTCTTAAGGTCAATAAATCTTTCAATAATGAAGGGCTTGTTGGCGGCATAAATGGCACATCTCTGCAAACATCTCAGCTCATTAATGGCTCAGAAGGACAGTTCCTTGCCACTTCTGGTGATGTCACAGTCAAAGCGGATAGTCTCACAAATGCAGGTCTCATTAATAGCGATAAAGGCCGTATCGACGTCGATATTGCTCAGGATGCTACCAATAGCGGCTCAATCTTCGCTTCATCACAGGATGTGAATTTCAAAGCAGGATCGCTCAATAACTCCGGCCTTATCTCCGCTCAGTCTGGACTATCCCTTAACAGTGACAGCACCCTTTCCAACCAAGGTGAGATCTCCACTTCCTCTGGTAATTTATCCGTCACAGCTAAGGAAGACCTCGATAACAGCCAGGGTAAGATTCTTAATGCTGATGGAAATTTGACCCTACAATCCGCCACTTTATCTAACCAGGCAGGAACTATTGAAAGTGCCGGTAATCTCAATGCCACCATCGCAAATTATAATTCAAATAAAGAGTCTGTCCTCACAGCCAATAAGACCCTCTCCCTTAAGGTCAACAGCGCTTTCAATAATGAAGGACTTGTTGGAGGGATAGATGGAACGTCTCTGCAAACATCCCAGTTTATTAATAGCTCACAGGGGCAGTTCCTTGCCACCACTGGCGATGTCACAATCAAAGCGGATAGTCTTACAAATGCAGGAAATATCCGCAGTGAAAAGGGACATGTTAGTGCCGATATCACCAATGACGCCACGAATAGCGGTACAGTCGTTGCAGCTGAACGAGATGTAAATTTCGAAGCAGGGGCGGTTAATAACTCTGGTACAATCGCCTCTCTCAATGGCATGCACATTAAGAGCAAGAGCACTATTGCAAACCATAATGGCCAAATCTCAACAAATAATGGCACTTTACTCATCACAGCCAATAACGACCTTGATAATAGCCAGGGCAAAATCCTTGATGCTAATGGGGATTTAACCTTACAGTCAGCCAGTTTATCTAACCAAGCAGGAGCTATTGAAAGTGCTGGTAATTTAAATGCTGATATTACAAATTACGGCTCTGACAAAAACTCTACTCTCTCAGCTCAAAAACTCCTAAATATTACATCTTCAGAACAAATTGATAATGAAGGTCTTATTGCTGGTGGAACAGGTGCCATTATAACGGGAGGCACTCTCCTTAACGGAGGGGATGCAACGTTAGTTACAATTAATGGTGATCTTGGTTTAACACTTTCCCATGATGTTCATAATAATGGCCTGATCAGAACACAAAATGATCAGTCAAACCTGTCACTTTCTGCGGACTCTTTAGATAATAAAAGTGATATTCTCTCACAAGGAGAACAGCATCTATCTCTTCATGGAGAGATGAATAATCAAGGACGTATTCGTTCTGAAAAAAGCTTAAACATGGCTGTAGAAGGCAAAGGAGAAAATACCGGCCTTCTTTTCAGTATCAAATCCATGATTTTGTCTTTCAAAGAACTATTTAGTAATAATTCTGGCCAAATTGGTACAAAAGAAGATTTTGTCACTATCAAATCAGGGCAATTAGATAATCAGAACGGCAAAATCATAGCTCAGGGTGGCGCACTTGATATCCAAAATCAAAATGATGCCACCAATGATAAGGGCGTTTTGCAATCTGATGGAAGATTGTCTTTCTCTACAGGGGATCTGAGCAATAATGGTGGCTTGATTCTCAGCACAGCTGATCATGTTGCCCTCAATGCCAGAAGAATCAGTAACCAAAATGGAAATATCCGTTCAAATGGTGATCTGACAGCGTATTTAACACAATATGATTCAGACCAGAATTCGGCATTAAGTGCACAAGGGAATTTAGTAGTCACCTCTTCAGGCGCAATCGATAATGAAGGCGTTATGGGCGGCATTTTGGGCACTGAAATTAAAGCATCTCAGCTCAATAATGGTCTGCGGGGCCAGCTTATTTCTACTAAAGGCGGCATTAACCTAGATATTATAAATGACGGAACACTCAATAATGATGGAATTATTGAGACCCTGGTCGCAGGACATACCCTCAGAATAAATGCAGGAACACTCCACAATAATAACTCTATCCTTTCATCAGACATATTTACAGGTAACATCAACACTGACCTTTATAATAAGGGCGTAATTTATAGTACGAATGATTTCTCACTAAACCTACAAGGCACCCTCAATAATGAAGGCCAAATCAGCAATGATAACGGCACATTAGACCTTAATGCCCGTGCGATTAATAATCAGAGCCAAATATTCACATCTGGTAGTGACTTAAAAGTACAAACCTCTTCAATAGCCAATGATAACGGACAAATTCAGTCAGCTGGCTTTCTAACAGTGCAAAGCGATAGGCTGTCTAATCAGCATGGAACACTCCTTGCTGATAAAAATATCACTATTAGAACAGCCATTACAGACCAGCCTTTGACAGAATTTAATAATAATCAGGGCATTATTCAGGCGGGGCAAGAACTTAATGCCACAGCATCCTATCTGGATAATCGCAATGGTACATTGCTCGCTTTAGGGGGCAATCTAACATTTAATAATGATGTCTCCCTCACATCTGATGCTCAACTCCATAATGAATCTGGGTCGCTCAAAGCATCGGGAGATCTGCATCTCAGAACGTCACAATGGCAAGATAACGCTCAGTCTGTTGTCAGTGCAGGTCAAACATTATCTTTCACTGCTGCTGGGCTAATGGAAAATAACGGCACCATTATAGCCGGACATGATCTGACTTTCACAGCAGGTGGACTGGATAATAAAGCAGCATCTGGTGGTCAGGGTGGTTTAATCGCCAGCCAAAATGGCGCTATGCATTTTAGTCTTAACGGTTCTGAAGGACTAAATAACGCAGGCCATATTGAAACACAGCAACAAAATCTAACAAGAAGTTCTGCGCCCTCTCTCGATATTCAAAGTCAGGGCCCTGTGCATAATGAAGGTGAACTCTTATCTTTGGGAAGTTTGTCATTATCCTCTGATGGTTCTATCGATAATAGCGGGAAAATCGGTGCCCTTGGCGGTAATCTGACATTAAAAGGCCACTCTCTTACCAATAAAGGGAATATAGCGTCATCAGGTCAAGCAAACCTTACTGCTTCAGACACGCTCCTCAATAATGGGCAAATTTACGGTGTTAACGGCCTTACAGCAAATAGCGACAAAATCACCAACAACCAGGGTCAGATGAGTGCACAGAAATCTGTCTCTATAACAGGGTCAACATTAGATAATAGCAACGGCACTATTATTTCTGGACAAGATGCCCTTTTGATAAATATTGCTGATCTTACCAATAACCAAAATGGCATTATTCAAGGGGCAGGTCCTCTTACCATACAGAATACCACGCTTGATAATCATGATAATGGGCGCATTATTAGCACAGCAGACTCTTTAAATATCAGAACCAGCAAAATCAGTAATCAAAACGGCATATTACAGGCCCAAAGAGATATTGCCCTTTACATAGATGATCTTGATAATAGCAATAATGGCTTTATTAACGCTATTACCGGTAGCTTTGCCCTTACCGGAAATACGAACCAGGCAACACGCTCTGTCTATAATAATAACGCCATAATACAGGCACAGCATGATTTAAGCTTAACCACCGATAATTTCGAAGGCCTTGGCGGCAAGCTTCTCCAGCAAGATCAAACTGGCAGCCTTATTTTAACAGCAGCGAATAACTCAGCTCTTAATTTAAATGCCGATGATAATAGCCTCCACGCAAAAGGAAATCTCACACTTAAAGCACATTCGCTCGGTAATTTAACTCAAATCCTGGCAGGTAATGCCCTTGATGTAGAGACTGAGGGCGACATAACAAATAATATTCTCTTTCAGTCTGGCGGAGATGCAAGCCTTCATTTGAGCGGTAATTGCATTATCCAACCCGGATATGGCCTATTAGCCGGAGGTAATGCCACAATTAACGCTGCCTCCATCACCAATAATGGCGCGCTTATGGCGCAATCCGGCCTGTTAAATATCCAGTCAAACCAATATATCACCAATAATGCCCTTATAATGGGCCAGGCCATAAGCCTCACTCTTCCTGGACAGCTTACCAACCAAAAAGGGGCTATAGAGGCACAGTCAGGCTCAATTTTCATTGGCGGCATAAATGGGGCAGAGGCTGGTGATGTTATTAATAGAGGCGGGCTGATCTCAGCTGATAGCAATAAAAGCGATATAGAAATTCATGCCAGCTCTCTGAAAAATATTTATGATGGAACCATAACAAATAAAAAGGAATCAAAAGAGCTGGCTTTCACCACTAAAGGTTCCGGTGGTGGCGAATATAAGGTTCCCAAAGGACTTTTGGATAAAAACGGCAATCAGGGAACAGGTTATATCACTATAAAAGCTGTTAAACGTAAGCCCAAAAAAAACCGTGGTGGCTCAAGCCTTTCGGAAGACAGCACAACTTATGAGCTTACGGGAACCAGCAGTCTTATATCAGCCGGTCGCGATATTAAAGTTACAACAAGTGGCGGTATTGATAATGATGCCAGCCATATTGCTGCTGGAGGAAATATTCTGCTCCAGGGCGGTAACCTTAAAAATATCGGTTATGTGAATGAAAAAATTTTCTACCTCTTTTGCAATGACCACAAAGGATGCCGCTGGGATAGCAAGAACTCCAGCATCCCCTTTACTGATGCTGATGGAAATTTAATAAATGAGAATGGTTTCGCAAAAAAAGGTCATAGACAGGCAAAAGCCCAATGGGGGCCAACAGCTCATTCAGCGTCTAATGCAACAGGAAGCATTGTAGCGGGAGGTGACATAGTTGGTAAACTTACAGGCGATATTGATAACGTAACAAAAATTGAACATGCGAAAAAAGGCTCTCACCCCTCTTTTAGTGGTGAAAAACCTGACGGCCTTAATGCTGTATCAGCAGGCGATATAAGCGCTACAAAAGCAGGGGCCGTTAATTCAGCCAATGCTTTGCCTGATTTCCAGGGAGGAGGCCTACCATCTGTAACCGCTTCTGCTGCAACACAAAAAGCCTCGACAACACTTCCAGGCTTTACGGCTGAAACTGATCTTTCAAATAACTCTCAAATTGATGGCGTAAAGCAGGGTCAGCTTCCTGCTAATTACGTACCAACCCTTCCTACAATCAATAATACTGCCCCTTCAGAGGGCAAAGGACCTCAACCCCCGCCCATCAACAATACAAAACCATCCCAGGGAACATCTTTACCATCCGCAGGAAGTGGCGTAACAGCACCTCCGGGAACAAATATCCCGGGCTTGCCATCCGCAGGAAGTGGCGTAACAGCACCTCCAGGAACAAATATCCCGGGCCTGCCATCCGCAGGAAGTGGCATAACGGCACCTCCGGGAACAAATATTCCGGGCTTGCCATCCGCAGGAAGTGGCATAACGGCACCTCCGGGAACAAATATTCCGGGCCTGCCATCCGCAGGAAGTGGCGCAACAATACCAGCAGGGACAAATATTTCAGGTCTCCCATCAGCTTCAGGCGGGAATAATACAACATCAGGCACAGCTCACCCCATAGCACCACCAACAGGAAGTGACGTAACAGCTCATCCAGGGGCAAATAATCCAGGCCTCCCTTCGGCTAATAATGAGCATAATCATTCTTCGGGTGGGGCCACGATAGCAAGCCCCACCATTCCCGCGCCATCTCCTGGGGCTATGACACCCCCTGCTATGGCAACACCTATTTTACCAACGTCATCTATCAGTCAGGTCGTTAATGCCATTCCGGGAGGGTCAGCACTCTTTGTGCCTAATCCCTCGCCTCAAGCGCATTATGTTATTGAAACAAACCCACGTTATTCCTCACTTCAGGGTTTATATGGCTCTAGTTACCTCCTTAAAAGATTAAGCCATAACAAAGCTGATTATGCCTTTTTGGGTGATAATGGCTTTGACACGCGATACGTCCAACAACAAATCGTTTCGGCTACGGGACAAACCTTCTTAGGGGCGAATTATCAAACAGCAAATGACCAAATGCGTAATCTTCTTGATGCAGGGACTAAAGAAGCACAGCAACAAGGATTAGAATTTGGCGTTGCCTTAACAGCAGAACAGCAGAAAAAACTAAAAGAAAATATCGTCTGGTATGTGCCGGTTATTATAGATGGCAAAACTGTTCTTGCCCCTAAAGTTTATCTCTCACCTGATCAGGCTGTCATCACAGATGGGGGCACGATTTCGGGTAAGAATGTATCTCTTACAGGCCGCTCAGTTCATAATAGCGGCACCATTAATGCAAGCGATAATTTGGCCCTAACCTCAACAGAGGGCGATATTGTCAATGCTGGCGGCACACTCTCTGGGGGCACTGTCGCCTTAAATGCCATAAAAGGCTCTATCATTAATGAAAGCCAGCTCAATACGTATCAAATAGCGGGTGGCACGCAGCAAGATGTTAGCTCTACAGGGCATATTATCTCTAAGGGTTCGGCCCTTTTAACAGCACAAAAAGACATTCACTTTAGCGGCTCTTCTCTCACCGCAGGAGGTGATACAACCCTCCTTGCCGGAAATGGCATTACACTCGATGCTGCTGTAACAAGCGCCACTCAGGCCATAAGCTATCATCATTATCGCCATACTGCCGATGCCACCAAAAATACAGGCTCATCAGTCATAACAGGTGGCGACCTCACTATGGGCGCTATTGGCGGCGATCTAAACCTCGCAGCATCAGGTATTTTAGCAGGAGGGTCGGCAAGCCTTACCGCTAAAAAGAATATCACTTTAGGCAGTAGAACCGATAGCTCATCAAGCTATACACGCACCAAATCAACGGGCTTTCTCAGCAAAAAGGTTGTTACAACATCCACAAGCAGCAGCACTGAAATTGGCAGCTTGGTCGGTGCCAAGGGCAATATCACCATTGCCGCAGGGCATGATCTATCTGTTGCTGGTACGGTCAGTGGTGGCAATAATGTCTCTCTTATTGCAGGCAATAAAATTGAAACATCCGGCCTGCAAGATAGTTTCAGCTCTTATTATCACAAGAAAAAATCAGGCCTGGGCGCAAGCTTTAAAGGCGGCATGCTCTCTGTTGGCTATGGCAAAACCAAAAATACACAAACAACCGATGCAACAAGCTGGACAGCCAGCCAAATTACAGCCGGCAAAGGCGACCTTAGTGTAGCAGCAGGCGGGGCCATCCAGTTTAAAGGCACTGACTTGTCTGCCGGTCATGACCTTTCTGTCAGTGGCTCTTCTGTTGGTTTTGATACGCTGCTTAATAGCAGCAAACAAACACAAAAACTCTCCTCAAGCTTTTTGGGACTAAAGGCCGGACTGTCATCAGATTCAGCCGCAGGTCAGGCTCAGCAATCAGCTCAGGCTGCTAACAATATGTCGGGCAAAGATAGCGCGGCAGGCCAAACCCTTAATGCCATGCAGGCCGGCTATGATATTGGAAAAAGTGCCTTTGATTATCTCAATGGAAATCATACAACACTTGCCGGTATTTCTGCCTCATTAGGCTTTAACAAGTCTAAATCTTATGCTGAACAAAAAGAGAGCCATATATTAGGCTCTTCGGCCATAGCGCAAAATAAACTCAGCGTTGTCGCTCGTGGCGATAATAAAGATGACGCCAATAACGGCACCCTTAAAGCTGTGGCCGCACAAATTGCTGGTAAGGATGTCTCCCTCTCTGGTCAAAACATCATTTTGCAATCAGGGTGGAACACATCAGACCAGCATAGCACATCTAAACAAAGCGGTATTTCCGCTGGCGCTGAACTTAACTTTGGAACAAGCGGATTTGAACTTAGCGCCGTTGGAAATACTCAGCAGGCCAAACAAAAAGCCAATGGCCACAGTGCCACATCTGTCGATACAACCATTTCCGCTACTCATAATGTCACTATAAACGCTCCAGGCCATACAGTCCTCCACGGCGCTGAAGTAAATGGCGATCAGGTCTCTATCAATACAGGCCATCTCGACATTACCAGCCCTCAAAATAGCTCACGCTATAAAAGCTCTACCAAACAAGGCGGTCTTAATGCTTCAATCCCGGCTTCTGGTTTCGACATGGCAAGCGGCGGGGCAAGCTTTGCCAATCAGACTATTAAAGATAACTATCTCTCAACAGGCAAAAAGCTTAGCGGTATTTATGCCGGTAAAGGCGGGGTGGATATTCATGTCGCTCATGAAACCCACCTTAAGGCAGGGTTATTACGAGCGAGGCTGATAGCACCAAAAATCATTTCGATACCAAAAAGCTCATAACAGAGAGTGAAGATAACCTCTCTCAATGGAAAGCCCAGAGCAGTGGCGGCGGCTTAAGTCTCGGAAAAGACATGATGGGCAGTGTCACGGGCGCCCTTGGTGTGATTGGCAGCAACATCGCCGCTAACTCTGGCGTTATAACAGGAGGGGAGCGCAATCATAATGAAACATCACAAAGCCACTCTGTTATTAGCGGTAACATTAATGTTCAGGCAGGCTCTATAGAGGGCCATTATGACACTGACATTAATAAGGCCAATGGATATTTAGATAATAAGTTCGATGCCAAAAAACTCGCCAACCAGCTCCAGAACAGCCGCGTCGGCATGCAGCTCGTTGGTGAAGTCGCCGGCCAGATTTCCGATGCTTTGGATGCTAATGGTATTAGTGGCTTTGGTGAAGGCGGGATAGGGCGCTTAATTGTTGAAGGCGGAGCCGGGGCCGCTGTGGGGGCCATCACAGGAGGTAACCCAATAGGTGATGCTGCCAGCATTATTACAGGTGGTCTCGCTGCGGCACAAACGCGGGCCCTGGCCAAACAAATTGGCAAGTCACTTAGTGATGACCCCAACACTCAAATCATCATTGCCAATATTATTAGTAACGGCGTTGCCGCAGGGGCAGGCGCTGCTACAGGCGCTGTTGTAGGGAGCGGAAACTCCAAGCTTAACGCCTTGGAAGGGGCGGCGGCTTCTTCTGCTCTGCAACAATATAACCAGGCCAATGATAATAACCCCAATGCCGATAAAACAGATAAAACAACTGACAAAGCTATTGGCCTCATTCTGACAGGCGGAACATTTGTTCCTGTTGTCGGAAGTGCGGCCTCTTTACTGCTCGGTGCCTATGACTGGCTGCATGGAAACAAGGTCGATGCCGCTATGGATATAGCCCTTGTTGTTCCCAGCTTTATTGGAGTGGGGGGAGAAGCAAAACTTGCCTATAAAGGGGGTAAATATGTTTATGAGGGCACTGAACATGCCCTCACAAACGAGGCCAACCACGCAACTGACAGCACAATTAGCCAGTCTGTTAATCATGGAGCAGGTGAGAACAAGGCGCTTTCTGGAGATAAAGAAACTAGTGCCGGCACTAAAGACACTACTAGCACTACAGATGAAAGCATCAGCCATAGCGAGCAAAAAACACCTCGTGAAATCACCAAAGAAGAGGATATTTATACTAATTCCGACGGCAGTGTTTTTGGTGAAGACGGAAGCAAGCACTTCATAAAAGAAATTAGGGGTAACAAAGATCCCAACCAGGCTGCTTTGGACGATTATAATAAATTTAAGAAGCTTTACCCTGAAGCAACAGAAGTAGAGCGTATAATAAATGGCGTAAAAACTAAGTCTTTGACTTTACCAGAAAAGGACGTTTACATAAACTACCGCCCAGCTGGAGCAGCCAGCGGCCGTACTCCAGATACAACCGCAACCCTGGATATTAATACGCCAAAAGCGCAGGAACTAATCAAACACAAACTCTTAAAGATTAAATATACAAAATAATTGCGAAAAGGTGATGTAATGACCGACAGAGAGTTCTGGGAATGGTATCAAGACCCGATGACAGATATATATTATGAACCCTGTAGTCTTACGGGTTTATTTGCACGATTTCACGTAATTTCAGGTAGGGACAAAGAGAACATTCAAGGTGCCTTAGATTTCGCTTATAGGCTGGCAAAATGTTCTTTGGCTAAATTTGACCTAGTACCAGATGAAGATCCCCTTTCAATTATAGATAAATTATCGAAAAATATTCCTACAGATGCAGAAGCCAGATGGCTGTGGGAAAACCACCTATTTTACTTGGTAGAAAAAGGAATGACTCTTATAGAAGAGTGCAATCTTAAAGAAGAGACAGAAGAAGTCTCTCCACTGTTCAAAGCAAAACTCACAGCTATGTTTGAAGAACATGGTGTAGGCTTCGATAAGAAAGCTTTCGTGCCAATTCAGTTTTAAATTGCGATAATAAACGGTTTTTATAAATTTCGTTCCTGGTTCAAAACATATTAAAAAGATGTCCTGAATAGTTAACACACGCTCTGGTTGTGCTCTGCGTGCCAAATAACACAAGGCATGCAGCTCGTTGGTGAAGTCGCCGGCCAGATTTCCGATGCTCTCGAAGATGCAGGCGTGCCGGGGTTTGATGGGACTGACCCCACAAAAAATATAGGTCGCATCATATCAGAAGCGGCAGGCACTGCCCTTATATCTTCCATTACAGGGGGCAATGTAGGCGCCGGAGCAGCAAGCAGCATTGCGGGTAATATAGCCACTGGCATTGCCCTCGATGATATCGCCAAATGGGCTATTAGTGTTACAGGGCCAGATCATGAAGACCTTGCATCATCTATTACCAATGCTGGCGAAAACATTGCCGGCACAGCAGCAGGGGCCGCTATAGGCGCTATTATTGACGGCAATGCAGGCGCTGTTAATGGTGGTTCTATTTCTTCGACCATTCAACAATATAATGGCGTTTATGAAAAGCTCGCTGAAAAGGCCATAAAGGCAGCAGCCAAAGCCGCCAGAAAAGCAGGCCATCCCAAATTAGGCGATGCTATTGAAGATAGTGAAAGCACGATTAATGAAATCGTCGAAGAAGGTGAACATCAAGCCGGAAAAGCAGTAGATAAAGCCAAAGACGTTATAGACGACATTGTCGAAGCACCAAAAACAAAAACAGAGGAAAATCCTAATCCCTCCGATCAGGTCTCTCAAGATAGCCTCAATCCTTCTCAGCAAAAGACACCACGTGAAATCACTAACGAAGAGGATGTTTATACTAATCCTGATGGAAGTCTTTTCGGTGAAGATGGAAGCAGTAAAGGGATACGAGAAATAAAAAACAATGATGATGCAGCAAGTGAAGCAGAGAATTTTGTAACAAAATTAATAGGTAAACGAAAGGTACAACGCATTATACAGCTACCCCCTATTAAAGGTGTGTCAGGCGGCAAGACGTATATTATAGATAACAAAAATGCCATAACATATCGTCCTGCAGGTGCAGCGGGGAAATTAACTGATAAGACCACTGTCAACGTAGATGTTAATACCGAATCGGCAAGAGCACTTAATAATGGAGAACAATTAAAATTTAAATTTTTACAGAAATAAACAAAACATTAGAAAAACTTACTTTTACTAAATGACGGAAACAATATCATGAACGACCAAAATTTTTACGATTGGTACCAAACTCCTATCAGACGTATGTACAATTGTGATTGTAGTTTACCGTTCGTATCTAGGAATTTTATATCTTTTGAAAATGTTACAAAAGACTGGGCACAAAATAGTCTAGATTATCTTTATAGAACATTTGTATGCTCACTATGTGAAAATGAAATAGATGACCCAGGAGAAAATATTTTTATTTTAAATCGATTAGCAAACTCTGATCCTTCTAATTTAGATGGCTATGGTTATTGGGAGGCTTATCAGTTTCACCTTACTGAAAAGGGCATGGCCCTCGTAAAAGAATGCAATCTTGATCTAAACTCACAAGAAATTTGCCCTCTTTTCAAAGCGAAACTCACAGCGATGTTTGAAGAACATGATGTAGGTTTTGACAAAAAGGCCTTTGTTCCAATTCAGTTTTAAATTGCGATAATAAACGATTTCTATAAATTTCGTTCCTTTTTCGGAACATATTTTAATATCTTCTGAACAGTTTATACACGCTCTGGTTGTGCTCTGCTTTCTAAATAACGCAAGTTGCACAGCTCATCAGTGAAGGCGGGATAGGGCGCTTAATTGTTGAAGGCGGAGCCGGGGCCGCTGTGGGGGCTATCACAGGGGGTAACCCAATAGGTGATGCTGCCAGCATTATTACAGGCGGTCTCGCTGCAGCACAAACGCGGGCCCTGGCCAAACAAATTGGCAAGTCACTTAGTGATGACCCCAACACTCAAATCATCATTGCCAATATTATTAGTAACGGCGTTGCCGCAGGGGCAGGCGCTGCTACAGGCGCTATTGTAGGGAGCGGAAACTCCAAGCTTAACGCCTTAGAAGGGGCGGCGGCTTCTTCTGCTCTGCAACAATATAACCAGGCCAATGATAATAACCCCAATGCCGATAAAACAGATAAAACAACTGACAAAGCTATTGGCCTCATTCTGACAGGCGGAACATTTGTTCCTGTTGTCGGAAGTGCGGCCTCTTTACTGCTCGGTGCCTATGACTGGCTGCATGGAAACAAGGTCGATGCCGCTATGGATATAGCCCTTGTTGTTCCCAGCTTTATTGGAGTGGGGGGAGAAGCAAAACTTGCCTATAAAGGGGGTAAATATGTTTATGAGGGCACTGAACATGCCCTCACAAACGAGGCCAACCACGCAACTGACAGCACAATTAGCCAGTCTGTTAATCATGGAGCAGGTGAGAACAAGGCGCTTTCTGGAGATAAAGAAACTAGTGCCGGCACTAAAGACACTACTAGCACTACAGATGAAAGCATCAGCCATAGCGAGCAAAAAACACCACACGCTAATGATTATGATCCAGATGAAAAAGTATGGAGAAATCCTGATGGAAGTCTTATTGGTGAGGCTGGAAGCGACCCGGGGAAAAGAATTATTCAAAACAATGAAAACCCAGCTGGCGCAGCAAAAGACTTCATATTAAAAATGATTGACGGACGCAAATTTAAAACAAAAGTTTTACCCCCTATTAAAGGAGTACCAGGCTCAAAAGTATATATTTTAGAAGATGGAACGGCTATAATCTATCGCCCTCCTGGAGCTGCTAGTGATCTTACAGATAAAACGACCGTAAGTGTTGACGTAAATAGTCCTGCTGCGTTAAAGACAAACGATAATGTAATTTTAAAATTTAAATTTTTATTAAAATAAAAAATATTAGAAGGCAAGATAAATGAATAGTCATGATTTTTTATATTACTATCAAAAATCTTTTAGACTCATGTGGGATACTTATTATAGTCTACCATCTTTATTTCCATGTTCTGGTGGTTACAAAAATTTTACTAAAGAATGGTCTCAGAACTCTTTAGATGTAATCTATAGACTTTTAGAATGTTCTCTAGCTATAAACCATGATGAACTGGTAGAACAAAATCGGACCATCTTATATCAGTTAGCAACATTTAACCCCTCAACTATTGATGGATATGCTGTTTGGGAAACTTACCAGTTTTGTTTGACGAAAGCAGGAATAATTCTTGCAAAAGAGTATAATCTTTTCAACAAACCAAGAGAACTCTCTCTTTCATTCAAAACACGTCTTAGTTCCATATTTGAAGAACATGGTGTTGGGTTTGATAAAAAGGCTTTCGTGCCAATTCAGTATTAAATTGCGATAATGAACGATTTCTGTAAATTTCGTTGTCTGTTCGAAACACATTTTTAATATCTTCCGAATAGTTAATACACGCCCTGGTTGTGCTCTGCTTAATAAATCGCAGGTGGGGCCATCCAGTTTAAAGGCACTGACTTGTCTGCCGGTCATGACCTTTCTGTCAGTGGCTCTTCTGTTGGTTTTGATACGCTGCTTAATAGCAGCAAACAAACACAAAAACTCTCCTCAAGCTTTTTGGGACTAAAGGCCGGACTGTCATCAGATTCAGCCGCAGGTCAGGCTCAGCAATCAGCTCAGGCTGCTAACAATATGTCGGGCAAAGATAGCGCGGCAGGCCAAACCCTTAATGCCATGCAGGCCGGCTATGATATTGGAAAAAGTGCCTTTGATTATCTCAATGGAAATCATACAACACTTGCCGGTATTTCTGCCTCATTAGGCTTTAACAAGTCTAAATCTTATGCTGAACAAAAAGAGAGCCATATATTAGGCTCTTCGGCCATAGCGCAAAATAAACTCAGCGTTGTCGCTCGTGGCGATAATAAAGATGACGCCAATAACGGCACCCTTAAAGCTGTGGCCGCACAAATTGCTGGTAAGGATGTCTCCCTCTCTGGTCAAAACATCATTTTGCAATCAGGGTGGAACACATCAGACCAGCATAGCACATCTAAACAAAGCGGTATTTCCGCTGGCGCTGAACTTAACTTTGGAACAAGCGGATTTGAACTTAGCGCCGTTGGAAATACTCAGCAGGCCAAACAAAAAGCCAATGGCCACAGTGCCACATCTGTCGATACAACCATTTCCGCTACTCATAATGTCACTATAAACGCTCCAGGCCATACAGTCCTCCACGGCGCTGAAGTAAATGGCGATCAGGTCTCTATCAATACAGGCCATCTCGACATTACCAGCCCTCAAAATAGCTCACGCTATAAAAGCTCTACCAAACAAGGCGGTCTTAATGCTTCAATCCCGGCTTCTGGTTTCGACATGGCAAGCGGCGGGGCAAGCTTTGCCAATCAGACTATTAAAGATAACTATCTCTCAACAGGCAAAAAGCTTAGCGGTATTTATGCCGGTAAAGGCGGGGTGGATATTCATGTCGCTCATGAAACCCACCTTAAGGCAGGGGTTATTACGAGCGAGGCTGATAGCACCAAAAATCATTTCGATACCAAAAAGCTCATAACAGAGAGTGAAGATAACCTCTCTCAATGGAAAGCCCAGAGCAGTGGCGGCGGCTTAAGTCTCGGAAAAGACATGATGGGCAGTGTCACGGGCGCCCTTGGTGTGATTGGCAGCAACATCGCCGCTAACTCTGGCGTTATAACAGGAGGGGAGCGCAATCATAATGAAACATCACAAAGCCACTCTGTTATTAGCGGTAACATTAATGTTCAGGCAGGCTCTATAGAGGGCCATTATGACACTGACATTAATAAGGCCAATGGATATTTAGATAATAAGTTCGATGCCAAAAAACTCGCCAACCAGCTCCAGAACAGCCGCGTCGGCATGCAGCTCGTTGGTGAAGTCGCCGGCCAGATTTCCGATGCTCTCGAAGATGCAGGCGTGCCGGGGTTTGATGGGACTGACCCCACAAAAAATATAGGTCGCATCATATCAGAAGCGGCAGGCACTGCCCTTATATCTTCCATTACAGGCGGCAATGCAGGCGCAGGGGCCGCAAGCAGCATTGCGGGTAATATAGCCACTGGCATTGCCCTCGATGATATCGCCAAATGGGCTATTAGTGTTACAGGGCCAGATCATGAAGACCTTGCATCATCTATTACCAATGCTGGCGAAAACATTGCCGGCACAGCAGCAGGGGCCGCTATAGGCGCTATTATTGACGGCAATGCAGGCGCTGTTAATGGTGGTTCTATTTCTTCGACCATTCAACAATATAATGGCGTTTATGAAAAGCTCGCTGAAAAGGCCATAAAGGCAGCAGCCAAAGCCGCCAGAAAAGCAGGCCATCCCAAATTAGGCGATGCTATTGAAGATAGTGAAAGCACGATTAATGAAATCGTCGAAGAAGGTGAACATCAAGCCGGAAAAGCAGTAGATAAAGCCAAAGACGTTATAGACGACATTGTCGAAGCACCAAAAACAAAAACAGAGGAAAATCCTAATCCTTCTGATCAGGTCTCTCAAGATAGCCTCAATCCTTCTCAGCAAAAGACACCACGTGAAATCACTAACGAAGAGGATGTTTATACTAATCCTGATGGAAGTATCTTTGGTGAAGACGGAAGTGATAAACAAATAAGAGAAATTATAACCGACAAGGAGCCTAATCAGACTGCCTGGGATGATTATAATAAATTCAAAAAGCTTTACCCTGAAGCAAAAGAAAGAGAAATTGAAATAAAAGGCGTAAAATGCAAAATCTTATCTTTACCTGAAAAAGATATTCACATAACCTACCGTCCAGCTGGAGCGGCAAGTGGTCGAACCCCAGACACAACAGCAACTCTGGATATTAATACTCCAAAGGCTAAAGCATTAAACAATAATAAAAAAATAAAGGTTAAGTATTTAAAACAAGATTGAAGGTGTTGTTATGGACGACAAAGAGTTCTGGGAATGGTATCAAGATCCAATGATAGACATATATTATGAGACCGAGAGCTTAACGGGCTTATTTTCACGATTTGGAATATTACCGAGTAAAAACAAAGAACACGTTCAAAACGCTTTAGATTTTGCCTATAGACTAATAAAATGTTCTTTAGCTATATTTTACGTTTTGCCTGAAGATGATCACCCCTATCTGATTATAGATAAATTATCAAAAAACATTTCTCCTGATATAGACGGAATAGCGGTGTGGGAAACTTACCCTATTTACTTGACAGAAAAAGGTATGGCTCTTATCGAAGAATGTAATCTGAAAAAAAGGACAGAAGAAGTTTCTCCACTTTTCAAAACAAAACTCACAGCGATGTTTGAAGAACATGGCGTAGGCTTCGATAAAAAAGCTTTTGTTCCTATTCAGTATTAAAAACAGACATTGGACAATCTCTTCATATTTCATTACTGGTTCAGAACGTATTAAAAAATATGTTCTGATCTATTTATGCACGCTCTGGTTGTATTCTGCTTAATAAATAACGCAAGTTGCACAGCTCATCGGTGAAGGCGGGATAGGGCGCTTAATTGTTGAAGGCGGAGCCGGGGCCGCTGTGAGGGCCATCACAGGGGGTAAACCAATAGGTGATGCTGCCAGCATTATTACAGGCGGTCTCGCTGCGGCACAAACGCGGGCCCTGGCCAAACAAATTGGCAAGTCACTTAGTGATGACCCCAACACTCAAATTATCATTGCTAATATTATTAGTAACGGCGTTGCTGAAAAATAAACAAACTGTTAACATAATTGTTATAAAAAAATTCTAGATTAGTAAAAGTCAATTATTTAGTAGCAATTATAGAAAGATACAATAATGAACGACAAAGAATTTTGGGAGTGGTATCAAGACCCGATGACAAACATGTATTACGAAACTTGGAGTTTACCACGTTTATTTGTTCAATTTGATATAATTTTTGGTGAAAATAAAGAAAATACTCAAAACGCCTTAGATTTTGCTTACAGGCTAGCAAAATGTTCTTTAGCTAAAATCGATCTTGTAGAAGAAAAACGCACTTTATTGGCTATAAGAGAATTAGGAAAAAGTATTTCTAGCGATATAGATAGCCACATAATATGGGAAACCTGCCAATTTCACTTGCTAGAAAAAGGGAGAGCTCTTTTAGACGAATGCAATCTAAAGGGAAGGCCGAAAGAAACATCTCCACTTTTCAAAGCTAAGCTTACGGCTGTGTTTGACGAGTATAATGTAGGTTTTGACAAAAAAGCTTTTGTGCCAATTCATTACCAAAAATTAGACGATAGACGATAGACGATAGACGATAGACGATAGACGATAGACGATAGACGATAGACGATAGACGATAGACGATAGACGATAGACGATATATCCGTGTTTTGTTGATGGTTCGCAATATATTAAAAAAAATATTCTGGCTGGCTAACACACGTAATAGTTGTATTTTACTTACGAAATGACAGAAGGCGATGCGCGAATTATTATTACGGATATTAGTAGTAACAACGTCATCATAGGCTAGAAGGCTAGAAGGCTAGAAGGCTAGAAGGCTAGAAGGCTAGAAGGCTAGAAGGCTAGAAGGCTAGAAGGCTAGAAGGCTAGAAGGCTAGAAGGCTAGAAGGCTAGAAGGCTAGAAGGCTAGAAGGCTAGAAGGCTAGAAGGCTAGAAGGCTAGAAGGCTAGAAGGCTAGAAGGCTAGAAGGCTAGAATAACTGAGAACTTAGTGATGGCAAATTTAATATAGGGAAAGCTAAAGTTTTTTATTTTTGGTTAGCTTTAAAAAAGTTAGGATCCTAAAAAAAGCAAAATAACACACGCTATAGTTGTATATTATTTATAAAATCCGGAGCATTGTCCAGCAAGATTATGTTGTTTTAGGGAATGAGTAATTTTAAAAAAATGGTATTTTAAAAAGCCACTAAGTTCCATTAACGTTTGCACTGTTTTTTCTGCAGTTAGCTGGTAAGAAAACTTTATTTTACTATAATAACTTAATAAGTGTTCTTATAAAAGTAAGCGCCAGAATAGCAACAAGCTAGGGAAATTTGAGCAGTTTTAATCTAAAAGATGGTGTGACGAGTAAGCTGAGTCTTCTTATATTTAATAATAAAGAATAAGACTATTTTATTCATATTGTTTCATCACTAAAAATGACTTAGTCAAATTAGTAGACATAAGTTATATTTTGTATCTCTATTCAGGTAATTTTTATAATATATATTTTCTATTTTTTAAATTACCTAGAAATATTGTCTATTATGAAACAAATACCATCAATTTTTTTCATAAGAATTTAAATTGAGAATTTAGTAGATGGCTTATAGTGATAAAACTAGAGCAAATTATACTGATATTTTTTTTAGTATGAAAGCAAAACACTTCTTTTACTTTATAGCCTGTATAATGGAGCTGCAAGAAAAGCTGGAATGATAATTATTTTTTCAGGATTCTGGAGGTTATGGCTACGCTAAACATCATTCGTTTGAATAGATTTTATCATTATGAGTGGGCATTGTTACCTGAAGTTTTGGGAAATCTATTTTATCGACAATTTCAGCACCAGAAAATAAAATTAAATATTTTAGAGAGTATAGATTATGAATAATAAATTCAAAAATATTGATTTCTCTTTTTTAGCAAATACCAAGTTTAAATTAAATATCTTATTTTTAATTTATTTTTTTATAATGATCTATATAGAATTTTCTAAGTATGAGACCGGTTATTTATACATACATAGAGCCATAACATTGTCTTTTTTTGCTGTAAGTGTTTTTTTCGATATTTGTTTTTACGAGAAAATTAGAAAAATGGTTAAGGCTAAATATTATTATACAATAAGCATTTATATATACATAATTTCGATAATTTTTGCTGTTCTCAAAGATTATACTTACATATTATATTTTATTATTAATCCACCATCCTTTTTATGGCTTTTTTTTATTCCATTAGATTCTGACCCTTCTAGAATAGCTTTAGTCATTTTTATACCGGTCATGTGGATTTATTCTTTTATAGTTTTGCCCATTTGCCTTTTTAAATTTAGAAAGTAATCTTTTTGTAATGCGGTAATAGTTTTAATAATTTTACAAAAAATCTGTTTTTTCAGATTTAGCAAATTCTAAGCTATATATCGTGGCTCAATGGCAAGAATGCGGGCAAAATTAACGTCTAGAATAAAATAATAAGTTCTTTTTGCAATAAATTTAATGACAGAATTTATATCAATAATGACCTTATTAAAAGGAACTAGAATGTGCAGCTATGAAAATTTTATAAGCCAAATTTGAAAGATATATTTCACATAAAATTTGTTAAAAGCAAGATAAATAACGTCTAATAACAAACTTAAAAATGCTATCGAAATCTATATATGGAGCCAAAGAATAACTTGTCATTATACTCATTGAAAATTTTGTTTTAGCTTAATTATAGCTAATAAGCATTACTGTCATTCTAGCCCACTCTGTCATAGAAGACAGTCTTTCTGACGTTACAATGATATAACAGGACTAGCGATATTAATTATAGTTCCGGCAAGCTAGGCTAAAAAACAGATAAGGCGACTGGCTTAGTTTTTACTATTAAAGCATTTATTCTTTATGACTGAATGCATCGCACAATTAAAATCATTTTTTTTGGTTATAGTATTTTTTTATCAATATGTTTCGGTAAAAAAACATATTATTTAAAACCCGCCTTTTTGTAAAAAATTAAATTTACAAAAAAGCGAGTAACGTTAGCTCTGAAATAACGTTTCACAAATACTCTCTTATGTCCCCAAGCTTGTTGCTAATTTTGGCAATAAAAGTGGCATCATTTCAGAAAGATTTGTGATGTGCACAAAATGAGGCGTTGGCCAAAAAGAGGGTAATTTATGGTCTTTATCACGTAAAAGTAGACATGACATTCCTGCACGCCTTACTGACTCAGCACCGACATCGCTATCCTCAACCACTAACGTTTCCTCAGGGGATACACCATGTTGTTTGGCTGCATAAAGATAAACGTCTGGTGCAGGTTTGGGGCACCCCATATCATTGGCTGAATATATGCGATCTTTCGGGATTAATTTATCCATCCCGGTATGACCAAATTTAACATCCATTTCCCTAATGGAAGAATTTGATCCTACAGCAAATGGAATATTATGCTTTCTTAAATCTTCTAGCAGCTTCATAGCGCCTTCAATAGGCTCAGCATTGCTTTGCATCAGACGAATAATATTTTGTCTTAATTTCGTCTCTGTATCTTCAGGTAAAGACGATCCTATTTTATCCTCAAGGAACTTTACAACCTGTGATTGTGTCATCCCTGCAAATGTTTCAATGGCATCTTCATCTGAAACATGCACTCCTTTAGAGCGAGCGAACTCTGCCGTAGCACGGCAGGAAGGTCGTTCACTATCAATGAGCACTCCGTCACAATCAAAAATGACGAATTTGAGCCCGTTTCGTAATTCATTAGTCATCACACATTCCTCACGCTATCAACCAGTAAAGCAACGTTTTCTGGAGGGGTTTGCTGCATTACGCCATGACCTAGATTGAACACATGAGGACGCCCTCGCAGGCTATCTCTGATACGTGTCGCTTCTTTCACCAAAGCGTCTCCGCCATTGAGAAGGATCATTGGATCCAAATTTCCCTGAAGGGCAAGTTTAGACGGGACCATAGATGCTATTTTGGTAGGATCGGTCACTGTATCAAGGGCTAAAGTATTGACGCCTGTTTTTTCTGCATATTCCACGGCCATAACACCTCCAAGGCGGGGAAAGCCTATGACAGGAACCGAAGGATGTTCTGCACGTAAAAACTCAACAATCTGACGTGTAGGTTCTATAACAAACTGCCTGAATTCCTGTGGAGGTAGTAACCCGCCCCATGAATCAAAAAGCATTACAGTTTGAGCACCAGCACGAATTTGTGCGCTCAACATTTGAGCTGTTGTTGTAACTAGTAGATCGATTATTTTTTGAAAAAGAGGCGTGTTTTGCAGCATCATTTTGCGTGTTTGTGCAAAATCTCGTGAACCACCGCCTTCTACCATGTAGCACGCTACGGTAAAGGGGCTCCCGGCAAATCCTATAAGGGTTGTTACATCAGGTAGCTCTTTTGCAAGAATCGACAATGTTTGCTGCACGGGTCTTGTTGCTTCAAGGACCCGATTTTTATCAAGTAATTTTAGATCTGCTTCAGAACGAATAGGCTCTAGAACTGGGCCTTTTCCTTCTACAAATGCAAGGGACTGTCCCATAACCCAGGGCAGAATAAGAATATCAGAAAAGAGAATAGCGCCGTCCATTTTATAGCGCCTTATGGGCTGAACTGTCAGCTCTACAGCAATATCTGGCGTCATACAGCGCGTTAGAAAGTCGGCTTTGGCACGCATTGCACGGAATTCTGGTAGATATCGCCCAGCCTGACGCATGAGCCATATAGGAGGGGGCCAAACTTCATGACCTTGCAGTGTATGCAAGAGAGGTTTTTTCACTGAAGTTTTTTGAGGCGATGAGAAGTTATTCGATGTCATGCCATACTCTAATCATAAAATAAGAAATAAAGAAATTCTGAGGTAGTAAAGGAAGGCTGTGGATATCGGGGTACCCGGCTTTCTTAAAATGTACCCCGTTTTACTCACACTGTGTACAACTTATAAAATGAGGCTGTATAAGGGGTGTAGCAATCTATCCCAGTTTTTCCACAGTAAGGCTGTGTACAATCCCCCATTTTTGACAGTGTACGGTTTCATCCCCGGTACTCTGTACGTTAAGGGCACAGGGTGTGTACAATCCCCACGTACCCCAGTACGCACATTATTTATCCGCAGAGCCTGGTACTTTCTTGGCAAAGGAAAGATCCTTTTTCTTCTGGAGTCGTTTGTAGGAGATTTGAGTATATGTTTCTTCCATTGCGTAAGCCTTTTACTCTGGCCAGTGGGTCGAAAATACGTCGTGAGATACTCCAACACGCTGGTATTAGCCCAGATATCAAGCCTGTTGATCTTGATGAAGAGGCCATTCGTCAAGATGCAATCTCTAAAGGTGCATCTCCTCAAGAGATTGCTATGAGATTAGCGCAGGAAAAAGCCTATGAAGCGGCTGCACAATTATCTCATGATCATGTTATTTTAGCGGCTGACCAGATTTTGGAGCTGGATGGTAAGATATTTTCCAAGCCTTTATCTTTAGAAGAAGCCGCAGGCCATTTACGCGCCTTAAGAGGTAAAACCCATAATCTTCAAACGGCTCTTGTCCTTCATGCAGAAGGGAAGATTATTTGGCGTTATGTTAGTACGCCCAAATTAACAATGAGGTTATTTTCTGAGAGTTTTTTAAAGCATTATTTGGATGTTGAGGGTCATGAGGTGCTTCAATCTGTAGGAGCATATCGCATTGAAGCACTAGGTGTGCATCTTTTTTCTCATATAGAAGGAGATAGGGATGCCATATTAGGATTACCTTTATTGCCTTTATTAAGTGCTCTGAGGCAGCATCATATTTTATCAGATGATTTTAGCTAAAGAAAAACTCTTGCTTTGTGGAGACGTGCAGGATATAGGACAAGCCAGATAGTTTTATATGTCTATCTACGGGGCCATAGCTCAGTTGGGAGAGCGCCTGAATGGCATTCAGGAGGTCGTCGGTTCGATCCCGATTGGCTCCACCATCAAAGCTTTGATAGCTTGATGGTCAGGTAACGTAATTTTTCCCGAAAATTTCTGGCTTTTCTAGTGTTAGGGCTTATTTTGCTCTGCATTATGTTCTTCTATAACATAGGAGAAATCGGCTAGGCGAAGGGAATAAATATGCGCTTTCTAAGGCGTGCCTCTAAATATTTTTTCTTCATTTTCTGTAGTTTTTGCAGTGTTTCTGGTGGGTTTCATACAGAACATGCCCGGGCTGCGTCTCTTTCTCTTTTATGTGTTGAAACGGTTTGGTGTGATGTTGCTCAGCAAATTGGTGGTTCAAATTTAAAGACTAAGGCTCTTTTAACAGCACCGGGTATTGACCCCCATCATTTTCAACCTTCGCCTTCACTCATTCGCTCTGTTAAGCAAGCAGACGGTTTTTTGGCTAATGGCGCGACTTATGATGATTGGGCTCTGGCTTTTAGGCACGCTGATTCAAACCGGTTTGTAGCTTCTGAGATTGGAAAATGGCGCAATGGGGAGGATCCACATCTCTTTTTTCAACCAGAAATTATTCATTCTGTAGCACGTGTTATTGCTGTTTGGCTTGAGCAGAGAGACCCACAAAACCAGAAAATTTATAAGGATCATTTGGCAAAGTTTGAGCAGAGCCTTGATGATCTTGATAAAAAAATATCTTTATTCAAAGAACGTTATAAAGATATTCCTATTGCCATTACTGAGCCAGCTGGTGAAAGGTTGCTCTCTAAAACAGGCCTTAAAATTATAGATCAGCGCTGGGCTTTATCGGTAATGAACCAAACTGGAGTTTCTGCACAGGAAACGGCCTTGTTAGAACGTGCTTTAACACAGCATAATATTGCAGTGTTAGTTGTTAACCCGCTTGTAGCGTCAGCCCAGATTAATAATTTGGTTTCTATAGCTAAGAAGCATCATATTCCCATTATCACGATTGGTGAGACTCTTCCTGCTGGTCAGACCTGGCAAGGTTGGATGAATCACATTCTTGATCAGCTTGCGAGTGCCCTAGATAAAAAAGAGCTGCAAAGGTGAAGCGAACTTATCTTTCTTTCACAGAAGCTTGTCTGTCTATTTCTGGTAATGTGATTTTGCAAAATGTAACCCAGTCTATTCTTTTAGATGGGGTTTTAATTCTTAGAGGGCGCAATGGGGCAGGAAAGACCACGCTTCTTAAAGCACTTCTGGGCCTTGTGAAGCCACAGAAAGGCAAGGTTTCTGTTTCTTTTGAACCTTCTTGTAAGAAAAGGCCGGTTTTAGGCTATATGCCTCAAAAAGTTGGCCAAGCTGCCGCAATGTTG
This sequence comes from Aristophania vespae, assembly GCF_009906835.1. Taxonomy (NCBI): domain Bacteria; kingdom Pseudomonadati; phylum Pseudomonadota; class Alphaproteobacteria; order Acetobacterales; family Acetobacteraceae; genus Aristophania; species Aristophania vespae. The sequence goes on from NZ_CP047652.1 coordinate 1,882,694, forward strand.
CCTGTTATAAGCCATGTGGTGGCTAGTTTAGAGGGGCATTGCTGGGGTATATCATTTAGTAAAACACGGCAGAAGCGCGCTTTAGAACTGCTTGAATTAACAGGTGCAGGTTTCTTGGCAGATCGTCCTTTGGGTGTTTTGTCAGGGGGAGAACGTCAGCGCGTGGCATTGGCCCAGGCATTGGCCTCTAAGCCAGATGTGCTTATTTTAGATGAACCTTTGGCAGCATTAGACCAGCAAGCCAGGCAGGAAAGTTTAGAGCTTTTTGGTCAGCTAAGAGAAAAATTAGGCCTAAATTTTATTATGACCTCACATGAGACTTTACCTCTTGAAGGTTTGTCTTATCCTATTCAGGAGATAAGGTTAGAAAAAGGGCGCATTTATGTTGAGCTATGACTTTATGCGTCATGCTTTTTTAGGCTGTTTTCTTGTCTCTTTGTTAGCTGGCTCTTTGGGGTGGTTTATGGTGGTGCGGCATCAAATTTTTGCTGCTCATGCCTTACCTCATATAGGGTTCAGTGGGGCTGCTGCTGCCTTATGGCTTAAGATTTCACCTTTTGCGGGAATGATTTTATTCAGTTTAATTGCTGGATTTTTTATGGCGTCGGAAGATCGCAAAAAACATGTTATACCTCTCTCTTCTCAGCGTGAGACAATGACAGGGCTTGTTTTGGCGGCCAGTTTGGGATTAGGGGTTTTTTGTCTTTACGAAGCGAATAGTGCCTCTAATCAAGCGACGACGCTGCTTTTTGGAGATGTGTTGGGGCTTAGCTTTAATGTTTTGCTTGCTTTAGGGGCTGTGACACTTATCTGCCTCATAGGGCTTGCTATTTTGTGGCGCCCCTTACTTTTTGTAACTTTGGCTCCTGATTTGGCTGAAGCACGTGGTGTGAAGCTTTCTGTCATTTCATATGGCTTTATGGCGCTGGTGGCTCTTGCTTCGGCTGCTTGCTCAGAAGTGGCCGGAGCACTACTTTCTTTTAGCTTAATGATAGGTCCCCCAGCAGCAGCTTTAAAGCTAGGTTTGACCCCTCTTAAAGGGCTGGGATTTTCTATAGTGAGTGCTCTATTACTCTCATGGGGAGCGTTAATTACGGCCTGGTTTACAGATGTCCCAATAGCCTTTTTGATTGGTATTGGGGCTGTATTACTTTATTTTCTTGCCGGTCGCTTTAGCTCTTGGAGACAGCTTCAAAAATCTTGAAGACTGGTAGCGCCCCAGTGGATGAGCGCGATAAAAAGAACAAGAAATATGTGAATGCCAATAAGCACTCTCATTGAAATAACGGGTACCCTGTTAGGGTCTTGACCTATTCGAGGATCGTTCCAGAAAAACATGAGTTTTATCCTCTTTGAGAGGAAAAGATTTGTTGTACAGTCTTGGCAACACTCTCACGCCATAACGGAAAGCGCAGCCCAAAAACCTGTGTTAATTTCGTTGTATCCAAACGTGAATCTGCCGGGCGCTTTGCCGGTGTTGGCCAGTCCAGCGTAGAAACGGGCCGGATGTCGGGCTTTGCTTGGCCGTGTAAAGCAGCTTCTTCAAGGGTGGTATTTGCAAGATCGAACCATGTCGCTTCACCCTGTCCACTTGCGTGAAAAATACCGTGATAATGGTCCATCCAGGTAGTTTGTCGGACTTTATCAATAATAGCTAAAATAATATGAGCAAGGTCGTCTGAAGAGGTTGGGTTACCCTTTTGATCATTCACCACTTTAAGAACAGGATTTTTTGCTCCTGCGTTGATCATTGTGCGCACAAAATTACGCCCGTAAGGTGAATAAACCCAGGAAGTACGCAAAATAATGCTTTGAGGATGCACGCTCAAAACAGCTTTTTCACCATCTGCTTTTGTTTGGCCATAAACTGTTTCAGGGGTGACGTGATCATCCTCTGTATAAGGATGACCTTTCCTTCCATTAAAAACATAATCAGTGGAGATATGAATAAAAGGAATATGCTGTAAAGCGCATTTTTCTGCTACATAAGCAGGACCCAGATGGTTGCCTTGCTTTGCTCCTTCAATTTCTGTTTCAGCAAGATCAACAGCTGTCCATGCCGCCGCATTAACAACAAATTCAGGTTGATATTGCTTTAATAAATCAGAGATAGTTTCAGGATTGGCAAAATCAAACTCAGGCCGCCCTATAGCAATAACATTTTGGCCCCCTAGTCTTTGTAGGGAGGTAGCAAGTTGTCCTTGACGGCCAAGAACTAAAATAGAAGGAGCAGACGACATAATTAGCCCTTATTGTAAGAGAACCACCCCTTGGCGGCTGAAAAGCCCGGTGCTGCAAGGTCTTTTTCTGAAAGAACAGCATTTTGTGGGTCTATGGGCCACTCAATATTAAGTTCAGGGCAGTCCCATTTAACGGAGCGTTCTGAAGATTTATTATAGAGAGCCGTGCATTTATAAAGTACTTCTGTTTCTTCCTGTAGCGTTACAAAGCCATGTAGGAAACCTGGTGGAATCCATAACTGAGACCAGTTTTCGGCTGAAAGTTCGGCAGCTACCCACTTCCCGTAAGTAGGGGAGTTTGTGCGTGCATCTACAGCTACATCCCAGATAGCGCCTTTTGTAACACGAACAAGTTTACCTTGTGCGTAAGGATCCAACTGACAATGGAGGCCACGCACCACACCCTTTTGACGGGAAAGGCTTTGATTGTCCTGTACAAATGGTTCTGTCAGGCCAGCTTTGGCCATCGCATCATAATTATAGGTTTCGGAGAAAAAGCCTCGATTATCACCAAAACGCGGTGGTGTTAGGAGGATAACTTCAGGAATGGAGAGTGGAACTACTTTCATAAGAAGTATCCTTTTACGAAAGTTTAAAAGAAACGTTCATGAGTATCAGCCAGGCGGAGGAGCATTTTTCCCAACTCCGTTTTGGCCATAGTTTCGCCTCGGGCTCTTAGTTGCTCAAGGCTGATAAAACCCATACGGAATGCAGCCTCTGTTGGGGAACCAACAAGCATGCCCTGTCGGGATTGAATAGCTTGTACAAATGTTCCAGCTTGCATAAGACTGTCAGGTATGCCGGCATCCAACCAGGCACATCCACGTCCTAAAAGACTAACATGTAGCTTGTCTTCTTCAAGGTACATTTTATTGAGATCTGTAATTTCCAGCTCACCACGGGGGCTGGGGCGTAGTTTCTCAGCTTTTTCACAGACTTTATTATCGTAAAAATAAAGTCCCGTGACGGCCCAGTTCGATGAAGGATGTTCCGGTTTTTCCTCAATAGAAAGAGCCTTGCCGGTTTCATCAAAGCTGATGACACCATAACGTTGCGGATCTTTTACCTGGTAAGCAAAGACTGTAGCGCCACTTTCTCTGTCATGGGCTGTTTGTAATTTTGTGCTCAGTCCATCGGCAAAAATAAGATTATCACCTAGAGCAAGGGCGCATGGCGCGTTATTTAACCAATCAGCAGCGATCAGGAACGCTTGGGCTATGCCATCAGGCTTTGCTTGAGTGCGATAGGTGAATTCTACACCAAATTGTGAGCCATCACCCAATAATTTTTGAAATTGCGGCAGGTCATGCGGTGTGGTGATAATCATGATCTCTTTGATACCCGACAAAATTAACGTCGTGAGCGGGTAATAAATCATGGGTTTATCAAAAACAGGTAAAAGCTGCTTTGAAATAGCTAATGTCATTGGGTGCAGGCGTGTACCTGAACCTCCTGAAAGAAGAATGGCTTTCATAGGCTTCATGACCTCGTACCCAACCTTTGACCTGTGTAACGTTTATCGAGAATATTTTGCCACCAGTTCTCATTTTCGAGGAACCAGTTAATTGTTTTGCGCAAGCCCATATCAAAGTTATGAGCGGCCTTCCATTCGAGAGCTTGCTCTGCATGGGTTGGGTTAATTTCATAACGGAAGTCATGACCAGGCCGGTCAGAAACGAAATTTATAAGTCTTTCACGCGGTCCTGCCGGATCGGGTTTTAACTCGTCCAGAATAGCACAGATTTTTTTAACAACTTCAAGATTTGAGCATGGTTGGCGGCCACTAATGGCATAAGTTTCGCCCGGAACGCCACGTTCAATGGCACGAACAAGAGCCTCTGCGTGATCTTCGACAAAAAGCCAATCGCGAATATTGCTCCCTTTGCCATAAACGGGAAGAGGCTGCCCTTTGAGGGCTTTTATAATAATGAGTGGGATAAGTTTTTCAGGAAAATGCCACGGGCCGTAATTATTGGTTGTGTTGGTTACAAATGCGGGGAGACCATAAGTACTATGCCAGGCTCTTACCAGATGGTCTGAAGAGGCCTTGCTGGCTGAATATGGACTACGGGGATCATAGGGTGATTGTTCCGTAAAAGCTGGCGCTTCTATGTCCAAATGGCCAAAGACTTCATCGGTAGAGATGTGATGAAAACGGAAAGAGTTCTTTTTCTCTGCTTCGAGATTATTCCAGTATTTACGGCTCGCTTCAAGAAGCATGTATGTGCCGATGATATTGGTTTGAATGAAAATTGCTGGATCATCAATTGAACGATCTACATGACTTTCAGCAGCAAGATGCATGACGGCATCTGGTTTATAAGTTGCAAAAAGACGGTGTAATTCGCTGACATTAACAATATCAACGCGTTCATGCTGATAGCGTGAGCTCTGCTCAATAGATGAAAGATTCTCAGCCGAAGCAGCATATGTCATGCAATCGACATTAAGAACAGTGTGAGATGTTTTGTTAATGAGGTGACGTATTACAGCAGAGCCGATAAAACCATAGCCACCCGTCAGTAAAATATGCATTAATAAACCAGTCTTAAACGAGGCAAGAATTATTGTTTAAAATGACTGCTAGCAAAATATTTAAGGCATTTTCCTCAAAAAAGCTATAGAGCAATCAGGCTAAGGTGTTACTATTAAGTTAATCTTATAAGATATGTTTATAAACTATAAATTAATATTTTAATGTGTTCCCAAAAAGGCTAAACTCAAGGAAAGAAAGGAAATGCTGTTTTCTGCACCTTGAAAAGCTTCAATGAACAAGGGCATTCAAGCTTTGCCACGCTTTAAAGTAAAAATTGAGGTAATTAATCCTTTATTGAGAGAAAGTTACCCTTTAATAATGCGCTTTAAATGGAGGCGGCAAAAGAAAATTTTGTGAATGATAGAATAAGTTCCTCAAAAAAACTTCAGGCTCATTTTCTTGATGGCCCTCAGCTACAGGAAAATGTAACACGCTTTTGGTTAATTCGTCATGCAGTGGTTGATTCCTCGGTAAGAAAGCTAATGTATGGTGCTGATAATGTGCCATTATGTCCGACTTCTTTAAGGCAGCAAGAGCCCATATATGAACGTTTGGCCTGTCGTTTGCCCAAAAATGCTGATTGGATATCATCGCCTTTAAAAAGAGCGATTCACACAGCAGAAGCTATAAAAAAAGCAGGGAATTTTGAAGGCACGTTACAAATAGAATCTGGTTTTATAGAGCAGTCTTTGGGTGAATGGAGCAGTTTGCCTCACCAGGATTTTTCACTCTACCCTGAGCAAAACCCTCATTATTTTTGGCCATTATCAGCAACGGAGCGCCCTCCACAGGGAGAGAGTATGGAAGATGTTCAAAAACGTGTAGGGACTGCATTAGACTATTGGGCAGATAAAAATTTAGGAAAAGAGACCATTATCATCAGTCATGGTGGGGCTATACGCATGGCGTTGGCCCATGCATTAGGTATTTCTGCTACATCTGCTTTACATTTTGTAATACAAAATTTATCGGTTACTGCTCTGGAGCATATTGATGGGCAGTGGCGTGTCATAATGGTTAATACCCTCTCACATTTTGAGGAGAGTGCTGAGTGAAGCGCTGGTTTAAAGATGACCTTTTTAAGCTGGTCTTAAAAAATGCTGGCAGGTTGGCTTCAGGCAAACTTGTAGGGGCTCTTTTAGGCCTTGGCGCTTTAGCATGCGCTACACATGCCATGTCACCAAGTGAGTTTGGTGTTTTAATTCTGATTAAGGCCTATGCTCAGCTTATTGCCGATATAGGACAATTTCAGGGGTGGCAGGTTATTTTGCACTATGGTTCTATTCCCTGGCAGCAGGGTGAAGTAGACCGTGTTAAAACAGCGACAAAATTTTCTGTAGGGTTAGATTTATTAGCTGGTTTTGCCTCCATGATTGTAGGCATGGCTGTCTTGTTACTTTTAGGACCTCACTTAGGTGTTCACCCAGAGCATCGTGCTTTGGCTTTTTTCTACTGCACACTCATTCCATTTTTGACCTGTTCAAGTCCTTACGGCATTTTGAGGCTCTTTGACCGGGTCGATGTTATTAGCAGACAACAAATTGTCTCACCCATGGTTAGAACAACTTTAAGTGTTCTGACATTAGTGATGGGATGGGGGCTGACAGGCTTTGTTGTAGCCTGGTATGCAGGGGTTTTAGCGGCAGATTTATATGTATTTACCTGTTGCTGGAAAGAGTTAAAACGCAGAAACATTCAAGGGGCCTTAAAGCCCAGCCTCCTAAAGGCAGCACGTAATATGCCCAAGGGAATGTGGAGCTTTGTGTGGCTCACAAGTGTTAACACAGTTTTAACCTCTGTGTGGGGGTCTCTCAGCAACCTTCTTATTGGTCGAACTTTAGGCACAGCGGCAGCCGGTCTTTATAGCTTAGCTGTGACATTTATTGACGCTGTGCAACGGCCTGTGCGTCTTTTAGAAAAGAGCTATTATCCTGAAGTTGCGCGTTTGGATACGCGAACCACAAAACCATGGAAATTAGCCGCCAAGATGAGTTTCTTAGGAGCTTGTCTTGGTATAGTGGTTTCTCTCATTGTTTATATTGGTGGGAAACCAGTTATTAGTCTGTTTGGCCATCGCTATGGAGAGGCTGCAACCCTTATGTTGTGGATGGCGCCCTCCCTTGTGTTTAATATGGCTGCTTTTCCTCTTTATGGGCTTCTTTATACAGCAGGAAAATTTAAGGTGCTTACGGGCACACAGTTAATTTCTTCACTATTTTATACAGTCCTTCTCATTTATATGAGCCATAATTACGGCCTGGACGGAGCAGGATTGGCCTTTGCCATAGGAACATTATTTGGTGCTTTAATAAATGTTGTCATTGCTATAGTGACCTTTATAAGGAGACGTCACATTATTTTACCACATGAACGCGAGATACGCGGTTCCTGAAGATTATTGCTTAATTTATGTATGACGAAGGGACTTCGTATGCGGCCTTCCCTAGAGAAGACAATCTTCCCACAGAAAACTTTAGACACAGTTTTTGAGCATGTTCTGTTAGATGATGTTATTAATCTTAATGCGTCATTGAGTGATGAAGTTATAGAAGCAGACTATACGGCTGAAGAGATAGAAGCTTCTTACGATTTATGCTGGCAGCTTTTGGAACGTGGGGTAGATTTTGAGCAGTTTCGTAGTCTGATTGCCAAAATAGCCTTTACCGGAAGCGCTACTGAGGAAGAACGCCTGGCCTTCAAATATGCTCGTGCACGGTTTAAGCATATGCGTTTTGCGTGCAATAATTTTGATAAGCGTCACCGTTATCCAAAGCTTTTTCATAAGGTCATTATCCTTATGGGTAAGATGCAGGACGCTTTTAAAAATACTCAGCGTTTTGCAACGCTGATATATGGTCTCATATTATGGCTGATTTTATCGCCTTCTTGCTATTGGCTCATAGCAAGAGAACTTACCGATTTCAGAGCTGAGTCCCCAGCAGGATTAAGGGCTTATCACAGGCGTGAAAATCAAAAATTAGAAAAGCTTTTCAAAAAACAAAATAAACTGGCAGCTCACGATTTTCATCTCATGCGCAAAATCATCAGCCGTCGTGTTGCTTTTAACGATACTCTTAGAACAATCAGACCATCGCCCAAATTGGATCGGTTTTCAGCTTATTTGGCGACCATGAACGGCATTATGGGTGATATGCATGATGAGCTGGTCGAAAAGCGTTATGTTGATAAACAGGGTTATTATAAAAACAGTGTCCCCTTCCCAGGAGATCTGGCTGAACGCATCCAGTGCTTTTTAAACAAAGAAAAACAGGTATAAGTTTTATAAAAATTTGGCAGCACTAAGCTTGGCGATTACATTTTGCTTTACCTTGTCATAAGGCTGTGAGGCGTCAATAATTTTTTTAGGAGCGCCATTAAATGTTATATGAGGCATGATATCGATTTTAGTTTGAAGAGCTTCGATATCATGATCTGGTTTTCTTTGATGTGCTGTCTGCGCATCAACTTCTAAAAAGATAATGAGATCAGGCTTAAAAGCGGCCATTTTCAGATAGAGACGTTTTTCTATTAAGGCCATAGCCCTAATAAAAGGGTTATTTGTACGAGCGGCTGAAAGACCCGGACCATCACATTGACCAGCTATTTCTGCCTGAGGGTAGCGGTCTGTGATGACCAGATAACCTTTTTCTACAGCTTTCTTTACACGTCTAAAACGTTTCAGGCGGATAAGAGAAAATATAAATACAACCAAAGCCGTTATAAAGCCCGGTATTTTCTCACCTTTAGTGCGTGTTTTTTTTGCCTTACTCGTAAGTTTTTTTTCGAGGAGAGGGCCGAGAAGAGGCCATTGTCCTATGCGCCTTCCAAGATCACCCGATCCTAGTCCAAGATAGCCATAGACGGTTTTTCTATTCCGTCCAAGAATACGCACCAGGTCAGCACTTAGGCTAGATTTACCTGAGCCATCGCATCCAACAAGAGCAATAAGGTGGCCATAACGAATTTTAGGCTGAGACGGCATGATATTGTCACTATCTTGTTTTGTGAGGATAAGCTTCCAGAACGCTGGCAACAGCCTTTTTAGCCTGTGCCAGAACCTCTTCAAGAGGGTCTGTCGCATTGAGATCTAATATTGGTGCCCCGTCAAAGGTTAATCTGCCAACATCAGAAATTTTACGTGCCAATTTATAGCTTTTATGATCGGGTTTGCGACTCATTGCCGTCTCAAGGTCGACATTAAGCCGAATCACAAGATCCGGCTTAAAATGTGACATACGTCTATATAAAATATTTTCGATCTTCATAAGGAGATGAAGAAATCTTCCTTTAAAAGAAAGATTAGCTAAAGACGGTCCATCCATAGGGCCAGGGATAAGGTTTTGAGGAAATCTGTCAGTTAAAATAGCAAAGCCACGTGCGTGATAACATCTCATTCGGGCGAAGCGAAAAACGCGCCTCATAGACATAACAAATTCAACGAATGTGGCTAAAAAACTAGAATTTTTCTTAATTTTTAAACGCTTATGCTCTTTTTCATTACGTTTGGTAAAAATAGGTCCGATAATAGGAATAGTCTTAATATATCGCCCAAGATTTCCAGCCTGCTTTCCGAGATGGCAAAAAGCGGTAGGACGATTTTTATTCATTTCTTCATAAAGTACTTGCCCGACAGTCGATTTTCCACTCCCATCTGAGCCAATCAAAGCAATAACAGGTTGTTTGCGGCCTTGTTGGGGGTCAATGGAAGGGCTTTCCCTATCAAACATCTTAAAATATTCCGTTTTAGTTTAGGAGAGTGTAAGAAATACTCTCTTTAAGTCTTATTTTAAGACTATGCGAACGCGCTCTATCAAGACAAGGGTTAATTCACTAAAACTTGTTTGATTATCTTAGATAATTTTTTATTAAAGAGCCTGACGATGCAGGCTTGGAGCTGGGCTTTAAAGCCCGGTTCTTTAATTTTAGCGGAAATTATTCGAATATGGTGGGCACACTAGGGTTCGAACCTAGGACCCGCTGATTAAGAGTCAGCTGCTCTACCAACTGAGCTATGTGCCCATATTCAATATCTCTAAAAGAGACAAGCGATTTTCTAACAGCCTCCCTCTCATTGGACAAGAGGGAAGAGGGTAAAATTTTTCTTTTGTTTAAATCTGCTTCCCCTGAAAACCATGTTTGAGAAGCTGCAGAAGAGTCTCAAATTGCTCTAATGAGTCATAATTGACCTTCAAGCTTCCTTTTTTTCCATTAAATGTAATTTTGGTTTTTAGACCCAGACGTTGAGATAAATCATCCTCAATTTTGAGAATGTCAGCCTCTCTTGCAGATTGTGGTTTTTCGCGTGCCTGTGCATTCTGACTTTGCACAGCCAGGACTTCAGTCTGACGAACGCTAAGGCCTTTTTCTAAAACAATCTTCATAGCGGCAACCGGGTCAGGATGCGCCAATAAAGCTCGTGCATGGCCAGCACTTAACAAACCATCGCGTAAATGTTGCCTTACGGCTTCAGGCAAATTAAGGAGCCTGAGTGTGTTAGCCAGATGCGAGCGGGATTTTCCTAAAGCCCCTGCTAATTCCTCTTGTGTCAGGTGATAATCATCAATCAGTCTCTGTAAACCCTCAGCTTCTTCTATAGGGTTAAGGTCAGAGCGTTGCAGGTTTTCTACCATAGCTGCAGCCATGGCATCACTATCATCAAGTTGCTTGATATGAACCGGCACTTCATGCAACCCGGCTTGCTGAGAGGCGCGCCAGCGACGTTCACCAGCTATGATCTGATAATGCCCATTATTTTGTGGGTCAGGCCGTACGAGTAAGGGCTGAAGCACACCACGTGAGCGTATGGAATCGGCTAGCTCAGCTAATTTAGCACTATCCATATTTTTGCGTGGCTGAAAAGGACTGGGTGCTAAAAGATCAATTGATAATGTAGTTTGCTGATATGACGAGGCATTACGGGGAGAGGGGGTACTAACCCGGCTTAGTTGAGGCGCTTTATCCCCCAATAAAGCCGCAAGACCACGTCCTAAACGGGGTGATGAATCTTTTTTAGCCATTGGCCTTTTTCCCCTTTAAGCGTTTTAAGAGTTCCTCAGCGAGAGACAAATAGGCTGTGGCCCCTTTAGAGCGTTTATCATAATCCAGAACCGATTTACCAAAACTCTGCGCTTCAGAAATACGGATATTACGCGGTATGATCGTATCATAAACCTGGTTACCAAAGAAGTTACGGGCATCTTCTGCAACAAGGTTAGAAAGCTTATTTCGTTTATCATACATGGTGAGCACAATTCCTTCGAGATGAAGGTCTGCGTTAAAAGCCATGCGAACGCGTTCTATCGTGCGTAAAAGTTGGCTAATGCCTTCCAGGGCAAAAAATTCGCATTGTAAGGGTACTAAAACGCTCTGAGCTGCCACCAAGGCATTTAATGTAAGCAAACCTAAGCTTGGTGGGCAATCTATGAGAATAACATCATAAGGCCCTTCGACAGCCTGTAGGGCGTCATGGAGGCGATATTCACGCCTTTCTTGATCAATCATCTCAATTTCGGCCCCAGCCAAATCAGCATTAGCCGGAATGACATCTAATTGTGTAATATTGCTGGGACGAGGAAGAGATGTGAAATCATCTTCTCCCAAAAGAGCGTTATAACTCCCTTTTTCGCGTTGGCTATAATCAATACCCAAACCTGTTGACGCATTGCCCTGAGGGTCAAGATCAACCAAAAGCACACGCTTATGACGTGCTAGTGCCGCAGCCAAATTCAGGCTTGTAGTCGTTTTTCCTACACCGCCTTTTTGGTTGGCAATAGCAATAATTTGGGTATTGGATGATGTGGTTTTAGACACGTCTTATTTCACTAATTTTAAGGAGCACGCCGTCACGCGCTGTCACGCTCGGGAAGGTTTCGTAATTTATCTGCCAGTCATTGGCCGCATTGGTCAACTCTTCAGACGTTTTTTGTCCTTTTAAAAATAGACAAAATCCGTTTTCTTTTAAAAGAGGATACGCCCATCCTAAAAGTGTCTTTAAGGGAGCGAGAGCCCTGGCTGTTATGATATCAGAAGGAGCAAGTGTTACGTCTTCAATACGCTTGGCCATAATCGTTGCTTTGGCCCCGCAAAGACGATTAGCCTCTCGAAGAAAGGCGGCTTTTCTCTGATCAGACTCAATAAGGGTAACAGGATTACCTGTTGCTATAGCTATTATAAGCCCAGGAAATCCGCCGCCTGAACCCAGATCGGTAATTGTACTATCAGGCGTGATGTGAGGGACAAGTTGGAGGCTATCTTCAATATGGCGTTGCCAAAGAGACGCTATATCATGGGGGCTAACAAGATTAATCTTGTTATTCCATTGCTGCAAAAGCTGAGAAAAAATATCCAGCTTCTCTTTTGTTTCACGTGAAACGGCTATGTTCGTCATGAACGCCCTCTCATATAAGCAAGTACAGCAATTAGAGCTGCTGGCGTTAAACCACGCACCCTTTGTGCTGCACCAAAATCCGGGGGGCGAGCCTGAGAAAGTCTTTCTTGCATTTCTCGGCTTAAGCCACCAATTTTACTATAATCAAGATCATCAGGAAGGCGAAGTGAAGATTCCTGCTGTAATTGTGCTATGTCGCGTTCCTGCCGGCGCAAATAGCCGCCATAACGAGCTTCAGTTTCAATATGACGACGAATACGTGCGGGGAGTTCAGCAAACCAGGGTGCCAGACTATAGAGCGCTTCCATAGAGGCCTGGGTTGCAAAAACATCTAATAAATTGCGTCTTTTTCCATCTTGAGAAACATCAATCCCCTTATCATTTAGATGTTGAGGAAGGAATATTTTTTCCTGTGCTTTGGCCATTGCCACATCAATAGATTGCTGTAGCTCAACAAAATGGTCCTGACGCTCTTTAGCGACACACCCCGCTTCAATTCCTTTTGCCGTTAAGCGTAAGTCAGCATTATCAGCGCGTAATATGAGGCGATATTCTGCACGCGAGGTGAACATGCGATAAGGCTCACTAATACCGTGCAATGTGAGGTCGTCAATCATAACCCCTAAATAAGATTCATGTCTTTTTAAAATGAGAGGGTCATTTCCTCCAACAGAGCGTGCTGCATTGAGCCCAGCTAAAAGACCCTGTGCACCAGCTTCTTCATATCCTGTTGTGCCGTTAATTTGCCCCGCCAGATAAAGACCTGGAAGCTGACGTAGCTCTAAAGAGGGGCGAAGTTCACGTGGGTCAACATAATCATATTCGACAGCATAGCCGGGTGTAACGATTTTTGCTTTTTCAAGCCCCGGCATAGACGCAATGATAAGCTTTTGAATTTCTGCAGGGAGAGATGTACTAATCCCATTAGGATAGACAAGATCAGATCCAGGATTGCCGGGAAGGGCTTCTGGTTCCAAAAAGATTTGATGACTATCTTTTTCTGCAAAACGAACGATCTTATCCTCGATAGAAGGACAATAACGCGGACCTCTTCCTACAATCTCACCTCCGTACATAGCAGAAAGATGAAGATTTTCTTTGATAATATCATGGGTCTGTTTTGTCGTTTGTGTAATACGACAAACTAACTGTTCATTAGGCAGAGAGGTGGTTAGGGTGCTGAAAGGTTCAGGATCATGATCGCCTGGGTCAGCAGGAAGATTTTCCCAATCAATACTATCACGTGCTATCCGAGGAGGGGTACCCGTTTTGAGGCGCCCCATTTTAAGAGATAATGCCTCAAGTCTTTCACCGAGCTTTGTGGCAGGCGCTTCTCCAATCCGGCCAGCCGCTTCTTTAACTTTGCCAGTGTGAATCACACCGCGTAAGAATGTTCCACTTGTCAGTACACAGGCACCGGCATGATAAGTGCGTCCATCTTCACAAATAACGCCTCTGACAGCACCGTCTTTAACAATCAGATCGCCTACCGCACCTTCTTCAATAAAAAGATTGGGTGTCTGGGCAAGCAGCTTTTGAATGGCATTGCGGTAAAGATAGCGATCTGTTTGCGCACGTGGCCCATGCACTGCGGGGCCTTTTGAGCGATTAAGAAGCTTAAAGTGGATGCCTGCCTGGTCAGCAGCCTTACCCATAAGCCCATCGAGTGCATCAATTTCACGCACTAAGTGCCCCTTGCCGATCCCCCCAATAGCAGGGTTGCAGGACATTGTGCCGATTGTAGCAAAATGATGGGTGAGAAGGAGCGTGCGTGCTCCAAAGCGGGCAGAGGCAGCAGCGGCCTCACAGCCTGCGTGCCCACCGCCAATGACAATAACATCATATGAGGTGGTCATGACGTTTTATTTCCCAATGCAAAACTGACTAAAAATACTGTCTAAAAGAGCTTCTATATCGACATGGCCGGTTAAGCGCCCAAGAGATAACATGGCAAGGCGTAATTCCTCACCCCGCAATTCAGGCCAAGACGCAGATTGTGCGTTTATAAGGTGGCGTTTTGTTTCTTCCAACCCCGCACGATGACGGGCACGGGTAAGAGGTGGTGCCGATCTTTCTAATAGAATCTGGGCTAAATGATCTTTCAGGCGTTTTTTCAGTGGCTCTAATCCTGTCTCCTCTTTGGTATTAATCCCTAATTCATGAGGAAGAGCAGGAGAAAGATCTGTTTTGGTGCGTAGCAAAATTTCGTTAGGCACTAAAGCCTCGGCATTTTCACCTGGGCCAAGAAGATGGAGCACGAGGTCTGCTTTTTCAACATGCTGCAGGGCGCGTTTTATACCTTCAGCCTCAATCACGTCATCAGTTTCACGTAATCCAGCGGTATCTACCAGGCGTAATTTGATCCCATCAAGTACCCAATCCACACTAATGGCATCGCGTGTTGTGCCCGCCTGATGAGTTACAATAGCGGCCTCTTCTCCGCTTAAGGCATTAAGGAGGCTTGATTTTCCAACATTAGGTGAGCCAGCAATGACAATTATTAAGCCATTACGGGTCAGTTCACCCCGTTCATCTTGAAGGTGGTTATTAATTTCTGTCAGTAAAGAGGAACATTCCTGAGCTAAAGCATTTTCAACTTCTGGTGGAAGATCTTCGTCAGGAAAATCAATAAGGGCTTCTTGCTGTGCCAAAACAGAGCGCAGACGTTGTGCCCATTGCTGATATAAATGGCTCAAAGCGCCATCGGCCTGACGAAGGGCTTGCTTTCGTTGAGATTGTGTTTCGGAATCGACTAAATCAGCAATAGCTTCAGCTTGTAAAAGATCAAGCCGGCCCTTTTGTACGGCCTTTTTCGTAAACTCTCCAGCTTCGGCAGGGCGTGCCCCAAGATCAATAAGAGCGTTAGAAACGGTTTCTATAATAGCCGGCCCTGCATGAAGATGCAGCTCAAAACTATCATCTCCAGTATAAGAATGAGGTCCAGGAAACCATAAAAGAAGGGCGTGGTCGAGTACATCACCCTTATGACGTAAAAAGCGCAATGTTGCATAGCGCGCTTTAGGTAAGGGGCCCGCCAGGGCCTCTAAAATTGTAGCACAAAGAGGGCCGCTGGCACGCATAATAGCTATGGCGCCGCGTCCCAAACCAGTGGCCAAGGCAAATATGGTGCTTGTTTCGGGGTCTTTTATGGAATTCATGAATCCCTCTTAGCGCACTCTAAAAAGAAAATCAGCTTTATTGACGCTCATCATAAGAAAAGGCACTCTTAATTTCATGCCACAATTATCTTTTCAGTCACCATTCGGAACGCTCAGTCTTAGTGAAGATGATGGAGCTATTGTTTCTCTTGATGAAGGCCAGGGACGTGATCAGGAAAAAACGGCTCTGTTAGAGCATGTTGTCTCACTTTTACAAGATTATTTTGAGGGGCACGCCATAGATTTTAGTGATGTGCCCGTAAAGTTTTTCGGTACCGCTTATCAACTGCGTGTCTGGGAAGCTCTTCGTACTATCCCTTATGGAGAAACATGTTTTTATGGTGACCTCGCCAAAAAAGTTGGGGGTTCACCTCAATCTGTAGGGCATGCTGTAGGGCTAAATCCTATTCCTCTTATCGTCCCATGTCATCGTGTGATTGGACGAAATGGCCTAACGGGTTATTCCGCGTTTGACGGCGTGGATGATAAAGCTTGGCTTTTGGAATTGGAAAAAGGCCTTTAAGCGGTCTCATTTTGGCAATCAGATTAAAAAAAAGCCTCTCAAAAAAGAGAGGCTTTTAAAAAGTTTAGTTATTCATTGCATCAAAGAAATCTTGATTTGATTTGCTGTAACGGAGCTTATCAAGCAAGAAGTCCATCGCATCCATTGTGCCCATAGGAGCCAGGATACGACGTAGGACCCACATTTTGGAGAGCGAAGCACGATCGACCAGCAATTCTTCTTTACGCGTACCAGACTTCGTAATGTCGATTGCTGGGAAAGTACGTTTATCAGCAAGCTTGCGGTCCAGAATAAGTTCCGAGTTGCCTGTGCCTTTAAACTCTTCAAAGATCACTTCATCCATACGCGAGCCTGTATCAATAAGGGCTGTTGCAATGATGGTGAGTGATCCACCTTCTTCGATATTACGCGCAGCACCAAAAAAGCGTTTTGGCCTTTGCAGAGCGTTCGCATCAACACCGCCAGTTAAGACTTTACCTGATGATGGAACAACAGTGTTATAAGCACGAGCGAGACGTGTGATTGAGTCAAGCAAGATCACAACGTCGCGTTTATGTTCAACGAGACGTTTTGCTTTTTCTAGCACCATCTCTGTAACTTGTACGTGGCGCGTTGCAGGCTCATCAAAAGTAGATGAAATCACTTCACCACGCACAGAACGTGCCATATCAGTGACTTCTTCAGGGCGTTCATCAATAAGAAGAACGATCAGGAATACATCTGGATGGTTGGCTGTGATTGAGGAGGCGATGCTTTGCAGCATAACCGTCTTACCCGTGCGAGGTGGGGCAACAATCAGAGCACGCTGTCCCATCCCAATAGGTGAAACGAGATCAATAACGCGCGAGGTATAATCGCGCTGATCTTTTTTCCCTTTGCCACCTTTTACAGGAGTGGCAGTGTCTTCTTTCTGCTCAACTTCCATTTTAAGGCGACGCTCAGGATAAAGCGGCGTTAAATTATCAAAATTAATCCGTGTGCGGACAATTTCGGGGGGCTCAAAATTGATGGCGTTTACTTTGAGTAAAGAAAAATAACGCTCGCCATCACGTGGAGCCCGAATTTCTCCCTCAACTGTATCTCCTGGACGCAGCCCAAAACGGCGCACTTGCGCTGGAGACACATAAATATCGTCAGGACCGGGGAGATAATTAGCTTCAGGACTACGTAGAAAGCCGAACCCATCAGGTAGGATTTCGAGAGTGCCTTCTCCGTAAATAGATTGTTCACGGTCCGCTAGAGTTTTGAGTATAGCGAACATAATGTCTTGCTTGCGCAAGGACGAAGTGTTCTCGATCTCTAATTCTTCAGCAAAAGCCAGAAGATCGGTAGGAGACTTCTTCTTAAGTTCGGCGAGATGCATGAAAATATGCGCCTTGATATGCCCCAGTGGAGAGGATCGTAAGAAAAAGGAGGCACCGCAATCAGCATAAGAGACATATGACTATGTGACACAACTGATAGTAAGGATACCCTAAAAAACTCGTCTTCCCTTGGCAAAGTAAGGGAAAAAGTTTTTTATCAGGGCGTAAGGTGCCATCCGGATCGGAGGATAATGACTTTTTAAAAAGCTCAATGGCGATTTCAAAGTCTGGCTAACGGATTAGGCAAGCAATTAAACTGTGTCAAGTTAATATGACAAATAGTTTCAATTTTTTTTCTTTTTTGGGCAAAATGAACATAGCAGGGTGAGAGCGTGCTTTTTTAATGGGTGTCTGTTATAGAAACACATTCTATCTTTATGGATGAAAGAAATTTATTCCGAATCCTAATTAAGCAAGCTTAAGGCTTTTTTCAGGTCATTAAGGCAGGAAGCAAGATGACAATTGAGATCCGAGTACCCCCATTAGGCGAAAGTCTTACCAGTGCGACTATAGCAAAGTGGTACAAAAAAACGGGTGAGTATGTCCAGGCGGGCGATATTGTTCTCGAACTTGAAACTGACAAAGTTAGTTTTGAAATTCCTGCTCCAGTTGCAGGCCGTATTGAAGCTTTGTTAGATGAGGGTGTTGATGTTGCTGTTGACCAGCTTATTGCGCGCCTAGATGAAACCAAAGCTCCTCTATCTCAGCTAGCAGAAAAGCAGGCTCCGGTTTCCAAAGAGGTGTCTCCGTCAGTTGAGCGGCCTGCCGAGACAAAAGAAAAAGAAGCCGTACCTCATAAAACAGACATTAAATCGTCCGGGTCCTTTCAGGAGACTACTAGTCAGGAAGGGGAGCGGCGTGTTCCATTAAGTCGCTTACGGCAGACGATAGCGCGTAATTTAAAAGAAGCTCAAAATACAGCGGCTATTCTTACGACATTCAACGAAGTTGATATGGGGAATGTGCGCGAATTACGGTCGCAATATCGTGATATTTTTGAAAAGAAAAATAGCGGCACCCGCCTTGGATTTATGTCTTTTTTTGCCAAGGCTGTGATTGGGGCAATCAAAGATTATCCAGCACTTAATGCTCAGATTGATGGTAATGAGATTGTCTATCGCGATCATGTTAATTTGGGCATTGCCGTAGGTACGGAACGCGGTCTTGTTGTCCCTGTAATACGCCATGCTGACGGCATGAATTTTGCTGAGCTTGAACGCCACGTGGCTGATTACGGCAAGCGTGCCCGTGATGGGGCTTTAAAGTTGGATGAACTTGCAGGGGGTACTTTTACCATCACGAATGGTGGTATATTTGGCTCATTACTTTCAACACCTATTCTTAATCGTCCGCAGTCAGGTGTGCTGGGTATGCATACAATCCAAGATCGGCCCGTCGCGCGCAATGGGCAGGTTGTGATACGGCCTATGATGTATGTAGCTCTCTCATATGACCATCGCCTGATTGATGGGAAAGAAGCTGTAAGCTTTTTAGTACGTATCAAGGAACTGATAGAAGATCCTAGACGTTTGCTTTTAGAGGTTTAAATATCTTTTCCCTAATATGTTTTGGCTTAAAAAAACCCCGCTCACGTGAGTGAGCGGGGTTTCTTTTAATGGTTAAGCTTTCCAGTTATCAGGAACTTTACCACCATTTTCAGATAGTTTTCCGTAAACTTGTTTGATGAGCCATATATTCATGGCCTCGGTATTATTTTTATCGCCACTATAATGAAGTTCGTCAGCAAGTTTGCGACGTGAATCAAGGGAACTATCCATGTTTAATAATTTCAATAGGTCAACGATGGATGTTTGATAATTAAACTTTGTACCCGCCTTGGAAGCGAGGTTTTTTAGAATCGCTTCTACATCAACATGTTGTTGGGGGGCGGATGCAGCCTGTTGTTGTGTTTGAGGCGCAGCTTGGGTTTGTGCCTGGTTTTGAGCAGGTGACGATGGCTGCGACGTTGAGGGAGAGTTCGTTGAAGGCTTGTTATCTGTGTTTGTAGCTGCGTGAGCGACATTCATGATTTTTGAAAAAATATTACTAAAAATGCCCATGGAAAACTCCTAGGTTTTAAAATGTTAGGCCTCCCTACTGCTTTATAAAATAGTAAGCAGTAGGAAGTACCCCATCACTTTATCTTAGTAACGGTAAAAATCTTGTTTGAATGGGCCAGTTTGTTTAACGCCAATATAGTCTGCCTGCTCTTTAGTCATTTTTGACAGTTTTGCCCCCACTTTTTCCAGGTGAAGCGCTGCAACTTTCTCATCAAGAATTTTAGGCAGTGTGTAAACTTTATTTTCGTAAGTGCCGGGTTTAGCTGTCCAAAGCTCAATTTGAGCGAGGGTTTGGTTTGTGAATGAAGCTGACATCACAAAAGAGGGATGCCCTGTCGCATTCCCCAAATTAACCAGACGCCCTTCAGAAAGAAGAATGATTCGACGATTGGGCGCAAGCTCAATTTCGTCTACCTGTGGTTTGATGTTGTTCCATTTAAAGTTGCGTAATGAAGCAACCTGGATTTCGCTATCAAAGTGGCCAATATTACACACAATTGCCCGATCTTTCATCGCACGCATATGTTCAAGTGTAATAATGTCGATATTACCTGTGCATGTGACAAAGATATCGCCTCTGGGAGCGCCTTCCTCCATAGTCACAACTTCATAGCCTTCCATAGCGGCTTGAAGGGCGCAGATTGGATCTACTTCTGTGACTAAAACGCGGCAGCCTGCATTTCGAAGAGAGGCCGCTGAACCTTTACCTACGTCACCATACCCGGCAACGACGGCAACTTTACCTGACATCATGACGTCAGTACCGCGGCGAATCGCATCTACAAGGCTTTCACGGCAGCCATAAAGATTATCGAATTTAGATTTGGTAACGCTGTCATTCACATTAAAGGCAGGAACTTTTAATGTGCCTTTGCGTGCCATTTCCCACAGACGATGAACGCCTGTTGTTGTTTCTTCGGAAAGGCCACGAATATCTTTTAGCATTTCCGGGTACTTATCATGCATCATGGCTGTCAGGTCACCGCCATCATCTAAGATCATGTTTGGTGTCCATCCATCTGGGCCTTTAATGGTTTGTTCAATGCACCAGACAAATTCTTCCTCTGTAAGACCTTTCCATGCGAAAACAGGAATATTAGCTGCTGCAATGGCTGCTGCAGCCTGGTCTTGGGTCGAGAAAATATTGCAAGAAGACCAGCGAACTGTAGCACCGAGATCGATAAGTGTTTCGATCAAGACAGCTGTCTGGATGGTCATATGCAGACAGCCGGCGATCCGGGCGCCTTTAAGGGGCTTTTGTCCTTTATATTCCGCACGAAGGGCCATTAGACCCGGCATTTCACCTTCAGCAATAGAAATTTCTTTGCGACCCCAGTCAGCTAGGGAGATATCGCGTACTTTATAATCATGATTAGGCATAATCACTTCCTTAAAATTCTACTATCTTGTGCATGAAACCCTAAACGGACTTAAAAGGCTAGTCTTCTTTACAAATCAAAGAGAAATGAGTAACATTATTGTTTATACGTATATCATATGAAGTAATGATAATATAAATAATGAAAACATGCTTATAATCTATAAAACAAAAAATTTATATTTTATTATATTAAATTATAATTATTAATTTTTACCTATAATTATTATAATAAT
The DNA here is from genome assembly GCF_009906835.1 of Aristophania vespae. Lineage (NCBI taxonomy): Bacteria > Pseudomonadati > Pseudomonadota > Alphaproteobacteria > Acetobacterales > Acetobacteraceae > Aristophania > Aristophania vespae. The sequence continues at coordinate 1,903,576 of NZ_CP047652.1, forward strand.
ATAAATAGATATAATATTTATAGTGTTTTAATGTGGCATATATATTATATGAAAGTAATAAATGTTAATGTTTGAAATAAGGTATATAGAAAAATTAAAAATTTGTTCAAGCCTTCCTTTATAATATATAGAAGAGTGCCCAATTAAGGGGCATTCATCTTTATTGGGTTTTAAGGTAGTTTGTTTATTACATTAAACTGCAACGTTTTTTGCGATGGGGAGTAAGCCGTGTCTGACAGCACCGTTCGTAGCTTCCCTTTTGTTGTACTCGATCCTTCTCTCAAAAAAGAAGGACGTCCTCCCATTACCCAGGGTTTGGTTTGGGCTATCTGTGCAACTCCAGGAGCGGGGATACGCTCTTTAGAAGCCTCTGAAGTTAAGACCATTCTCGATTCCAGCACGCTTGCGCAACCCCATCTGGTTGGGAGTATGCAGCAAGAGGGTAGTTGGTTTTGGCTCCATTTCGACATGGTTCATAGTTCTGCACGGGCTAATGTTGCACGGCTTCCTAGCCTTCCCGAAGATGTGGGGGCAATGTTGGCAGAAACGGAATATGGCATAGCCCTAGAAGCTTCTGGTGATATAGTTTGGGGTCCTTCCCCGCTTTTGATGATGCCTTGGCAGAAGAGGATCGCGAAATTTGTGCGTGGCGTTTTGCTATGCGGCGGGATTTGCTCATTACCACGCGTCGCACACCTATTCCTATTTTAGGTGTCGCGTACCGAACTCTTAATAATGACTATGTACCACGTAATCCGGCTGGTGTTGTGGATATGGTTTTGAGAGATTTTACAAGTACAGTGCGCCGTCAGTTAGGCCAGCTTGATGATGAGCTTGACCGTGCAGAAGACGTGCTTTTACTGAGTGAGCGGGGTCACGATTTAGGGCATCTGGGAAGTATTGTTGGTAAAGTACGTCGTCGCACAACAGAATTACGCAGAGCTATGGTGCCCGTTGATCGTGTGCTGCGTGATGAGGATTTGGAGCTGCCAGATTGGGCAGAAGATGACTTGCGTGATCGGGGTGAACGTCAAGTTCATGCTGCTTTGGATGATCTGATTGCTCTTCACGATAGGGCGCGGTCTTTACAAGATGAGTTAGCTGCAAGTCAGGCAGAAGAAACGAATAGACGTCTCTACATTGTTTCAGTCATGACGACCTTGATGCTTCCGGCTACTTTTGTAACTGGCTTTTTTGGCATGAATACGGGAGGCATGTTTCTTGCTGAAGGCAGAATAGGAACGATCATTGCCGGAGGAATCTGTTTTTTGTCTATGGCTGTGACCTTCATTTTCATGAAACTGGCACGTCTTTTATAGATCAAGTTTTGCTGAGCAAAAGAAACAATCATTCATTTAAACGAGAGTTTAACGTTTTGTTGTTTAGCTTACTTAAGTCCTAGTCCCTCAAAAATTGGGCAATAGTTCATCGTGTTATTTTATTTGATAGCGAAGAAAAAATAGGATCAGAATTTTATCATGATGAGCAGTGCCTAGAGGGAAAACTAAAAGGAGACTGTTATGGCTGACAACATCATACGTACTACAGCAGGCGCCCCGTGGGTTAGTAACGAAGATAGTAAATCAGCAGGTAAAAGAGGACCACTCCTGCTGGAAAATTATCAACTTATTGAAAAATTGGCTCACCAAAACCGCGAACGAATTCCTGAGCGCACAGTTCATGCAAAGGGTTCAGGTGCACATGGCACTTTGACCGTTACGCACGATATTACCAAATATACGAAAGCATCCATATTTTCTAAAGTCGGCAAAAAAACGGACATGTTTCTTCGGTTTTCTGTCGTTGCTCCAGAAAGTGGGGGGCAGAGGCAGAGCGCGATGTACGCGGTGTTGCCATGAAGTTTTATACAGAAGACGGTAACTGGGATCTTGTAGGAAATAACACGCCAGTTTTCTTTGTGCGTGATCCTATAAAATTTCCTGATTTTATTCATACGCAAAAACGCCATCCCAAAACGCACCTACATTCACCTACAGCAAAATGGGACTTTTGGTCTTTAAGCCCCGAAAGTTTACATCAGGTAGCGATCTTATATTCGGATCGTGGTATTCCCCGTGGGTATCGCCATATGGATGCGTTTGGCAGCCATACTTTTTCTATGTGGAATGACAAAGGTGAACGCTACTGGGTTAAATTCCACTTTAAAACACAGCAAGGCAACGAATTTTTCACAAATGAAGAAGCCGCTGCTGTTATTGCCCAAACACGTGACAATGCCCAGGAAGATTTATATGGGGCAATTGAGAAAGGGGACTTCCCTCGCTGGACTCTTTACATCCAGGTGATGGAAGAAGCCGAAGCAGAACGTGTTTCGTTTAATCCGTTTGATGTGACGAAAGTCTGGAGTCACAAAGATTATCCTCTTATAGAGGTCGGTGTTTTAGAGCTTAACCGCAATCCAGAAAATTATTTTGCTGAAGTTGAGCAATCTTCTTTCTCACCGTCCAACATCGTGCCAGGTATTGGTTACTCACCCGATAAAATGTTGCAGGGACGTGTTTTTGCCTATGCAGATGCACACCGTTATCGTGTGGGGACACATTATGAAATGTTACCAATTAATCGTCCCAAATTTCCTGTAAAAAACTATCATCTAGACGGACAAATGCGTTTTGATGAGCCTAAAAATGGGGATGGAGATTTCTACGAGCCAAACTCTTTTGATGGACCTGTGCAGGATCTGAAAGAGGCCGAACCGCCATTGCGTGTTAGTGGGGATGCTACCTATTATGACCATCGCAGCGATGGTGATGATTATGCTCAGCCTGCAGCGCTGTTTCATCTTTTTAACGAAGAGCAAAAACAGCGTTTCTATAAAAATTTCGCTGGGGATATGCAGGGCGTTCCACAACATATTATTGACCGTCAATTAGGTCATTTTGAAAAAGCTGATCCGGAATGGGCAGAGGGTGTAAGAAAAGCCCTAAATGACATGAAATCCTAAATATTATAGGTTTTTCATCTGAAAAGAGCGCCTATCTTAAGATAGGCGCTCTTTTTGCATTTGACACAGAGAAAAAGTGTTTCAAAAAAGGAGGTAAAAAAGCACTTTCTCTATAACATTCCCAATTAAGAGGCAGACGCCAGACGTTTGATTGTGAAGCTGGCAGAACCTGTTGACCCTTCAGCAGGCTTAAAGGTCACTTTTAATGTGCTGTCAGGGCTCATCTCACCAATTGTGCGAAGCACATTCAGGTTTTGTCCAATCATGAAGCTGAAATCACCCAAGCGAGCAATATTGTCGCCCTCTGGTTTAAATGTAAGTGGAGCAACTTCCTGGCCAGAAGAATCACTAACAGTAGCGACTTTACGGTCGATAAGAGCAGAAAGGCCGTTAAGCATTTCTAGGGTAAGAGGAGCAAACATCTCCCAACCCATAAGCGCAGCAGAATTAAAGTGAGTTAGTTCGTTGCGGGGATTAACGCTGAACCAGGTATCACGGTCTTTGACGCGCAAACCGATGAGGTTATTTTTAGCATCTACCATCTCTAATTCAGGTAAAGAGCGTGGTAGGGAAGAACGCTTGCGCAGTACAGCCGTGGCGGGTAATTGCAGGGGTACAGATGCTAGTAAGAAAAGGTCAGGGTACTCACCGCTTGTAAATGGCTGGCGGATAAGCTCATCGCGAATAGGGTCGTGGCCGATAATGTGGCCAAACCAGTCAATAAGCCAAAGACGTGTCAAAGTAGATGCATCTTGCATTAAATAGTCTCCCTTTAATTTTATTATAGACCCTTGGCCTTTTAACCCTGGGCCAAAATAATACACTTTTTCATAGCACTTGATAGTGCGCTTGCTTTAGGAGGCTTAAAGCTACTATCAAAACATTTTATATCACGTATATCATATAAGTTCGAGGTCATCTCGTAAACGGTTAATATCAATATGAAATGGGTGAATATATGTTTGATTTCGCCTAATTTCTGCCAATTTTTTGTGATTGGAGCAAATTCCAGGGCCTCTTTTTCAGTCCAGGGTTTTTCTCTCCAGGGTGTTCCAGGAAGTTCATCTGTACCACCTAATAACCCTTGGGGAGGGCGCGTTCTGAGCAAGATATCTCCGTTAGGGTTTATGACTCGAAACACCACACCATAGCGTGTTGGACGCTGGGGTTTGGGGCTGCGTTTTGGCAGGTCTTTTGCGTTACCAGCCTTAAAAGCTTCGCAGTTTGTTTGGCAGGGACAAAGCAAACAGGAAGGGTTACGCGGTGTGCAGATTGTAGCTCCAAGGTCAAACAGGGCCTGAGCAAAATCTGAGGGCCGCTCTTGGGCTATGGCTGAGTTATTAAGTTTTGAGGCTTCCTGGTGCAAAAGGGCGCGGCTGGCAGGAAGCGGATCTTCAATTCCTCTTAACCGTGCTATTAAACGCTCGACATTGCCATCAATGGGGACAAAAGGTTGGTTAAAGGCAATGGAAGCAATAGCGCGAGATGTATAGGCGCCTATACCCGGTAGCTCCAATAGTTCATTGACGTCAGAAGGGAAAAACCCAATTTTGCTGACTTTTTGAGCGCAGGCATGTAGGTTTCTGGCCCGGGCGTAATATCCCAACCCTGCCCAAAGTTGTAAAACCTCATTTAACGGGGCTTGGGCAAGATCATGTACAGTAGGATAGGCTGCCAAAAAACGTTGATAATAAGGGATAACTGTTGCCACAACTGTTTGTTGGAGCATAATCTCACTCAGCCAAACACCGTAAGGGTCTGGTGTTTGGCCTGGGAGGGCTCTCCAAGGTAAAACACGTCGATTTTGGTCATACCAGGCGAGTAATAAAGAAGCTGTATCAGGTTTCACAAAGGTGCATATGAGTTATCAAGGCCGCGGACGCAAGAGGGCAAATTCTGCACAGTCAGGGTTTACACCCCCCAAACGATCTTATGGTGTGAGATCTATCGGGTCTTATGTGCCTAATTTAACGCGCCCGGCTTTTCAGAAAAAATCTCCCTTATTTACGCGACTGGTTCTTGATTGGGAGCAGTTTGTTGGAAAAACACTTTTCCAAATTAGCACACCTAAACGATTACATAATAATGTTCTTACAGTATCTTGCTATGGTCCGCAGGCTATTGAACTGCAATATAATGCTGTGCAAATTCTTGGCCGTATTAACGTCGCATGCGGCTTAAGGGACACCCAAAAACTAGTCCAACTAAAAATTGTTCAGGATAGGACTCTTTACCAGCCAATTAAAAAGCGAGTTCATCGCCCTATAGAGCCGCAGCCTGTGCCGGACGTTGCTGAAGGTTCTTTGCGTGAAGCATTAGAGCGTTTGGGCGGGCATATAAAAGCCCGGACCAAACGTTCTTATTAATTATTTTACCTAACTGTTAAAGCTAATCGTTTCACGTGAAACAAAAAAATATCAGGCTTCTATAAATGACGAAGCAGGGTAACCCTGGGCAAAGAGATGAGCACGCAGTGTTGCAAAATTAACCTGCTGAGCAATTTCTTTCCGTACAACCGGTTTGGCATGGAAAGCCAAACCTAAACCAGCCTCTTTCAGCATGGGAATATCATTTGAGCCATCTCCCGTTGTGAGGCTGGCTTTTAATTTGATACCACGCTCTTCGCAAAGCCTGTCTAAATGTTCGCGTTTTGATTCTGGCCCTAAAATATCACCTATCAAATTGCCGGTTATTTTACCGTCTTTGATTTCTAATTCATTGCCATAATTTTCATCAAAACCACAGCGTTCTGCAATGCGTTTTGTGTACCAGCTAAACCCGCCAGAAATTAAAGCTGTACGGGCACCATTTGCTTTCATTGTCTGCACAAGCTCGATAGCGCCAGCATTAAGTGTCAAATTCTGATAAACATCTTCCAAAGCCTTTTCAGGCATGTTTTTTAAAAAAGCTGTGCGTTCTCTCAAAGATGTTGCAAAATCTATCTCGCCATTCATGGCAGCTTTTGTCACTTGAGCAATTTTGTCACCGAGCCCAAGTAAGGTAGCAAGATCATCCAATGTTTCTCCGGTCAGAATCGTGCTGTCCATATCAGCAATCAGAACAGCTTTTCGGCGACCTCTATTTTTCGTTATGATCGTATCGACTTTATAGGGAGCCAATGTCGCCCGAATGGTTTCTATTGAAGCAGCTCCTTTTTCAGAAAGCGAAAAAGGGATATCAACTGCCTCTTTTTCAGAAAGAGTGACAGGGGCTGCCCCTTTGACAAGGTTGCGCGCGATATCAATAGCTTCTGCTGGAAGGGAATGATGGCGGCGATCAATAATTAGCGTCAAAACATTAGGAAAAGACACAGTGACTCTCGCTTATAGGCTAAAAATTATGGCAATAAATAAAGCATGATTGCTTCAAATATCGCCCTTATTGTGGCTGGACCAACCTGCTCGGGCAAGTCTGCATTAGCTTTGCGTTTGGCGCAACGTTTTGCGGGATCAATTATTAATGCGGATTCTATGCAGGTTTATCGTGATCTGCGCATTATAACGGCACGTCCTAATGATGAAGATCTTGGCCTTGTACCCCATAAACTTTATGGCGTGCTAGATGGTCATCAAACAGGAAGTGTAGCCTGGTGGCAGAAAGAAGCACTTGCAGCGCTCAAAGCCTGTCAGTCTGAAAATAGACTCCCTATTTTCTGTGGTGGGACGGGTATGTATTTGCGGTCTATCATAGAAGGATTGGTGGAAATCCCACCCCCTGGGCCTCAGGCACGAGAAGAGGCACGCTCTTTGTTGGAGTCTTTAGGGCCAGAGGGTCTTCATGCACGACTGTTAGAGCAGGACCCCGAAACAGCATCGCGTCTGCACATAACAGATTCCCAACGCCTGGCGCGCGCGTGGGAAGTTTTGAGAGGAACGGGGAAAGGTTTAAGTGCTTGGCAAAAAGAGCCGCAGCTTCCTCCGACAAATTATCGCTTTATTTCTGTGCGACTTGACCCCGATAGAACTCAGTTACGCCAAGCCATCGCTGAACGTTTTGCGGCAATGTTAAAAGCTGGTGCTCTGGAAGAAATAAAAGCGCTTTTGGAAAAAAATCTTTCTTCTTCACGGCCTATTATGCGTGCTCATGGTGTGCCCGAACTTATAGCTGTGGCTAAGGGCGAACTTTCTTTAGCGGAAGCCGAAGAAAAAGCTATAACGGCAACAAGGCAATATACACGCCGTCAGGCCACGTGGTTTCGTCATCATGCTTTGGGAAAAGATGAGGATAATATAATTTCATTTCAAAGATTTGGGGATAATGAGAAATTTTCGGAAAGTGAATTTCTAAAAATAGAAAATTTTATAACTCAAAGAATTGACAACCATTAGGTAAGTTTTTACGTTATTTTTGATTTTGCAATTTAATTTAGAGAGGAATCGCTCATGTCCCCTCATGATCATTCAGAAGCATCCGCTCAGACCCTCAATGGGGCTGAGGTACTTCTGCGCATTCTTGAGGAAGAAGGGGTGGATGTCATTTTCGGATATCCTGGTGGAGCGGTTCTTCCTATTTATGATGCGTTATTTAAACAAAATACCATTCGCCATATTTTAGTACGGCATGAACAGGCTGCTGTACATGCTGCCGAGGCCTATGCTCGCTCAACGGGCAAAGTTGGTGTTGTTCTGGTTACGTCAGGTCCTGGTGGAACAAATACAGTCACAGGCTTGATGGATGCAAAAATGGATTCTGTTCCTGTTGTGTGTTTGTCGGGGCAGGTGCCAGTTCCTCTTTTGGGCAAAGACGCTTTTCAGGAAGCTGATATTGTTGCCATTACAGCGCCGATCACAAAGAAAAGCACCATTGTCAAAACTCCAGACTCTCTGGCTTCTATTGTAAGAGACGCTTTTAAGACGGCTCGTTCAGGGCGTCCTGGTCCTGTGCTGGTTGATCTGCCTAAAAATATTACAACCTCTCCAGCGCCCCTGCCTCCTATTTCTGCAAAACAACCCGCAGAGGCGCCACAAAAAACAATTTCCAGCAAGTCTATTTCAGACGCTATTGCTGCGCTTGAAACTGCACGTCGCCCCTTTTCTATATTGGAGGGGGGTTAGTAAATGCTGGAGACGAAGCTGTTTCTCTTTTTAGAGAGCTGGCAGCGAAAACGGGCTTTCCTGTTACGTCTACTTTAATGGCTCTGGGTGCTTTTCCGGCGTCGCATGCTCAATCTCTAGGTATGATTGGTATGCATGGGGCTGTTGAAGCAAATATGGCAGCGCATGAATGTGATGTTCTGATTGCATTAGGCGCTCGTTTTGATGACCGTGTTACAGGGCGTGTTGATGCCTTTTCTCCCCACTCTTTTAAAATTCAGGCAGATATTGATCCGCGTGAATTTGGAAAGATTATTCCTGTAAATGTGACCCTTGAGGGTGATTTAACGGAAACATTAAGGTTATTGTTGCAATCATGGGGTGACAGATCAGCGCCTGACTTAAAAACATGGTGGGACAAGATTGAAAACTGGCGCGATGTTAAAGGTTTTTCCTTTGAACAAAGCCACGAACCGCATGCTGCGATCAAGCCACAATATGCGATCAGACGCCTTCATCAATTAAGCCAGGAACGAGGGAAAGAGACTTACGTCACAACCGAAGTAGGACAGCATCAGATGTGGGCTGCCCAACATTTTGGTTTTGAAAAGCCAGCCCATTGGTTGACATCAGGTGGGTTAGGAACAATGGGTTACGGGCTGCCTGCGACAGTAGGCGTGCAAATTGCCCATCCTGATGCTTTGGTTATCGACATTGCGGGAGAAGCCTCTACGCTCATGAATATCCAGGAGCTGGGGACGATTGTGCAATATCGCTTGCCGGTCAAAATTTTCATTCTCAATAATCATTATATGGGAATGGTACGGCAATGGCAGGAGCTTTTACATGGCTCCCGTTATTCGCAGTCTTATAGTGAATCCTTGCCTGATTTTGTCAGACTGGCTGAGTCTTTTGGCCTAAAAGGTTTACGAGCTCGCCATGTGGGTGAGCTTGATAAAGTTATTACTGAGATGTTGGCTTATGATGGGCCCGTCTTGGCTGATATTTGTGTTGCTGAAGAAGAGAATTGTTATCCAATGATTCCTTCTGGAGCTGCACATAACCAGATGCTCCTTGGCCCGGATCGCGTTTATGGCGGTGCCGAGCTAACGGAAGAGGGGAAGCACCTCGTTTAAGGCATAATCATTTAAAATTTTCGAGATGTTAAAGTCATAAAAGGAGAGCCGAGTCATGCGTGTATATTATGATCGTGATGCAGATCTGAATTTGATTAAGGGTAAGAAAGTTGCTGTAATTGGCTATGGTAGCCAGGGCCATGCTCATGCAAACAACTTAAAAGATAGTGGTGTAGCCGAAGTTATTATTGCTCTTCGTCCAGGTTCACAGGCTGCCCCAAAGGCTGAAGCTGCTGGTTTTAAGGTTGTTACCCCAGCTGAAGCTGCTGCATGGGCTGACGTTGTCATGATTTTGACACCTGATGAAATTCAGGGTGATCTTTATAAAACAGAGTTGGAAGCCAATCTGAAAAAGGGCGCAGCTTTAGCATTTGCTCACGGTTTAGCTATTCATTTCCGCTTAATTGAGCCACGCCCTGATCTGGATGTTTTCTTAATTGCTCCAAAAGGCCCAGGCCATACGGTGCGTTCTGAATATAAACGCGGTGGCGGTGTTCCTTGTTTGGTTGCTGTAGCACAAAATGCTTCTGGCCATGCTTTAGATATTGCTCTTTCCTATGCTTCAGCCATTGGTGGCGGACGTTCAGGCGTTATTGAAACAAGCTTCAGAGAAGAAACAGAGACAGATCTGTTTGGTGAGCAGGCTGTGCTTTGCGGTGGAACGGTCGACCTGATTCGTGCTGGATTCGAAACATTGGTCGAAGCTGGCTATGCACCAGAAATGGCTTATTTTGAATGTTTGCATGAAATGAAGCTGATCGTTGATCTGCTTTATGAAGGTGGTATTTCTAACGTTAACTACTCAATTTCTAATACAGCTGAGTATGGGGAATATGTTAGCGGTCCACGTATCATCACAAGTGATACAAAAGCAGAAATGAAACGTGTTCTAAAAGACATTCAGGATGGGACGTTCGTTCGGAACTTCATTCTGGAGAACAAATCTGGAAAAGTGCAGTTTAAAGCCACACGCGCTCGCAATGATGAGCATCAGATTGAAACAGTTGGCGCAAAATTACGCGATATGATGCCTTGGATCGCCAAAGGCAAATTGGTTGATAAAACACGCAACTAAGTAATTTAAAAAAGTCTTCCTCTTTTAATAATAGAGGAAGGCTTTTTTTAAATAATAAGTTACAAATATATAAAACTTAAGAAAATGCTTGCATAAAGGAAAGAAGGGCGTTAACAAGCATCCCTTCCTTGGCCCTGGGGCATGCAAGCCCCGCAGGCCGTCTACTGGTTTGGGGGTACGTGATGAACGCACTTGCTCAACTGGGGATGGTATCGGGTTTCCCGAGAGATATCCAGAATATTGACGCAGTCCACGCAGATGAAGAGCGTAAGGACTATTTTATCACTCGCGACGGCGAAAGCTTTGCGGGTAATCATCTTCTTGTAGATTTTTGGGACTCCAAAAATCTTGATAATCCCAAAAGGATTGATGAAACTTTGCGACGGGCGGCTGAGGCAGCCGGGGCAACTATCCTGCATAGCCATTTCCATCATTTTACACCAAATGGTGGTGTATCTGGTGTGCTCGTACTGGCAGAAAGCCACATTTCAATTCATACATGGCCAGAACGTCATTATGCTGCGGTTGACGTTTTTATGTGTGGCGCCTGCGATCCGAATTTAACCATTCCTGTTATGCAGGAACTGTTTCAGGCAAAACGTGTTGAGGTTGATGCCCTAAGGCGCGGTCGCGTAGCCCAGAATGCGCGAAAACTAGGCTAAGTTTAACGCGTATATATTGTTTATACAGGTCAGAATTCCGCTAACATATTTACGTTAGTCAGGTTTTCTGGCCTGTTATTTTATGGCGGATGGAAGAAGAAATAAGATTATGGCTGATATTTGGCTCAATGAGACTCTTTACCCAGATTGGGGACAACGCTTTCAGGTTGAGCGTGAACTGGCTCATGTGAAATCACCTTTCCAGGATATTGTTGTCTTTGAAAGTACAAGCCATGGTCGTGTCTTAGTGCTTGATGGTGTTATACAAATCACAGAGCGTGATGAATTTATCTATCAGGAAATGTTGGCACATGTCCCACTTCTGACTCACCCAAAGGCAGAACGTGTCCTGATTATCGGGGCTGGTGATGGTGGTGTGTTACGGCGTGTTTTACAGCACAAAACTGTCAAAAAAGCTGTCATGGTCGAAATTGATGGGGATGTGATTGAATTATCTAAAAAATATCTCCCAGCCATAGCTGGTGACGCCTGGAATGATGATCGTGCTGAAGTGATTGTCGGTGACGGGATAGATTATGTTGCGAAAGCAAATGATGGATCTTTTGATGTTATTATCGTTGATAGCACTGATCCTATTGGCGTTGGCGAAGTTCTCTTTACAGATGAATTTTATAAAAATTGTGCCCGTATACTCTCTGATGAAGGTGTCATAGTTAATCAATGCGGGGTGCCTTTTATGCAGGCAGATGAGCTTAGGGAAACAAGCCTCCGACGTGCTAAATTTTTCCCACATGTAACGGCTTATGTAGCGGCTGTTCCGACCTATGTTGGTGGGTTTATGACGCTCGGGATGGCTAAAAAAGGCAGCAAACCAGAGGAACTTACGGTAGAGAATATTCAGAAACGCGCTCAGCTAGCTGGTATTAATGGGCAGTGTCGTTACTGGACAGCGCAGGTTCATTGGAGCGCCTTTCAACTACCACCTTATATTGCTGAGCATCTTCCGGTTTCTCAGGGCTAATCTTTAATAAAGAGGTTATATTATTATGCGCCGCATGACTGTTGCTGACATTCGAAAAATGAAGGCTGAGAAGAAGCCGATCGCTATGATAACGGCTTATGATTATTCTTCTGCCCTGATAGCTGAAAAAGCTGGGGTTCCCATGTTATTAGTGGGTGATTCACTAGCAATGGTTATGCACGGCCATGAAACAACGCTCCCGGTAAGCGTAGAGAGCATGATTTTGCATGCTCAAATGGTCATGAGAGGGAGCAAACAGGCTCTCATTGTTGTTGATATGCCTTTTCTGAGTTATGCGACAGAACAGGATGCGGTTCATGCAGCGCGTCGCATTATGCAGGAGGGAGGAGGACACGCCCTGAAATTAGAGGGCGGTGTAGAAGTTGTCCCCATGATCCGGCGTCTGACAGAAATGGGTGTGCCTGTTATGGGGCATCTTGGCTTAACCCCACAATCACAACATCAAATTGGCCTGCGTGTTCAGGCACGTGATGAACAGGCGGCCCGTAAATTGGTTGAAGATGCTCTAACGCTTGAAAAAGCAGGTGCCTTTGCCATTGTCATGGAGGTTGTTCCCGCCGAACTTGCTGCCCTGATTGCGCGCCTTGTCTCTATTCCTATTATTGGTATTGGAGCTGGGGCAGGATGCGATGGGCAGGTCCAGGTGTGGCATGATGTGCTCGGTATTTTTGATGGTAAATCGCCTCGTCATGCAAAACGTTTTGCTGAAATCGGTGAAATGATGACAAAAGCTGTTGCTCATTATGTCAGTGATGTTGAAAATAAATCTTTCCCTACCTCTGCTCAAAGTGCCACAATGAATGCAGAAATTTTAGCAGAAATTGAAAGAGATTATCGCTGATAAAACCAGGCGTTATCTTCCTTTTGAAGTGATGAAATTTTATTCTTTTCAACGACAGAGAAAATAGATTGTCAGTCATAAATTAAGCTGGCAATGTATCACGAATCGTTACGGGAGAGATCAGTTTTAGCCTAGGCTGAGACTGACGCCGAAGGAGCAACCGCCCCGGAAACTCTCAGGCAGAAGAACCATAGCGATTTTACATTCTGGAGAGTGGTGCCTTAAGCACCCGCCGACGGGATAATGATCTCAGGCTGAAGGACAGAAGGGGCCTTGCGACAATGTAATCACACATTGGAGCATTAGGTTATAGTTTGTTCCTTCTGCCGAGGCCAATTTGCCGATGACTGAGTCTCTTCTCCATACTCCTCTTTATAATTTACATATCTCGCTCGGCGCTAAAATGGTGCCTTTTGCTGGATATGCCATGCCCGTTCAATATCCCAAAGGGGTTATGGAGGAGCATAAACATACACGCCAAAAAGCGGGGCTTTTTGATGTTTCCCATATGGGGCAGTTACGTCTGAAAGCTAAATCAGGCAGCGTAGAGGCCGCTTTAAGCGCTTTTGAAACGCTTGTGCCTATGGATTTTTGCGGTTTGGCTGAAAATCGTCAACGTTATGCTCTTTTAACGAATGAGCAAGGCGGCATACGTGATGATCTTATGGTTGCCCGCCAAAAAGATGATTTATTCATTGTTGTTAATGCCGCCTGTAAAGAAGCTGATGCAACTTATATTGAAAAAGCATTGATAGATGAATGTATCATTGAGCGGCAGTTTGATCGTGCATTATTGGCTTTACAAGGGCCAAAAGCCGTCGAGGTTATAAGTCAGTTTTTTCCAGAAGCCGCTTCAATGCGCTTTATGGATTGCATAATGACACGTTATGAAGGCCAGGACATTACTTTATCCCGCTCTGGTTATACGGGTGAAGATGGCTACGAAATTGGCCTTCCTGCTGAAATTGCCGAAAGTTTTGCAAAAGCTTTATTGTCTCACCCAGATGTGGAGCCTATCGGGCTTGGTGCGCGTGATTCATTACGTCTGGAAGCTGGTTTGTGTCTTTATGGTAACGATATTGATAGCACCACAACACCTATCGAAGCGTCTTTAATTTGGGCTATTCAAAAAGCGCGCCGCCCTGGAGGTGCACGTGAAAATGGTTATCCTGGAGCTGAAATCATTTCGAAACAAATACAAAATGGCACCAAGCGTGTTCGTGTAGGGCTTCAGCCTGAAGGGCGGGCGCCTGTTCGTGCTGGAGTTGAGTTATTTGCTGATGAGACTGCACAGGAAAAAATAGGGATTGTCACTTCTGGTGGCTTTGGTCCAACCTTTGGTGGTCCTGTGGCTATGGGCTATGTCCAGGCACCCTTGTCTGAAGTGAATACGCAGCTATTTGCTTCTTTGCGTGGGAAAATCGTGCCGGTCACTGTACATGTACTGCCTTTCATTCCCGCTGGTTTTAAACGTTAATTAAAAAGGTATTTTTCATGACAACACGTTATACAAAGACTCACGAATGGGTTCGCCTTGAGGGTGATATTGCTACAGTTGGTATCACAGCTCACGCTGCTGACGAGCTTGGTGAACTCGTTTTTGCCGAGGGTAAAGATGAGGGCACAGAAGTTACGTCCGGCGATGCTGTGGCTGTTGTTGAGTCTGTTAAAGCCGCTTCAGATATTTATGCCCCAGTAGGTGGTATCATTAAAGAATTTAATACAAACCTGTCAGATGATCCAACTCTAATCAATAAAGACCCTGAAAATGAGGGCTGGATTATAAAACTTAAAGTTGCTGATTCAGAAGAGCTGGATGCACTGCTTTCGGCTGAGCAATACGCAGCCCTTTAATTGTCAAAAGCCCCAATATTAATAATCTTAGCTGGTAGACTCATATGACCATAAGCTGGCCCGAGCAAAACGCATCTTTTAGCCAACGACACATTGGCCCCCGTCATCAAGATCAAGTCGCGATGCTTCAGAGTTTAGGCGTAAACTCTATGGCGGCGCTGATGGAGAAGGTTGTACCAGCTTCTATTCGTCCCTCTGCTTTAACGGATGAAGGGGCGGCGTCTATTGGGGCTTCCTTAAGTGAAATAGAGGCTTTGCAGCGCCTCAAATCAATGGCTTGCCAAAATAAAGTCATGGTTTCCATGATCGGGCAAGGATATTATGACACATTCTTACCCCCCGTCATTTTGCGCAGCGTCCTTGAAAATCCTGCATGGTACACAGCTTATACCCCTTATCAGCCTGAAATTAGTCAGGGGCGTCTTGAGGCGCTGTTAAACTTTCAGACCCTTGTTACAGAATTAACGGGTTTAGATATCGCTAATGCGTCATTGCTGGATGAAGCAACAGCTTGTGCAGAAGCCATGGCCATGGCGCGCCGTGTCAGCCGGGTAAAGACACAGCGTTTCTTTATTGATCAGGATACGCACCCACAAATTCTGGCCGTCATGCAGATGAGGGCAGAACCTCAGGGCTGGGAACTCGTTATTGGCAACCCAGAAACAGATCTCGATCCACAAAATATTTTTGGGGCTTTGTTTTCTTATCCTGGTTCATCAGGTGCTGCTCGTAATCCTCAGCCTTATATTGAAGCCATTCATCAGGCGGGGGGCATTGTCAGTCTGACATGTGATCCATTGGCCCTTATGATTTTAAAATCACCAGGGTCTTTGGGGGCTGACATAGCCATAGGCTCCATGCAGCGTTTTGGAACGCCAATGGGTAATGGTGGCCCTCATGCGGCTTTTATGGCAACGAAAGAAGCCTATAAGCGCCATATGCCAGGTCGGATTGTCGGTATTTCTCGTGATAGTCATGGAAAACCCGCTTTACGTTTGGCATTGCAAACACGTGAACAGCATATTCGTCGTGAGAAAGCGACGTCGAATATTTGTACAGCACAGGCTCTGCCTGCTATGATTTCTGCTTTTTACGCGCTTTATCATGGGCCTCAGAACCTCACGGCTATTGCCAAACGTGTTCATCTTTTTGCGTTGATCTTAGCAGCTGGCCTCAAAGAGCTTGGTTTCTCCATTGAAACAACATCTTATTTCGATACAGTTACAGTTAAGGCTGGGGAGAAAGCTGCACAAATTTTAGACATTGCGCGCAAGGCTGGAATTAATCTTCGTGACAGCGGAAATGGTAAAATTGGCCTTTCCTGCGATGAGCTGACAACAGCGGAGATCATAAAAAAATTATGGCGCTCTTTTGGTGCTAGCGAGACGGAAATTCAGTCTTTAGAGCAGAAACTTTCTGTATCAGAAAACTTACCTCATGACCTTCAGCGTGAAGGGGTGGCTTTAACGCATCCTATTTTTGAGACTTATCACTCAGAAACAGAGATGATGCGTTATCTTCGTTGTCTGGCTGATAAAGATTTAGCATTGGACCGTAGCATGATTCCGCTGGGTTCATGCACCATGAAGCTTAATCCTGCTGCTGCAATGGCTCCTATTACATGGCCAGAATTTTCTCAGATTCATCCTTTTGCTCCTGCCGGGCAGAAAAAAGGATATGCTGAACTGTTTAAGTATCTTGAAAATGCTCTATGCCATATTTCAGGCTATGACGCTGTCTCTCTACAGCCTAACTCCGGTGCTCAGGGTGAGTTTGCTGGTTTGATGGCCATTCGTGCCTATCATGAAGCACGAGGCGAGAAAGATCGTTCTATATGCCTTATTCCAGCCTCTGCTCACGGCACTAATCCAGCCTCTGCCCAAATGGCAAGTATGGATGTCGTGGTAGTGGCTTGTGATGAAGCTGGTAATGTTGATGTTGAAGATCTCAAAGTTAAGCTCAAGCGTTATGAAGGGCGCGTCGCAGCCATCATGATCACCTATCCCTCAACACATGGTGTGTTTGAGGAACGGGTTACCGAGATATGTGATCTTGTGCATCAGGCTGGCGGACAGGTTTATCTCGATGGTGCCAATATGAACGCACAAGTAGGACTAGCGCGCCCTGGTCGCTACGGTGCTGATGTCTCACATTTTAATTTGCACAAAACCTTTTGTATTCCTCATGGCGGCGGTGGGCCAGGTATGGGACCAATTGGTGTAAGATCTCATCTTGCACCGTACCTTCCAGAGACGGAGCTTGCTGATAAGGCGCGTCTCGTTTCTGCTGCACCTTATGGATCGGCATCTGTATTACCAATATCGGCTGCTTATATCATGATGATGGGCGATGATGGGCTTCGCCAGGCTTCAGAAGTAGCGATATTAAATGCCAATTACATTGCCCACCGTCTAAGTGGTGCCTATAAAATCCTGTTCCGTGGCAATAATGGCTTTACGGCGCATGAATGTATTCTTGATATGCGTCCATTTAAAGATGAGCTTGGCATTACTATTGATGATATTGCCAAGCGTCTCATTGATTATGGCTTTCATGCACCAACAGTCAGCTTTCCAGTTCCTGGGACATTAATGATTGAGCCAACCGAATCAGAGAGTCTTGTAGAATTGGATCGATTCTGTGGTGCCATGTTGGCTATTCGTGAAGAAATATCTGCAATAGAGGCCAAACAGATTTCTCTGGAAGATAGCCCTTTGCGTCATGCTCCTCATACAGCCCGTGATCTTATTTCTGAGTGGCAGCGGCCTTATAGTCGGGAAGAAGGCGCTTATCCAAAAGCTTTGGAAGGCGAAAAATATTGGGCTCCGGTTGGACGCATAGATAATGCCTGGGGTGACAGAAATTTAATATGCACATGCCCAGATATCCAAAGTTACGCAGAATAAAGCGGGGAACGGGGAATAATTTTACGCTGGTAATGTTTTTTTCACGAGAATGTTACTACCCTGTGAGCTTGCTTAGAAACTCTAAGCAGCTCATGCAGGATAAGTGGTTAATTTAATAAAAAGGCCTTAATGATGAGTGAGCCCGTTTATCTCACGGCTATTATAGAAGTAGCACCACAACATGCTGACCAGGCAGATCGCGCAATGCAAGATTGCATTGCGCACTCGCGTAAGGAAAAAGCATGCCAGCGTTATTTTATCTACCGTGATCTTGAAAAGCCTGGGCGTTTCGTCGCAAATGAGATTTGGGCCTCTAGTGAAGGGTTAGATGCTCATAGCGCATCGCCTCATTTTCAAGCTCTTATAGCAACTTTAAAGACATTAAGTGCTAAAATAGAGATTATGAAAGTTTCTCCCATCGAGCCACAGGCCTAATACGGAGCTATAAATAGATGGCAGATTATCGCTTAGGTGTTGATTTTGGTGGAACCAAAATTGAAATTCTCGCCTTGGATCGATCAGGGAAAGAAATCTTAAGAGAGCGCGTTCCTGATCCGAATATTTATGAAGATGCAGTTCTTGCTGTCAGAGATCTTGTCCTAGCGACAGAGCAGAAAATTGGTGCCGTACCAGGTCATCGCGTTTCTGGCACACAGCCTACGTCTACTCTAGGGATAGGCATTCCAGGTTCACTATCACCAGAAGCCGGTTTGGTTCGGAATTCAAATTCCGTATGGCTAAATAACAAGCCTTTTGGTCGTGACCTGGAAGAAGCTCTTGATCGCCCCATAAGGGTAGAGAATGATGCTAACTGTTTTGCTTTATCTGAAGCTGTAGATGGAGCAGGCAAGGGCTATAATACGGTTTTAGGTGTAATTATTGGTACGGGTATGGGGGGCGGTATTGTCTCAAATGCTCGTATTCTTCAGGGACGCCATCATATTGCTGGTGAGTGGGGCCATATTCCTCTTCCCTGGATGACAGATGAAGACCGTCCTGCCAGAAAATGCTTTTGTGGTAATGAAGGTTGTCAAGAACGCTATCTTTGTGGGCCTGCCTTAGCACAAGAATGGAAAGGCCCTGGTGCTGATCGCTCTACACATGGAATTGAAGAAGCCGCCCGTGATGGTGACCCTAAAGCTATCCGTGCTTTAGATCTTTACATGGAACGCTTTGCCCGTGCTTGCGGCCAGATTGTTAACTTCCTGGATCCTGACGTCATTGTACTTGGGGGTGGGGTTTCTAATCTAAAGAGCATTTATGAGCGCGTGCCCAAATTGCTTCCCCAGCATGTTATTACCTCTCCTTGCGTAACACCTATTGTGCAAAATCGCCATGGTGATAGCTCAGGTGTGCGTGGTGCTGCATGGCTTTGGGATATTGATGAAACTGGGGCTCCACCCAGTGTCTAATCTCTAAAGATTATTCCATAAAAAAGGAGCTTAGCTGGTTATCAGGTAAGCTCCTTTTTTTGTGTCGTCTTTTCTCAAAAAGCCGGTCTCTACGAAACCGGCTTTCTTTGTGATTAGACAGAGTAATACATTTCGAACTCAACAGGGTGAGGGGTGTGCTCAAAGCGGTGAACATCGTGCCACTTAAGAGCAATATAACTTTCGATTTGGTCTTTAGTGAAAACGTTTCCTTCTAAAAGGAAGTCGTGATCAGCTTCAAGAGACTCCAGTGCTTCACGAAGGGAGCCACAAACCGTTGGGATTTGTTTGAGTTCTTCTGGTGGAAGTTCGTAAAGATCCTTATCCATAGCATCACCAGGGTGAATCTTGTTACGAATACCATCAAGCCCAGCCATCAACATTGCGCTAAAAGCAAGATATGGATTGGCTGTTGGATCAGGGAAACGAACTTCAACGCGTTTTGCCTTGGGGCCTGTGGCGTATGGAATACGGCAGGAGGCAGAACGATTAGCCGAAGAATATGCTAAAAGAACAGGTGCCTCAAACCCGGGGATAAGGCGCTTGTAAGAATTGGTTGAAGGATTTGTAAACGCATTAAGCGCTTTTGCATGCTTAATGATGCCGCCAATATAATATAAGGCTGTTTCAGAAAGCTCAGCATAACCGTCACCAGCAAAGCATGGTTTGCCATCTTTCCAGATCGATTGGTGAACATGCATACCTGAGCCATTATCTCCCATAATGGGTTTTGGCATGAAGGTTGCTGTTTTGCCGTAGGAATGGGCTACGTTATGGACGCAATATTTGAAGATCTGCATATAGTCAGCAGATTGCACAAGGGTTGCAAATTTTGTGCCAAGTTCATGCTGGCTGCGTGCAACCTCGTGATGGTGTTTTTCAATGGGTAGTCCCATTTCACCCATTGTTGTAAGCATTTCAGCACGAAGGTCATTTTCGCTATCAACGGGAGGAACAGGGAAATAACCTCCTTTTAGCCCAGGGCGGTGCCCCATATTTCCTTCTGGATAGTCTTTCATAGAGGCGCCGGGGCCTTCGATGCTATCAAGTTGATAGGTGCCGAAATTCTCGCCAGTACCAAAGCGTACGTTATCAAAAATGAAAAACTCTGCTTCAGGGCCAAAAAAAGCAGTATCGCCCAAACCACTTTCTACAAGATATTTTTCTGCTAACCGTGCTGTTGAACGTGGGTCGCGATTATAGAAGTTCATCGTTTTCGGATCGACGACATCGCAAATAAGAATTAGTTGTGGACGGGCTGAAAAAGGATCCATAACAGCAGTTGATGGATCAGGTAAAAGCATCATGTCTGATTCGTTAATAGCTTTCCATCCTTGAATGGAAGAGCCATCGAACATGAAACCATTTACAAAGCTATCTTCATCAATGGTGACAACGGCTTGAGTTGTGTGGTGCCATTTTCCTTTAGGATCAGTAAAGCGCAGATCAACAAATTCTACGCCATTTTCCTGAATAAGATCAAAAACATGCTGTACGGCTGCTTTATCAGGAGTAATTTTCTTTGGGGAAGAAGGGGTCGTTGTCTTGGCCATCATTCGTGCCTCGCCACAATTTAGACTATAATCATAACGATTACGAGATATTCGCAGTGTTGTCGAGAGCTTGCACTAAGTTTATTGAATATGGGACAATAGAAACTTTGTTATTTTGTATGTTTGGGGAAGGCATGCTCCCCTTGGAGAAATTTGATGTTTTTACCTTCTGTTTCTGAAGCGAATAAAATTTCAGATTCCCTCTTTTTTGAAACACTCAGCAAGGAGTGGACGCCTGTAGATGTCGAAAAAGAGCTGAATCAGTCTCTCCAGGGAGTAGATGATGGCGAGCTATTTTTGGAGTATCGCGAGACTGAAACTCTTGGCCTTGAGGAGGGCATATTAAGGCGCTCCAGCTTTAATCGTTCTTGTGGTTTTGGGTTAAGGGCCATTAAGGGTGAGCAGACTGTCTTTGCCCATTCAGATTGCTTGAGTCTGGCTTCTCTAAAGCGCGCGGGGCAAACTCTTTCTGTGTTGGACCGCCATGAAAACCGTAAGCCGAATATAACAGAACAACCAGCTTCTTTATCTGCACCACTTTATAGTGCCACTCATCCATTGCATGATAGTCAGTTTGCCAAGCGTGTGTCATTACTCAAGGAAATTGATGCTTATGCGCGTTCTTTGGATTCTCGTGTGGTGCAAGTAAATGCCACGCTTTTTTCCGAGTGGCAGGTCATTAAAATTCTGCGTCCTGCCTGTTTGAGCCTGGGGCAGACAACAGATCTTGTAGATATCAGACCTTTAGTGCGTTTAGATGTGACGCTTGTGGTTAAAGAAAATAACCAGCAAGAGAGCGGGCATTATGGGCAAGGTGGCCGTTACAGCTTACAGCGTTTATCTGAGCCAGATATGTGGCAGAATATGATTAAAGAGGCTTTGCGGCAGGCTCTTGTAAAATTGGAGTCTGTTCCAGCTCCGGCGGGCGAAATGCCAGTTATCCTGGGGGCTGGATGGCCAGGCATTCTGCTTCATGAAGCCGTAGGACATGGATTAGAAGGTGATTTTAATCGTAAAAAAACTTCGGTTTTTACTGATAAAATTGGGCACAAGGTTGCCGCTGCGGGAGTGACAGTTATCGATGATGGTACCCTCCCTGAAAGACGTGGGTCTTTGACAATAGATGATGAAGGAACACCGACGAATCGAACGGTCTTAATCGAAAACGGTATTCTGAAATCTTATATTCATGATCGGCTCAATGCGCGCTTGTCAGGACAGAAAGCAACCGGTAACGGACGACGAGAATCCTATGCTCACGCACCTTTGCCTCGTATGACCAATACGCTTATGGCACCGGGAGATGCTGATACTGATCACATGATCCGGTCAACAGATCGTGGTTTATATGCTGTAAATTTTGGAGGCGGTCAGGTTGATATTACGTCAGGTAAATTTGTTTTTGCCGCCTCAGAAGCATATTTGATTGAAAATGGGCGTGTTACAAAACCTGTAAAAGGGGCTACTTTAATAGGGAGTGGCGCTGAAGTTATGCAGAAAATAGAGCTTATTGGCTCTGAGGTGAAGCTTGACCCAGGTATTGGTACTTGCGGCAAATCTGGCCAAGGTGTGCCCGTTGGTGTAGGGCAGCCTATGATTAAAGTTGCAGGATTAACGATAGGGGGTATTGCATCTTAGTGCTTTTGATGTCGTAATGATTAAATCTTTCGGAATAATTAAATTTTCTTTAGGTTGCTAGTCCATGACCAACGCAGTGCGTTTCTCATCTATTCTCTTTAGCTTTGCAGCTGGATTCTCTTGTATGGCGAGTCAAGCCAAAGGCAGCGTGGTCGTGACACCTACTGACAAGCAGACTCATGAGCTGCCTGAGCAATGGTACACAGGGTCTTTATTTTCTCCCTCACCAGCACTGCCAGAAGCAGGGATGGCTGCTGCAGAGCCATATGTTTCAGCTGGTGTGCCTATTGGGGCCTATAACTCGTCTGGAGCATTAAAGAAAAACAAGGCACAGACATCTATTTCGAATTATGTATTGATGAAATATGCTGTAACAGATCATTTGTCGCTCTATTTGCTTCCGACATATAGTTACTCTTGGGGTAATCATACCAAGCACTCAGGAGTGAAGTTCAATGATCTTCCTTTTGAATTGCAATATCGTTTTACCCCTCATTATTCGCCATCCTTTACAGTGTTTTTGGGCTTTAATGCTCCTGTCGGATCATATACGAATCTTGCCAATGCTTCTGAGGGTGTAGGGCGTGGCGTATGGAGCATCCGTTATGGTGTACATTCACAGCTTGTTTACCCATTTTTTAGCCATGCTATGAGAATCCGTCTTTGGGCTGTAGCTAATCAACCAGTTTCTTCTGCTCGGTTACGTAACATAAGCAGTTATGGAACAGAAAAAGGGTTTGCTGGTCGTGGGCATGCTGGCCCTACCGGAAATGAGGGTATGTCTCTGGAGTTTGGTATTACAAAAAAATGGGTTATTGCCCTCGATCTCTATCATAACTGGGCTGCTTCCAACGAAATTAAAGGTCTATATCGTCAGACAAAGAAACATTACTACAACCGCACAGGGTGGAGTGGCTTATTTAACGTAGGGCCTGCACTTGAATACAATTGGTCTCCTAATATGGGAGCAATTGCAGGGGTTATTTTGCCAGTCGCAGGGCATAATGCGTCTCGTACGCTACAAACACAATGTGCAGTGTTTGCAATGTTCTAAAAAAGCACTCTCTTAGGAGCACGCTGTTATTTAAACTGTGCTCCTTAGGGATGTGATTTATATTTAAGAGCTAAATCTTTAAATTTTCTGTTTAGGTTGTCTGTTAATGACCAACGCTATGCGTTTCTCATTTCTGTTTTGTAGTTTTGTTGTTGGTTGCTCTTATATAACAAGTCAAGCCGAAGCAGAAATATCTCTGTTTCCTAATGCTGAGCAAGTAGAGGCTTTGCCTGAACAATGGTACACGGGTACCTTATTTGCTCCGTCCCCTGCTTTAACAGATGCTGATTCCTATACCATAGAACCATACGTGTCTGTTAATGTTCCCAAGGGCGCATATAATTCTTCTGGGACATTAAAAAAAAATCATGCCCAAACGTCAGTTTCACAATTTACAGCGTCTTATTACGGGATAACAGACCAGTTAACGCTTTATGCATCACCAGCCTATAGTTATTCTTGGGGTGATCACTCTCCACATTCAGGCGTAAAATTTAACGATCTTCCAGTCGAGTTACAATATCGTCTCACGTCTCATGAGACACCGTCTGTTACAGTCTATTTAGGGTTTGATGCCCCTTTAGGTTCTTATAGTAATTTGGGAAATGCCAATGAGGGTGTAGGCACTGGCGTATGGGATCTTCGTTACGGTGTGCAAGCCCAGGTCGTTTATCCCTTTTTTCAGCGAGTTATGAGAATTCGTATGTGGGCGGCAGCGACACAGCCACTCTCTTCAGTGCGATTGCGTAATATAAGTAGTTACGGTACAGAAACAGGTTTTAAAGGACGTGGGTACTCTGCTCAAACGGGGAATGAAGGATTTTCGCTTGAGTTTGGCCTTACAAAGAGATGGGTATTCGCTCTTGATTTATATCATGAATGGTCTGCTTCTAGTGAAGTAAAAGGCATATACCGCCAAACTAAAGAGCGATATTACAGTCGCACAGGATGGAGCGGTTTATTTAACGTAGGCCCTGCGCTTGAATATGGCTGGTCTCCTGATATAGGGGCAATTGCGGGGGTCATTTTACCGGTTGCAGGACATAATGCATCACGTGACGTGCAGGCGCAGTGTGCGGTTTTCGTCTCATTTTAAAAAGCTGACTCTTAAAATATTTAAATTATGAGAGACTCTTTTCTGATTTTTGAAAAAAGTCTCTTAAATTTATAAGTTAATAGCCATTTAGTCCGATGAGAAGTCTTACGATAGCTCGAGCGAAAAACGGTACTCCATAAGAGATGATCAGGAGCAAAATAAGAGGGGAGAAATCCATCATACCCATATCAGGTAAGATACTACGAATGGGTCTTAAAGCAGGCTCTACAAGGCGGGCACAAATGCTATAAGCGGCATAGAAAAAATTCCTTAGTCCCCCCACAAGGTTAAAAGCGAGCACCATGGATAAAAGACAATAGGCTAAAATAATCCAAGTATAAATATTACTTAATAGAAAAACGATTTTTAATATTAAAAGGGGAAGTGAGTAGGATAGAACCACGTTGAGCCTCGCAAAATCATTATCTATAGGAACTTAAGCACAAAATGTGCGTTTATGATCCTTTTAAAAACCAAATTAAAAAAACTTTTTTAACAAAACAAACCAGATTTTATGCAGTCTTTAAATAAAATTATATACTTGTTTTTCTGAAAAAGCGTAACCTTTGTCGTAAAATATCAGACCTTGCGTTTGAAATTGTTATTTAACTTATTTTCTTATCAAATATGCTATTTGCAATTAATATTTAAAAAAAAAGTTTTTAGACAAGAAAATTTGATAAATGACACTGAGTATCAGTCTTTTATAGATAGTGGTAGCTAAAAATAAGTTATTTATTATTGAAATTTACAATAATTGCTCAATATTTGTTTAGTTTAAAAAACGAAGGGTAGTGAAAATAGCTAGTTTAAAAATTCTAATAATTTTACCTACTAGTTACAATCTGACATGTATGAACACTCTCTAGTATAATAAAATCAGACTATGAGATTGTTATACGCTTACCGTGCTTAATTAGGTTCATATGTATTTGGAAGCGAATAAAAGAGTCTTGTTCAAATACTTGCCAAAAAGCTGAAATTGTTCTTTGAGCAACATTGAAGTGTCAATGAAGCCAAAAGTGAATATTTTTTTCGGTTCTTTTCAGAAGAGCGATATGCAGCTGCCTTTATAAAGGGCAACTTGTTTATGAACACCCTTAAATATTTTCGGGGTATCGAACAAGGAGATGGAAGAGGAGATCCATATGAGAAAACATTTCACTGGATACAATCGAAAGACATAGGCTCTTTTAAATTAAGTGTTTCTAATGGTCGCGAATTTGAAAGCCTAAAAGAGGAATTAATTAGGCCTCTTACCTTTTAGGTTTCAGAAAGCGAAAATATTTACGTTTATTGTCTTTAAGCTCTGAGAGAACATTTAATACCACGTCTTGTTAACATGACTAATGATTGGTCTAAATATCAAGGGCCGGTAGCTAACGTGATGAAAATTGATCCATGCTGTCGAAACTTTGGAGATTGGGCAGTCATCATTCAGGCAAAACCTTTTCTCAATAGAGTGCCCCAAAAAATTGCTGCAAGTGGAAAATGTTTCAAAATGGATATTGTAAAATATTACAGTTATATTGAGATTACAGGCGGTTTTGATATAAATACCGCGCTATTTATAAAGAATAAGTCATATCAGTATCAAAGAGAATATCGCATCTGTCTTTATCAATATGGCGTTAACAATATTTCTAATAATCCTTTGATATTGCCTATCGGAGATATTTCGACAGTCATGTGTAAGACGACTACAAATATTCTATTTGATAATTTCTTTAAAAACCAAAATTATTCGTAAATAGTCAAATTCACGCTATTTAAATCTTAGTGGGCTGCCTGATTTAAATATCTGATTGTGCTTTAATATAGAATTTTCTTACTTTCTCATATTATTATATAGTTCATAATAATTGTCATCGCTTTATTATAGGGTATTTATATATATTTTTCAATATTATAATTGAAAAATACTACTATAATATTAATATTTTGCTCTATTGCTCTATTGCTCTATTGCTCTATTGCTCTATTGCTCTATTGCTCTATTGCTCTATTGCTCTATTGCTCTATTGCTCTATTGCTCTATTGCTCTATTGCTCTATTGCTCTATTGCTCTATTGCTCTATTGCTTTATTGCTTTATTGCTTTATTGCTTTATTGCTTTATTGCTTTATTGCTTTATTGCTTTATTGCTTTATTGCTTTATTGCTTTATTGCTTTATTGCTTTATTGCTTTATTGCTTTATTGCTTTATTGCTTTATTGCTTTATTGCTCTAATTCAGATCACAAAAACTATTTTATAAATTTACTGTAATACCTTCTAATTTTTTCAAAATAACAATCTAATATTTAAACTATAGGACTAACTTCGTCTTTCATATTGATAATTTCGTGAAATTTCATAATCGATCTTTTTACGAAAACCTACATAATACTCTCAGCCACCTATTGATTGTTTGACTCATAGGAAAGCTCGTGCTGTGCTTAAAAACAGATCATGGGGCTGTAGCTCAGATGGGAGAGCGCCTCGTTCGCAATGAGGAGGTCAGGGGTTCGATCCCCCTCAGCTCCACCATGGTTTTCGTTACCTTTACGCCTTAAGGAAATAGGGTAAATAATGTGCCATTATTTTACCAGAAAAAATAACCGATAATATTATGGCTTCACATACAGAAATATTTTTAAAAGCAGGAGGTTGTAACTATTTATCCTGAAATGAGATCCTTTTCTTTGACTATATAAGACACTTTCTACTTATATTGACCTTACATAGGAGCATAAATAAAGGGTGTTTACGTATGCTACCTTTTATTGGGCACCAAATAAGCTTAGGCTCAATTTTTTCCCTTTAGAATAATTGAAGCCTGAAATCTGATCATAAAGATGCGGTTTAATGCCTGCTTTTTCCAGCTCGGCTAAAAAAACAGCTTTATCCTTTTCATCTATGAGCGCCAGATCACATTTGCTGTGCTCTATAAGGGATTTTGCTGCTTGCTCAGGATCAAGGAGCCGCGTTTGTGGGCCTGCTAAAAACACGAGGCTCGGCTCATAATATGAAGCTGAAATCAAAACACTTTCACTACATAGTCGCGCTTTATAAAAAGATGAGGCAATGTGAGGCGAGAGCTGTATCAAGTTGAGATTAGGTATAACAGCCCAAAATAACCCTGCATGAATCAAAATAGCAGCGCCGATAATATTATATGCAGCGTGTTTGACCCTATTTTTTGTGAGTGAGAAGATTGCTAAAATAACAAGTGGCAGGCTTCCTCCTAAGGCAATAAGGGCTCGGATGGAAATTAAATGCGATGTTGTAATAAGAAGGGCGCTGCCTGCAAAGCAAAAGGCAATTGCCACAACACTCCAGAGCAAGGCGTAAATAATGTAAATTATTTTTTGCCATACCAAAAAGCGGGGAGCAGGCCATAAGGTTAAAGATGCAGCGGTAAGTAGGGCAATAGCGGGGAAAGTAGGAAGTACGTAATGAGGAAGTTTTGTCGCTAATAATTCAAAAAACAGCCAATAAGGCATAATCCAACATAAAAGAAAAAGAACCGATGAATTTTTGCGTCGTTCCCATATTGAGGGAAGAGCCCTTAGCGTGAAAAGAGCACCAGGCCAAAAAGCTAATATGAAAATTACAGCATAATAACCGGGAGGAAAACCGTGTGACTCTTGTCCGTGAGTTATTTTGCCTAGTAGATTATGGCCTACCGCGTTTTTGAAAAAAGCACCATGGCTCTTTAAAGCAATTCCTATACACCATGGTGCTACAATAATAAGCGTTATAATCCACCCCCAGGCAGGGCGGAGAGAGCGCCAAAAGCTAAAATTGCGTTCAATGAGACAAAGAGATAAAGGCGTTGCAAGCCCAGGAATAAGAATAATCGGGCCTTTTAACATAAGGCCAATGCCTAAAGCTGCCCAATAAGCGCAAGCAAAAAACGGAGAAACAGGGTCTCGATTATTTCGGTTTGTGTAGAGACGGACAAGAATGGCTTCAACGCATAATATATCTAATAATAACACTGTATCTATGGTTGCCATGCGGCTTTCTGCAACAAAAAGCGTAGAAACCATTAAAAACAAGGCACCTAAAATCGCTGTACTAGCTCCAAAGAGCATAAAGCCGATCCAGGCTGTTAAAGGAACAATCAAGCTGGCCGCTATAAGGCTGGGGATTCGATAGGGCCATGTTTGTCGTAAAACCTGCGGTCCAAATAAGGCGGCTGAACTTTTTGCGCTAAGAGCTTCTAGCCAGTAAATACCTGCTGGCTGAAGATAACGTGGCTGGTTTTGAAAATGGATATCAAGAAAATCATTCGAGAGAACCATTTGCTCTGTTGCTTCCATATAACGCGCTTCGTCTCTATCCAGTGGTGGAAGAGTCATACGGCCAGGAAGTGCCAGGAAAAATGCTAAAAGAGCTAAAAGTGCATAATGACGCAGGGTTAGAGTCACGGCTCATCCTTGCTTGAAAGAATAATAAAGAGCGAATCTTAAAGTTCAGTAGGCTCTCGGGAGTAGCGTGTTCGTTTCTGAAGCCATTTTACACCAAGTAAATCACGAATACCGACAAGAGCGCGATTTAAATTTGTATATTTGGATGTTCCATGAAGGCGGGGCCGGTGGGTTACAGTTAGGCAATGGAGTGTCACACCGTAGCTGCCCATTAGGGCCGGCAAAAACCTATGTAATCCTTCAAATTGCGGTAGCTCTAAAAACTTTTCTCTTAAAAAGACTTTAAGAGGTGCACCCGTATCAGGACATTGATCATTTAAAAAACGTCGTCTCAGTCCGTTTGCAAAACGTGTAGCAAAACGTCTTGAAATGCGATCACGCCTTTTGCGCCTGACACCTACAATCAGTGGAGCCTCACCATTTTGAGCGCATTTTAGGGCGAGTTGATATAATTTAGGAATTTCATTGGGATCATCCTGACCATCGCCATCCATTGTGGCGATCCAAGGAGCCCTGGCATGAGAAATAGCTGTTCTAAGAGATGCTGATTTACCCAGGCAGTGGGAATGATTCAATATACGTAATTGAGGGAGGAAAAGACGCCGTGCCTCAATAAGGCGTTCTAGCGTGGCATCCTCACTCCCATCATTAACAAAAATAACTTCGTAACAAGGAAGGGAGGATAATGCGACGCTAATTTCTTCGCAGACTGGAAGGATGTTTTCGGCCTCATTTAAAACCGTAACAATGACGGCTAAAGTCGGGGTCTCACCCTTCATAATGTTGAAAAGAACTCCAGAATCATCAAGCAGCGTTATCTTGCTTCAAAGCTTTAGGTATGTTTGTCAAACTTTGATCAAGAAGCTGAGCTGCAAGATTAGAATCTTTTTGCAAAATCTCAGTAATAGCTTCACGCGATGCTGCAAAGGCTACGTCAGCTGCTTTATTGCGAATATCACGTAAGGCAGCATTTTCTAAAGCTTTTATCCGGTCACGGGCCAATTTTTCATGACGGGATACGAGCTCTTCGGAATCACGTAAAGCGCGCTCTTTAAGAGAAAGAGCTTGTGCTTCTGAAGCTTCAATAAGCTGTTGCGCTTCAGCCGCAGCATTCTCTCTTTCTCTTGTTGCATCCTCAAGCATTTGTTCTGCTTCACGACGCAACCGTGCTGATTCGTCAAGATTATTACGGACCAATTCAGCTCGTTCATCCAGGCGCGTAGCAATAATACGCCAAAGTTTCCGACCAAAGAGTAAGAAGAACAGAACAAAAGCTACTGCTGTCCAGAAGCGTGGTTCATTAAAAATTGTCATCTTCTTAGCCCTGTACGCGCTTGATTGCGTCTAAAACTGTAGCTTTCTCATCTCTGCCCAAAAGGCGATTTATAAGAGATGTAGCCGTATCTGAGGCAATTTCGTTAACATGGTGCAAAGCATCGTTATGAGCAGTTTTAATATTAAGTTCAGCCTCACGCATTTCTGCTTCCAAACGCTCTACAGTCGCAGCAAGCTGAGATTCCGTGGCTGATTTAGCCATGTCACGAATAGTTTGAATGTTAGCCTGAGCGTGATCTGTTGCTTTTTGACGCGCATCTAAAAGTTCTTTACGCGCTTGATCAGCTTCTCTTTTAGCCTTGCGTGCTAAATCAAGATCATTTTGGATGCGTTCAGTACGGTTTCTGATAACACGATCAACGCGTGGCAGAGCCGAGCGGCTCAATACGATATAAAAGAATATAAAGATCAATGCACCCCAGATGACTTGCCCCTGTAAAAGGGGATTTTTAAAGTCAAGCTGGGGCATGCCCGCAGCCACGGCCCGGCCCGGTAAGGCCGCAAGTGGGGCGGCAGACAGGAGGAAACGAGGCATTAGGCGCATTATCCGATCCTCAGACGAAGAGGATAAGGAAGGCGATCAGCAACGCAAAAAGTGCGATAGCCTCTGTCAGAGCAAAGCCTAGCATGCCAAGGCCGAATACGTGTGGGCGGGCAGCAGGGTTGCGGGCGATAGAATTCACGAGCGCAGCAAAAATATTGCCAATACCAGCACCTACACCAGCAAGAGCAATGACAGCAAGACCAGCACCAATATCGCGAGCGGCTTGGACGTCCATGGTTTATTCCTTTACCTTAGGTCAGTGACGCAAAAATCAAAAAAGAGAAAGCCGCTTAATGAGCGACTGCCTCACGGAGATATATACAAGTGAGAATTGCAAATACATATGCTTGCAATAATCCCACAAGCAGCTCAAGTGCCATTAGAGCGATATTAATCACGATCGGAGCAACAGCCAAAATATGACCGGCGACTCCGAGTCCGGCAAGCATGATTGTGAAGCTTGCAAATACCTCTAAAAGCACGTGACCAGCAACCATATTCGCAAAAAGACGAATAGAAAGACTTATTGGGCGTGAGAGATAGGAAAGGATCTCAATCGGAATCAAGATAGGCGCTAGTGCAATAGGCGCGCCTTCAGGCATAAAATGCTTTAAAAAACCGATACCCTGGTAACGCAGAGATGCGAGTATAGCCATAATAAATACTGTCAAGGCCATGGCCAGAGTAACAGCAATATGACTTGTGAATGTGAAGGAATAAGGCAGGAGGCCGAGGTAATTACCTGTGAGGATGAAGAAGAAAAGAGCGAAGACAAAAGGAAAGAAAACAGTTCCTTTTTCACCGATCGTACCCACGGCGAGATCGCGAATAAATTCGTAGCTCATTTCAGCCGCAGCCTGCAGTCTATCAGGTACTACAGCAGCTGGTCGCATGCCAAAATACAAAAATGCCAATACCAGCAGGACTGAAATCAGCATAAATACTGGAGACTGAGATAAACGCAGGGTCTCACCGACCGAACCAAGTATCGGATGCAGTTCAAACTGTCCGAGTGCGTCAATCGTCGATCCGTTTGCCACGCGGGCCTCTCCCGTTCTTTTCGTCCTGCACGGTTTGCACAGGAACACCTACGATACGCCAGACATTTCTCATGCCTGCACAAAAACCCAATAGAGCAAAAACAATTAAGAACAAACCCTTATGGCCTGTCCATTTATCAAGTCCATAACCTATGCCGACACCCACCACAATGCCGGCAATCAAGTCACTAGCTACCCGAAAAGCCACACCAAAAGAAGATTGCTCCTCCTTTTCCTGTGTGGGTCTCTGCCCCTTTTTTGCCTGAGGAGAGATTTGATTCTCTAACGTTGAAAGACGCTTATCAAAGCTTTCTTTCTTGTTAGGAGAAAAATCACCCATAAAGTGGAAACTCCTCAAATTTTGAGCAAGATTAAATGGCAGATTCTTCTTAAAGAAAAATTTGCCATCTCACTCTGGGCGTTAGCTAGCCATTGTGACCCCATGCTGTCAATAATCTTCGCAGGGATCTATGACGTTATTATGTCAAAAATTAACTAACGAGCCGTAATTGTCGCCGAGATGCATCAGTTTTTTTATGAACAAACTCATTATGATCAAAAGGCAATAGAGGATCTTCGGCATTTTCACTTGATGAGGCCATGGGAGCGTCAGGCATATGTTTTCCAAGATAAGCATCTGAGAGTGCCCGGAAAGCATAATCTAGCATCGAAGAGGCATATGCTGCGACCGGGTCGCCTTCGACAGTACCACAGGGCCCAAAATGAGTGTAGGCAAATTGTTCTATAAAAGCCTCAAGCGGCACACCAAATTGCAGCCCAACACTAACTGCCTGACCCAAACATTCCATAAGACCGCGTGCCATAGGGCTTTCACGAGGTGGCAGTAAGGTGAGCGCTCCTAATGAGCCATCTTCAAATTCTGCCGTTCTCATAAAGAGGCGGTGTCCACCTATAGATGTCTTTTGGCTAAAACCATTCTGACGAAGTGGAAGTGAGCGTCGCACGCCACGTTCCAAGCGGGAAAGCAGGGCTTCGGTCTCGGGTTCTGGACGTGGTGGAAGATAATCTACCAAACCAGAAACAGCCTCATGCATTTTTACAAAAGCCTGGCCACTGATTTTGGGAAGGGGATTCTCGTTATTAAGAGCCAGAGCTAACGCTGTTTCTGGAGTTAACCCCCTGGAGGCCAAACGGTGGAGTGTGGAGCTTCTTAATTTACCCTGCTCGTCAATAGGAGAAAAAATTGGAGCTATTCCACATGTTTCGACCCCCAATAAGGCATCAATAGGGCCTGATGAGGAAAACCCTAGTTCGATAGGAGGTAAAACTGCCTTATGTGTATCTGCCTGAAGTAAGGAAATAGCAAAATGTTCGATTTCAGGGAAAAGAGGTGATGCTTTTACCGATGCAGATTGTCTAGTGCCTTTTCTTAAGGCAATTCGGGCCAAAGCTATTATGGCCTGCGCAAACTCACGGCCTTCGGGACTATCATAATCCAAACCCTGAGCAGCCAGGCAGGCATCTAGGTCAGTAAGCTGGATTAAGCCGGCACAATGGCAATTTTCTTCTGCCGCTTTATTTTCATCAAAAAGTGGCAGCTCACCGCTACGTTCATTTCTTTGCGCTTCATTTAAGCGTCTTAAACTATCGCAAGCGAGATTGAGACATGCCACAAATTGTTCTGGGGAAAAGGTACTTTCCTGAACAAATCCGCTGAGACGGAGTACGAATCCGAATTGTTCATCCGTTCTGCGCTGCCACAAGGCTATATTGGGGGCCATGTGCTGCATAAGCAAAAGACAGGAAAGGCTTCTTCCTAAAGGAGGTGCCCCTTCAGGGGTATGAGCCAAAGGGGGGCTGTATCAATAAAGTCCACCCATCGAGCTGCTTCCTGAGCAAGTCTTACAGGACCGCCGTTCGCTGTTATCTGTGCGAGTGCTTGGGCAGCATTATCATCCCATGCAGCGGGCAGAGTAACAGAACGCAGACTATGACTATCTGGATCTGAGGCAATGGCGACTGTTCTCATTTGAACGCCGCTCCAGTGAAGATGCGCTTTCATATAAAGTAATTTAAGTAAAGAAGACTTGTCCGCAAAGGGTGAGACCGGTTGCAGGGAGCATTTAATAAAGCGAAAGATGAGGATAAAGGGGATAACTTTTCTTAAGCTATAAAGACCTTATAATAATGTGTCTTTCTCCTTGAGTAAGCACTGTTTGATCAAGCAGTGTTAAAGAGAAGGATAGTGACATGATAGAGATGCATGATACGCTGGGAACGAAGTAGAAGAAGATTGCTAAGCTATAAGGAACGGGCAAGCATGGATGGAAATACGGCGAGCGGAGATTTTGCAAAGCAACAAGTGAGGCAAACACGCTTAGAATTAGCGATAGGTCTTATTGTTGTCATAGCTCTCGCGGGGCTGATCATTTTTGCTGTGCTAGGCCGGCACCAAAAGGCAAATACGGGTTATCCGTTGCAGGCGAGTTTTAGCCATATTGATGGCCTGGAAGTTGGCTCGGATGTTCGTCTGGCTGGTGTAACAGTTGGGCATGTAACCAAGACGGTGATTGATCCCCACAATTTTCAGGCAAACGTCACTTTTTCTGTTATGCCCACTATTAAGTTACCCGTTGATAGCGGAGCCGTCATAACATCTGATTCCCTGCTTGGAGGAAAATATATTGCGCTGACGCCAGGGGGGATGACAAATTATTACAGCCTGATTCTGTCATGCAGGAAACTCAAGGCTCTATTAGTCTGGAGCAGCTTTTGAGTAAATTTATTTTCACCGTCACTGATTCTCTTCAAAAAAAGAACAGTTCAGATGCAGCGTTACCAACTGGAGGCCAGCCGTCCCAAAATCATCTTCAGTGAGAGGTGAAGAGATTTTAAGACGACAGTTAAGCATTATTGGGATAGATATTAGCCTTTTTAATAAAGGCTTCCTGGAGGCTGAGTGATGAATAAAAAAGCTCTTGAAAAGAACATATTGTTCCATTTAGGGAGCTTAGCTGTTCTCTGCACATTTCTATGGCCCAATGTGGCTTTTAGTGTTGAAGGTGTGCCAGTTCCTGCTGTTCACCCTGCGGATAGTTGGCAGGGGCGTGCCAAAGCTGTCATCCGTGTGCTTAATCGCCTTGATTCTCAAAGCGAATTATTGACTTTATCTGTGGGAGAAGAGGGGCATTATCGCAGCCTTAATTTAAAATTGACGGCATGTGTGGAAAGGCCTCCTACATTAGCACCAGAAACAGCAGCTCAACTGAATCTGACTGATAGTCAGGCAAAGGATTCAGAACCTTTTGAGGGCTGGATTTTAGCTCAGCAGCCCGGTTTGTCTGTCTATCAAAGTTCGCTATATGATGTACAGGTTGTCAGGTGCGAAGGGGAGAAAGTGGCACCAATGGTTGGGCCTCCTCCTCCAGTAAAAGCGCCACAGATTACATCATCAGCACCTGAAAAATTGGATGCGGATGGAAGCCCTGTTAATAATCAGGCTGGTGCGGCATATTCGCCAGAGGCACCTACATCTATATTGCCGTCCTCTTCCTCAAATAACCAATCTTTTGGTGCCAGTGCTCCGGCGTCCTCGGGTGACGCATCTTTACCACCTCCAACATCATTATTACCTTAACAAAGTCATAAAACAGAATTTGTTTTCAGTCCGACTTTAATGAAAAGAGATACATATATGTTAATGACTGGAAAACGGGATTTTAGACGCGTACGTGTTGTTGGTGGTGTATTTATTTTATCGGGGTTGTTTGCTTTATTAGCTGCTTATGGGGCTGAGCGTTTTTTGCATATGGTGCCTTGTGAACTTTGCTTATGGGAGCGCCGCCCCTGGCGAGTTCTTATCGCTTTAGGCGCTCTGACACTCGTGCTCTCTCCGCGTTATGCACGTTGGCCCATTATAGGGGCATTCTCTGTCTGGCTCTGAGTGTCATTTTATCTGTCATTCATATTGGTGTTGAGCAGGGGTTATGGCGGAGCCCTGCTCCATCTTGCCATATGGTTGTGACTCATAGTGACAAGGCATCAGACTGGTTGAACCATTTGCCGGTTCATCCTCTTAAGCCGTGTGATCTACCAGATTTTCCATTTGGGTTGCCTGTTTCAATGACGACTCTTTCTGGAATTTATGCGCTAATTGTGTTTGTGTTAGCTTTAAAGATAGCAATACGCGTTTTTAGGCGTGTTAGACGGGATCAGAAAAAAGGTTAATATCCGTGGATCAAGCCGCCTTTAAATGCCTTTATGAGCAGGGGTTCGCAAGGGTTGCTGCCTGTACTGTCCCTGTTACATTAGCCGACCCTCATAAAAACGGGGCTGCTATACTTGATAGTTTAAAAGAGTGCGATCAAAAAGGAGTGGCGGTAGCAGTTTTTCCTGAATTGGTACTAAGCGGATATAGTATTGGCGATTTGCTTTTTCAGCAGCTTTTACTTCAATCTGTTGAAGAAGCCCTTGAAAAACTCGTTAAAGCAACATCTTCACTCATGAGTGTTGCTGTTGTTGGAGCGCCCTTAAAACAGGGAGACGGGCTCTATAATTGTGCCGTTATAATTCATAGAGGGCGCATTCTCGGTGTTGTGCCTAAAACCTATCTACCGCGTTATCGGGAGTTTTATGAACCGCGTCATTTTCTAAGTGGTAAAGGCGTAACGGGTTCTATCTCTCTATGTGGTCAGTTAGTTCCTTTTGGTACGGATTTGCTCTTTCAGGCTTCAGATATTTCGGCTCTTATAGTTGGTGTTGAAATATGCGAAGACTTGTGGGCACCGCTGCCGCCTAGCACTATATTGGCGTTGGGTGGCGCCACGGTTATAGCTAATCTTTCTGCCTCGCCTGTGACAATTGGGCGAATGGAAGATCGTTTAGCTCTTTGTTCTTCACAGTCAAGACGAGTGCAGGCTGCTTATATTTATGCAGCGGCTGGTCCTGGTGAATCCACAACCGATCTAGCATGGGATGGTCAATTAACGATCCACGAGGCTGGTTCTCTTTTAGAGGTTTCGGAGCGTTTTCCCCAAAAAGCAACTTCAGTTATTGCAGATATTGATCTGACTCTTTTGCAGCAAGAACGGCTTCATTTGGGATATTTCACTGATGAATCTCAAAAGTTGAGGGTGGTCAGTTTTCAGCTTGCTCCCACTTGTGAAGATCGTGGTCTCTTGCGCGAAATACCGCGCTTTCCTTTCGTGCCTAATAATCCGGCAACATTAGCTCAGGACTGTCAGGAAGCTTGGATGATTCAGGTTCAGGCATTGTGTCAGCGTCTGGTAAGTTCTGGCGCAAAGAGGATGATTATAGGCGTTTCCGGTGGGCTTGATAGTGCGCTGGCCTTATTGGTTGCGGTGAAATCAGCCGATGCTCTAGGATGGCCCAGAAAATCGATTTTGGCGCGTACGATGCCAGGCTTTGCTACGGGCAAGAAATCTCTTTCTTTTGCTCAGTCACTCATGGCAGATTTGGATGTAGAAGGCGATGTTCTCGATATTCGTCAAACTGCATTATCAATGTTGAAAGAAATAAAGCATCCTTTTGCCGAGGGTGAACCTGTTCACGATATTACCTTTGAAAATGTGCAGGCAGGTTTACGTACAGATTTTCTTTTTCGTTTGGCTAATTTTCATAATGGGCTTGTCATTGGAACAGGCGATTTGTCCGAAATTGCTTTGGGGTGGTGTACTTACGGTGTTGGTGACCAGATGGCGCATTATAATGTTAATTCAGGTATTCCTAAAACACTCATACAGCACATCATAAGATGGGCCGCTCAGGAAGAACCAATATTTCCGTCAAATGTTAGAAAAATTCTGAAAGAAATTGTTGAGTCAGAAATAAGCCCTGAACTTGTTCCTGAGAGCAAGGACGGTATACAGAAAACTGAGCAAATCATTGGCCCCTATGCGTTGCAGGACTTCACATTATATTACGTTTTGCGTCATGGCTTTTCGCCGCAGCGCATAGCTTTTTTGCAAGAAAAAGCGTGGGGCAATCATCTGGAAGGTAATTGGCCAATCCACTATCCAGAATCTGAAAAGCGGTCATATAGTCTAGATGAGCTTATTCATTGGATGAAGATTTTTATCAGTCGATTCTTTGGTACGAGTCAATTTAAGCGCTCAGCAATGCCTAATGGACCTAAAGTTGTGGCTGGAGGCTCCTTATCTCCCAGGGGAGATTGGCGAGCTCCTTCTGATGGAAAAGCAACATTATGGTTGAACAACCTAGAGCAGGTAAAATATAAAAAACCCTAGCAAACTGTAGGGATTGCGGGAAATATGAACATAAATATGGTGCTTCTTTCATATTTTAGACATATTTCGTGCCTATTCTAGGCTTTGTTCTCCTCCTTAGTGTTCAAATAACTACTAAACAGAGGTGTTGTAGTTGCCATAGTGATATCGAAGGGGTGATTTGGCTCGTGTGGTTTTTGAGAATGTAGAAGTTACATTGACAAAATCGGACCTTTGTGGTACGGTTTAACTCATAAGTTACTTAAAGAGTTTAAAGTTTCTTTTG
Source organism: Aristophania vespae (assembly GCF_009906835.1). Lineage (NCBI taxonomy): Bacteria > Pseudomonadati > Pseudomonadota > Alphaproteobacteria > Acetobacterales > Acetobacteraceae > Aristophania > Aristophania vespae. The sequence continues at coordinate 1,941,647 of NZ_CP047652.1, forward strand.
TTCACTTCGTGGCGTTTGAGTGTGTTGAGGGTCTATGCCTGAAACTACGGTTATTGGCGGTTCGGTCGATAATATTATCGTGACTGTCTCAGGAAATCAGCAATTTGGTGAAATTACTGATAGATTCCGCGATACGATCGGTAAGTTGCTGTCTTTTGTGGATGATCAAAAGACGGGGCAAGACACGTACGCCGCCAGCAACGGCTACACAGAAAGCTTAGCCAGAAGCCAAATCTCGACATTTGGGCCGACTGATATTTATGCGAGCGGTTCCGACATGTTCGGGCTACAAGCTGAAGAAAAAGCCACGATTTTTTCACCAGGAAAAGGGTCTTCTAGCTACGATCTTCGGAATATCGTAGGGTCTTATCCTGAGCAGCAAAGGAACGTTGTCGACTCTTCTGCTGGGGCTAACAATATCTCTATTCTTCAGGGGAGTGTTAAAACCCGCAATGCTGTTGCCGACACGATTTCTGCTGTTGCGAATTTGACGGTTAAAGGTGGCCACGACCAGCATATTTCAGCTGGCAAAAACCTGTTCTTTATTGATGGTGCAGGCACGTCATATGTTTCGGCTGACCAGGCTACTATCTTTGGAACAAGCAATAGTGTTTACCATTTTGTTGGTACGGGAAAGAGTTCCGGATTAGGCGACAGCCAAGAAGGTGCTTTTAATTTCTTCTCTGGCGCTTCTGACAGTGATGACGCGCCAGTCCATGATATTCTTTTTGATGCATCATCCTCTCACGGAGCCTTTACGGCGGTTGTAGGTAATCGTGATACGATTATCGGTGGTTCAGGATCAGATACCTTCTATATTAATGATGATACGCATGCCTCGGGCGATGGTGGTGACGTCTCTGCTACCCTAACGGGTGGTTCTGGAGCAGCTAACCTCTTCCAGTTTATGGATAATGAAGGTGGTCACTACACGATCACAGACTTTGGTAGTGCGGCGGGTAACATGGTTGCCTTTAAGGGCAATCAGCGCGATCTGCAGGATATTCTTAAGAATGCGACTGTTAGTGGTGGCAACACAACAATTCGCCTCAAAGACAATACTGAGATTACATTCCTCAATCAGGATCATCTGAAGTCATCTGACTTTAATCTGTTCCCGTCTTAAGTCTTAAATTAGCCTAATCAGAAAAATGCCCTTTTAGGGGAGGTTTAAAGCCTTCACTGGGGGCATTTTTTATTTCAAAATGTTTTTCTTTTTGCGTAGCTGAAAAAACAAGACTTCAAGATTTGTCACGTAGTAAACGTAGTTTGCCGTATTATTTTACGTCAATGCCATAGATAAAATCTAAAGCAAACGGAGTAAATATCTAATTTTTGGGAAAATTCTTTGGCTGGGGCGGGAGGATTCGAACCTCCGCATGGCGGAATCAAAATCCGCTGCCTTACCGCTTGGCTACGCCCCAGAAGTGAGAATGCTTCTAGCGTGAAGAATCATATTCGTAAAGAGATAGAACATAATTTTCTTACTTTTAGACAATAAAAATAACGCGTTAGACCAAAATTTGCTTATTTTTTCTAAAATTCTGATGTGAAAGAGTCTTCATTCTGTTTGTAATCAGGCAACCCTCCGCTTTTATGAGAGGAGGAAAGGCGTTCATCAGGAATAGATTTCAGGATTCGAAAGCGTTCAGTTTTATTTAAGGCTTCGTCTAGAGCTTTCATGGTTTCAGAAAGTTCAGCCGTTGCGTCTTTTTCCCAAGCTCTCAAAGCGTGGGTCCAAATAGCTAATAAAGCTTGCAGGCGCATTATGCCTCTGAGGCCGTGACGGTCTAATCCGGCTGCGTCTGCAATCCATTTAATTGTATTAAGGGTGGCTGTGCTTAAGAAAACAGCAAGAGCGGGATCTTGTGGTAAAGCCCGCATAACGGCACGTAGTCCGTCACGATAATCCTGAAATGCGTCAAAGCGGCGCATGAAAAGGTCAAAAAGTCCTTCTTTCAAACTAGGATAGGACGTCGTACCGCATAACATGGCTTTATCCACCATGTTATTAAGGCGGAGTAATATAAAAGATTTAAAAGGATATCTTATTTTGACATCCTCTAAAGGCAGATCAGCCTTTAATGCAGCTTCAACAAGAGTAAAGCCATGCCATCCACGTTCTGAGGCAAGCTGCATAGCCATTTCTATAAGTGCTGTATCGAAAGAAAGATTACTCTCATTGAAGGGCATGATGTTAAAAATTCCTTAGGATTAATCGTCTAGCTCTTTGGCACGTCGAACAGCCTCTTGAGAAGCCTTTCTGACGCTTTGAGGCCAATTTTCTTCTGTCATGAGCACTTTTAAGGCTGCTGCCGTCGTACCGTTTGGACTCGTTACGTTGTTACGTAAGACAGAAGCGTCATCATCAAGATCATGGAGCATTTTTCCAGCACCATAAATTACACTGCGTGCCAGTTTCCGTGAAGCGTTTTGGTCGAGTCCGAGTTCGGTTCCGGCTTTTTCCAATAATTCTGCCAAAAGAAAAACATAGGCAGGGCTTGAACCTGAAACAGCAATGACACTACGCAAATCATCTTCATGGGGTACGATTACAACATCGCCCACCTGTTCCATAAGCTCAGTGGCTAGCTGTTTTTGAGATTGTGTTACTTGGGGGAGAAATAAATACCTGTTGCCCCTGCACCAACTGAGGCGGGGGTATTAGGCATTGTGCGAATAACAGCTCTATCGTCTCGACCACTAGCTTTGGCAAGTGTGGCACAGTTCTTGCCAGCCATAACGGAAAGTAAGGCACTATTTTCCAGATTGCTGCCAAGATGCTGGCTTAGCTCACGGAGCATTGCCTCGGAAGCAGCAGGTTTAATAGCTAAAACGACAAAGTCAGGTCTGGTATCTTTGGGAAGGTCTGAAACTTGGCGGTAAATAACACTATTGCCAGGAGCATTCTGTAATTTACGATCTATGATGATGAGACGCGGAGGATGTTTTGCATCCACCCAGCCTTTTGCCAAGGCCCTCCCATTTTGCCGCATCCAAGTAAAAGTAATGTCGGTCCTGACATAATGCGAATTCCTTATGGTTTAGGGGTGGATTCAGGTTCGGTTAAAAGCTGTTCTAAATCGCTTAGGCGATTTTCCAGGGCCGTAAGTCGGTCTGCTGTTTCAATATGAGATTGGCGAGCACGACTAGCCATTTCTTGAACAGCATCAAACTCTTCTCTGCGCACAAGGTCTAATGAATATAAAACTTCATCAATGCGACTGCGGATGAGAGCATGTAATTCTTCTCTGGCTCCAGAGAAAGCAGAAAAGGCCGTTCCGGCTATGCCAGCAAGGTCATCAAAAATGCGGGGGCGATCAACCATAAATTTTCCTCTTAAAATATATAGAATTCTTTTAAACCAAGATAATGAATATGTTGGAACCTTTCTTATCCCAGACTATACAGAAAGAATGATTATCGTAACTGGCGGTGCCGGATTCATTGGTTCGTGTCTTCAAGCAGCTCTCTTTAAAGAGGGGGAGAGGACAATTATTGTCGATCGTCTGCGTAGCCAAGGAAAATGGCGAAATTTAGCAGCTCATCCTCCTTATCAGATTATTTCTCCTGAAGCCCTCCCTGGCTTTTTAGAAAAAGCTGTCGGTGTTAAGGCTGTTTTTCATATGGGAGCTATTAGCACAACAGCTGCCCGAGAGGGAGATCTCGTCTGGGCAACTAACGTTGCTCTTTCACAGCGTTTGTGGCGATGGTGCGCCGTAAATCATGTTCCTTTTATTTATGCGTCATCTGCTGCGACCTACGGAGCTGCTAATCAACCAGAAGATTTTAAAGACGGTATAGAGTCTATAAGGAACTTAAAGCCATTAAATCTCTATGGTTGGTCAAAGCAGGCATTTGATCTGTGGGTTGCTGACACGGTTAGTGCAGGCGAACCTTGTCCGCCCCAGTGGGTTGGGCTGAAATTTTTCAATGTTTACGGCCCAAATGAATATCACAAAGATTCTATGATTTCTGTCGTGAAAGTGAAATATGACGAAGTCAGCTCGGGTGAGTCGGCACGCCTTTTTCGCTCAACCGTTCCCGGTTTGGCAGATGGAGGTCAAAGACGAGATTTTATCTGGGTTAAAGATGCCGTCGATGTAATGATTTGGCTTTTAAAAAATCCACAGGTGAGTGGTTTGTTTAATTGTGGCTCAGGCGTTGCCCGGACATATCTTGATTTGGCCTTGGCAGTTTGTGATGCTTGTCATCGCGGAAGAGATATTGAATTTATAGACATGCCTTCCTCTTTGAGGGCGCAATATCAATCATTTACTTGTGCCAATATGCAGGCCTTGCGGAATGCAGGTTATCAAAAGCCCTTCACATCGCTGGAAGAAGGGATCAGATGCTATATTGATCATTATCTAAAGCAAGGGAATTATTATCTTTGAGCGACCCATTAATTTTCCCCAATTTTGATCCTGTAGCGTTTCATATTGGTCCTCTGCTGGTACGCTGGTACGCTCTGGCTTATATCGCGGCTTTTATTTTGGCTTTGCCGCTGGCCAAGCGACTCTGTCAAAAAACACCAAAAGTTGCGACACCATTATTAGTTGACGACTTTCTATTTTATGCTGTTTTAGGAGTCTTGCTTGGGGGCGCCTGGGATATGTCCTTTTTTATAGGCCCCTTCATTATGCGTCTCATCCTTTAGAAATCCTGCAAACCTGGAAAGGCGGAATGTCTTTTCACGGAGGGGCCATTGGCGTTATTTTGGCTATGGCTTTCTTTTGCTGGCGCAAAAAACTGTCCTTTTTGGGTTTTGCTGATCGTATTGTGCCTGTTGTGCCTATTGGTCTTGCTTTGGGCCGGTGCGCCAATTTTATTAATGGTGAGCTTTGGGGTAGGACAACAACAGCTCACCTGCCTTGGGTAATGGTTTTTCCTAACGCTGGTCCCATACCTAGGCACCCATCCGAGCTTTATGAAGCTCTTACAGAGGGCGTCTTGCTCTTTATAATAATGTTGCTAGCCGCAAAAAATCAGAAAGTTCGGTCTCATGCAGGCTTTCTTTCTGGACTGTTTTTATTAGGTTATGGAACAGCGCGAGCCTTTTGTGAGTTTTTCCGTGAACCAGATGCCAATATTGGATTTCTTCCGGGCGGAATTACGATGGGCAAGTGCTGTGTCTTCCTATGATTTTGATTGGCCTTATTCTAATGATCGTAGCTTTGAAAAGGGCACCCTTTACCGAAAAACCGCTCTAAGAAAGACTGATCCATGATAAAGAGTCCTGCCCCTTTTAAAGCCTCAAACCTTAATGTAAGGCATGGTTTCTTTTCACGTTTAGGAGGTGTTTCTACAGGGCGATATGCTGAACTAAATGGCGGCGCTACAACGGACGATGATCCGGCTGCTATTAAAGAAAATCGTCGTTTAATGGCGCAGTATTTCGACGTGACAGACGCCAAGTTTTTAGCGCTGAAACAAGTTCATGGTCGTGAAGTCTTTGTCGTTAGGGATGAGACTCCACTTTGGCCTCTTTCTTCTTTGCCGGAAGCTGACGGGCTGGTAACAAACGTCCCTAATCTTGTTCTTACAATTACAACAGCAGATTGTGCTCCTGTTCTTTTCTCTTCAGGCGATGGAAAAATCATTGGGGCAGCTCATGCAGGGTGGCGTGGCGCAGTTAATGGTATTTTAGAAGAGACTATGCACCAAATGCGCTCTTTAGGAGCGACCAATATTAAAGCCGCAATTGGGCCTTGTATTGGGCCGAAATCCTATGAAATTTCCGCAAATATGCGTGACGAAGTTTTAGAAAAGCATCCCAAAGCGGGAGATTTTTTCAAAGCGTTGAAGCAAGAGCGACAATTTATGTTCGATTTGCCCGGGTTTTGTGTTCAGTGTTTGACTCAAAATGGGGTGGATTCTGTAGAAAATCTTGCGCTGGATACAGTCTCTGATGACCGATTTTTTAGTTATAGGCGGTCTTTTCTGGCCGGAAATAGTGCTACAGGCAGGCAGGTATCCGCCATTCAGTTGCGTAATATAGCGCTTTAGAAAAGTAAAAGTTTGTCTTTTTGCTCATTTTGCGCTAGGGCGAACGCACATAAGAGCACCCCTGGAGGCTCTATGAAGTTTTTAGTTTAGTAAACGCAGGAGCGTAAAACGTGGCAAAATTAACGACACTTGAGATCTCCGAGCGCGCGAAAGCAGGTAAGGGGCAGCGCGTGCTACAAGAAGAGCTGGCCTGGTACCAGGCGTAGTTTATGGCGGTAAGCAAGAGCCTAACCTAATCTCAATTGATCCTCGTATCATTATGAAAGAACTGCACCGTGAAGGTTGGCAGTCTCGTCTATTTCAGTTCCAGGTCGGTGGTAAGGCTGTCCGCGCTCTGATTCGCGACATTCAGTTTCACCCTGTAACTGACGCTCCTCTTCATATTGACTTCTTGCGCCTTGTTCCTGGCCAAAAAGTCACCGTTCAAGTCAATATTGTCTTTAATGGTGATGAAGAAGCCCCCGGTATCAAACGTGGCGGCGTTTTAAACATAGCACGACACAATGTTGAAGTTCAGGTTGATGTTGATCATATTCCTGAGCACTTCACTGTTGATCTAAGCAATCTTGATATTGGTGATAATGTTCGCTGGGAAGATCTTCAGGGAACAGAACACAGCACACCAGTTTTACAGATTGAAAATTTCGTCGTTGCTTCTATTGCTGCTCCAACAGTTGATGAAGACGTTGAAGAAGCCTCTGAAGACGCTGCGACAGACGCAGCTTCAGCTGAGTAAGTTATAGAGGAGTTATCCGATTGTGAAACTTTGGGTTGGTCTTGGTAATCCTGGGCCTGAGATGAGTCGCAATCGGCATAATATTGGCTTTATGGCAGTTGATGCCATAGCTGAGCGCCACGGTTTTTCTCCGTGGCGTCAGCGCTTTAAGGGCCAAACGTCTGAGGGTCATATAGAGGGAAGAAAAATTCTTCTCCTAAAGCCGCAAACATATATGAATCTTTCTGGTGATAGTGTTCAGCAGGCGGCTCGTTTTTATAAAATTCCACTTAATGATATTACAGCCTTCCATGATGAATTAGATCTGGCTTTTGGGCGGTTACGGATTAAATCAGGAGGCGGTGCGGCAGGTCATAATGGCTTGCGCTCTATGGATCGCTGTCTTTCTGGCCAAATTATTGGCGGATTAGAATGGGTATTGGGCATCCTGGACAAAAGAGCGCGTAACCGGTCATGTTTTGGGAGATTTTTCTGCTACAGAGCGGCCCATATTGTCCGATTGGCTTGATGCTATAGCGCAGGCAGCACCTTTATTAGCACGCGATGAGCCTGAGGCTTTTATGACTAAAGTTTCGTTATTAAAAATGCAAACTGATATTGAGTTTTTTCGTTATAAATTCATTTCGATAATTACTGGATTAACACGTCTTTCAAAACAGCTTTAACTGAAGGATAAGAGGGAGAGCGAGAATGGGATTTAATTGCGGGATTGTTGGTCTCCCAAATGTCGGTAAATCAACGTTATTTAACGCTTTGACGCAAACAGCGTCAGCACAGGCCGCAAATTATCCTTTTTGTACGATTGAACCTAATACGGGCCGTGTTGCTGTGCCAGATCCACGTTTAGAGGTTTTGGCCCGTGTGGGTAAATCACAAAAATTAGTGCCTACGAGCCTTGAATTTGTAGATATTGCTGGCCTTGTCCGTGGCGCATCTCGCGGAGAAGGGTTGGGTAACCAGTTTTTGGCCAATATCCGCGAAGTTGACGCAATCATACATGTTCTGCGCTGTTTTGATGATGATGATATTACCCACGTAGAAGGGGGTGTTGATCCCGTCAGGGATGCCGACATTATCGAAACAGAACTTATGTTGGCTGATCTGGAGAGTTTGGAACGGCGTCAGGTTAATTTACAGAAAAAAGCACGAGGTAATGACCGTGAAGCTCAGGCACAGCTTGAGTTGATGGAACCTCTTATTGCTGCCTTGCAAGAGGGTAAGCCTGCTCGCACAGCTGTACCTTCAGGTAAGGAAGTTGAAGCAGACCGTCTTCAACTCATGACGACAAAACCGGTTCTCTATGTATGTAATGTAGAGGAGTCATCTGCTGCTACAGGGAATGATTATTCAGAGGCTGTGAGGAAACGTGCAGAAGCCGAAGGTGCTGGCGTCGTTATCGTTTCAGCAGCTATTGAGGCCGAAGTCAGTCAGCTTCCCGAAGAAGAAAGAGGCGAATTTCTCGAAGGTCTTGGCTTAACAAATAGTGGCCTGGACCGCGTTATTGCTGCTGGGTATAAATTATTAGGGTTGCGGACCTACTTCACCGTTGGTCCAAAAGAAACGCGCGCTTGGACGATCACGGCAGGCACAAAGGCTCCTCAGGCAGCCGCCGTAATCCATAACGACTTTGAGCGTGGTTTTATTGCATGTGAAACTATTGCTTATGATGATTATATTAATCATCAGGGGAGTCAGGAGCGCGTGAAGCCGGAAAGTTACGTATTGAAGGAAAAGAATATGTTGTACAAGATGGTGACGTACTCTTATTCCGCTTTAACGTATAAGTTGGCGCTCCTCTCATAGTTTTGCGAAATTTATAGTGATTAACCCTCACCTTAAAAAGCTCTTTAAGAATTCCTATCTTTCCCCTGGGTGATAAACGTAGGATTCGCGTAGGGCTTTTGGGAGGGTCTTTTAACCCTGCGCATGAGGGCCATAAACAAATCGCTCAACAGGCTTTAAAATCACTTCAACTAGATCAGGTATGGCTTCTCGTTTCTCCAGGAAATCCCTTAAATCAGCCAGAATGATGGCGCCTTTTGCTCAAAGACTGGCGACAGCACAGTCGATAGCAGATGGAAAACATATTATCGCTACGGATATTGAATTTCGTTTAAAAGAACGTTTTACATGGCGAACAGTATTAAAGTTGAAAAAGCTTTATCCCAATATTCGATTCGTCTGGCTTATGGGGAGCGACGGGTTTGCACAATTTTCGCAGTGGAAGCGCTGGCAGTATCTGGCAAAAATCATACCAATTGCCATTTTCCCCAGACCTAACACTATTATGCCTGCTTTGAGAGGCAAGGCGTCTTCTGCCATGAGAAGGCACCGGCGTGTTGCGCGTCAGGCCGCTACGATTTTAAATGAGAAAATAATGCCGTGCTGGTCATTTCTTTCAACGGCTCAGAATCCTATATCTTCTACATATATAAGAGAATCGGGGCAGTTTAATCCCCATCACAACAGGAGTAAAAAAGATCACTGACGTTATACAAAATGATAAAGCTTCTTCCGATGAAGCTTTTGCTCAGGCGCTAGAGAGCAAATTAGAGCTTATTTTAGCAAGTCTTGATGAAGACAAGGCTGAGAATGTTGTTGTGCTTGATATTAATAAGCGTGCTAGCTTTGCTGATAAAATGGTTATCGCTAGCGGTTTATCACCACGTCAATCACCTCAATGGCTACTCACTTAGAGCGTCGCCTTAAAGAATCTGGTTTAGGTTCGATGCATATTGAGGGTGAGAATGGTAGCGACTGGGTCCTGATGGATGCCGGTGATATCGTCGTTCATTTCTTTATGCCGGAGAGTCGTGGGCTTTACGCTCTTGAGCGTATGTGGGCGATGATTTTGAGCAGGCCGATAGCGAACAAGTCATAGGGTCTTCGCTTTAGAGATCATTATGAAATTAATTGCTGTTGGTCGCCTTAAAGATGGGGCTGAGCGTGATTTACTAACGCGTTATCAAAAACGTTTGCGCCCCAAATTGGATCTCGTCGAGGTTCCTCAGGCAAAAGGCGCGGCTCTAGAACAAAAGCGCCGCGAAGCCGATTCCCTCCTGGCAGCCTGTCCAGACAACGCTTTTATTGTCGCATTAGATGAAGGTGGCAGAAATCTTTCCAGCACAGAGTTCGCGGCTAATTTGCAAAATTGGACAGTGTCAGGAAAAGAAATTTGTTTTCTTATCGGTGGTGCTGAAGGCCTGGACTCAGCGGTGACACATCGTGCTGATCTTTTAATATCATTTGGTAGTATGACATGGCCACATATGCTGGTTCGTGTTTTACTGGCCGAACAGATTTTTAGAGCTCAATGTATAAATAATGGACACCCTTACCATAGGGCAGGGCGTCCAGATTAAGCGAAATTAGCCTTACCGCAAACCACGATTAGGAGCGTCTGTCTCAAAAACAGATGTATTACTGTCAGGCAAAGAGGCTGTTTCATTGCTGAAATTCTCATTCGCCGCGATGAGGGTAGAATGTTTAACAACGGATGGCGCTTTTTCTGGGCGCGCATAAATAAAGCCGTGTGTAGGGTAGATACTTCCTAGACGGTTACCGTTGCTGCGCAGGGCAACGCGGACCGCACTCCAGTCATTATTAGCAGAAACATCAACAACCCGAACATTGCGGCTAATGCCGTTAGTTCCCCAATGAGATTGATCAATATAAATCGTGCGGCTGTTAATTATAGAACGAACAACAGCAACATGACCTAATGGCATGTGGCGCGTACCGCGGAAGCTAAGGACAGCTCCTTCTTCAGGAAGATTGCCGCGAGCATAAAGACCTTTTGCACGGTTCCACCAATCACGAGCATTACCATGAATCTTAAAAGAAGTACTTTGCTGCACAAAAGCTACACACTGAATGACTCTTCTATGTCTAGTGCGGCGTGTATGGCGCACATGGTGTGTTATGTGACGTGTTACGTGGTGGGTACGTGTAGAGTGGGAATGAGAGCGGGACTTTGTTACTGCCTGAGCGGAAGACCATGATACAAGCGTAGAAAGTACTAAAAAAGAAAAAAACAAACTCTTTCCACGTTGATGCATCATGCTCTTCCTTACAATACAGCGGTCTTTCCACTTTTAATGATCGGCCGGGAAGATAACAGATACAAGCTATAACAGGCAACAAGTTCAACTCAGAAAATTGCCTTAAATTCCTTAAATAATTGCAATTATAGGCTTAATATCCTCCTTGTAACCTATTTGTTACTTGGTTGTCGTAAGCATCACTTCCACTAATATGCGTTCATCAGCTAATGTTGCTTGTACACATGCTCTTGCTGGTGCCTGATTAGCTGGAAGCCATTTTTCCCATAATTTATTAAATACATCACGGTCATTTATATTTTTGAGCCATATTTGTGCTTGTAAAATACGCGAATTATCTGTGCCATGTATTTCAAGAACGTCATCAAGTTGCTGAATATATTTTTTACCTGCCCTTCTATATTCAACGTTAAATCATTGGAAACCACACCTTGGGTAAAAATGAACCCGTGATATTCCACGGCTTTTGAAACTATAGAATTTGTTTCAGTACGAATGATGCGACTCATGGTTTAAAACCTTATATTAAGGGTAAATCTTGTGGGTAGATGCCTTTTTCTCACGATAAAGACCACTTTCGGAGAATGAAAACTTACCCTTTGGAGATTTTGGTAAAAGAGTAAGGTAAGAATATGACATTGCAAGTTTGTGTCGTGCCCGTGACGCCCCTGCGTCAAATTGTACAATTTTGATGTCAGATACAGGAGAGGCCGTGGTCGTTGACCCTGGTGGAGAAAGCTCCAAAATTTTAGAAAAGTTGGAAGGTTTTGACGTTCAGGCGATTTTAATCACTCACGGTCATCTGGATCATGCAGGAGGAGCAGCGGCTCTTAAGCAAGCGCTTAAGCCAAACAAAAGAAAAATGTACCTGTATGGGGTCCCGGAAAAGAAGACGCCTTTCTTCTCGCTTCTATAGAAGTCCAAGCTGCTGCTTATGGTATTCTGATTTAAAAAGCATTGTCCCCGATCGATATCTTGAAGATGGTGAAAAGCTAAATTTATTGGACATATAATAGAGGTTGCTCGAGTCCCGGTCATACGCCAGGTCATATTGTTTTCATTGACCGCGAAGACCAACGTGCCATTGTTGGTGATACCCTTTTTAGAGGACTGTTGGTCGCACAGATTTTGCTTATGGTAATACGCAGCAATTATTGAGCAGCATTCGTCAAAAGATACTTTCTTTACCAGAAAACACTTTAGTTCTGAGCGGACATGGTCTTCCAACAACGGTTGGAGAGGAAAAACAAAGCAATCGGTTCTTTTCTCAGGATTATCTTACTAACAGACACACTTAATTTTAATTGTCTTTTTATCTTTGAGGTATTTCATGCTCCATTACGTCATAAAGCGCATTTGTTCGGTCCTGGCTGCTTTTCTATGTTAGCTTTCTCTTCTGTATCTGTAACGTCAGTTCGGGCTGAGGGACTATCACTCAGGCTCAGCCTATGCTTCCTACTTCGCCACTAACAATTACTACGCAAAATGGAGCAAAACATAATTTATTGTTGAACTTGCTAAAACAGAGAAGCAACAAGAAACGGGAGAGATGTTCCGTCAAAGTATCGCCGCAAATCACGGAATGCTATTTTTGTGGATCACCTCAAAGAGCGATATGTGGATGAAAAATACACTCGTATCTTTGGATATTCTTTTTATCGACTCGCAACATCGCATTCATGCTCTCAAGAAAGAACCATTCCATTTAGTGAAGCTGTTATAAAGCCACGGAGTCGTTTCGAGTGTCCTGGAGCTTCCTGCAGGTACAGCCGAGCGGCTTATATTGTTGTGGGTGATCTCGTAGAAGTCCTGCTTTTCAAAATGAAAACACAGCGAAGCCATAAGCTCTTTTATGGCTTTTTTCATTACAGGGGTTAGTGGCTTCATAGGGTTTCACCTGGCTACAGCTTTGCTTGCACGAGGTGAGGAGGTAATCGGTATAGATATCCACACTCATCTCCTTTCTTATCAAAAGAGAGACTGAATTTACTCAAACAGCATCGTGGCTTATGTATCAGGCCATAGATGTATGTGATCAAAGCGCCCTAAAGGCGTTATTTGCACAATATGCGCATATCCATTCTATAATTCATCTTGCTGCTCAGGCTGGTGTAAGGCGCTCACGAGAAGAGCAGCTCTATTTGCGCGTTCAAATTTTGAGGGGCTCGTTAGTCTGTTAGAGGCTAGTCTCACCCTCAAGCAGATAAATCACATAGTTTATGCATCTTCTTCAGCAGTTTATGGGCGCACTAAAGAGTTCCCGTTTAAAGAAACTAATCCACTAGTGAGCCAAGCTCTTTTTATGCTGTTACAAAGCATAGTAACGAGCTTACAGCGGCATATTATAAGCGAGCTATAATTTGCCTCTGACAGCCCTAAGATTTTTTACGGTTTATGGTGCATGGGGCCGACCAGATATGGCCTATTTCAAATTTGCAAAAGCAATATCGGACAAAAACCAATTACATTATGGAGGGCCAAATCTTCCCGCGACTTTACTTTTATAAGTGATGTGGTCGCGGGTGTGTTGTCCCTTTTAGATAGAAAAACACGCTCGTTCGTTCCCGATGCAGTCAATATTGGCTCGGAAAGCCCGAATCAGTTCTAAAATTAATAAAAGAACTGGAAAAAAACCTAAATATGAAAGCAGACATAGAAATCTGCCCAAGACGTTAGAGGATTTAGAACAGACATGGCATCAATTGAGTTAATAAAGAATTAACGGGATGGAGTCCGAAAACCTCAATAAATGAGGGTATAGCTGCATTTTCGAAGTGGTTTAGAGTGTACAAAAAGTTAGAAACCAAAAAAATTAAATTAAAAAGCGAATTTTTATAGAAATCTAATTGACTGGATGATTGGTGTGTATATAAGCCGTTTTCACCGACGGGCGCTTGATTTTGTGTTTTTGGTTGGTTTGGTCATTGAGAATTGAATATAAGAGGAAGGATATGTTGGCGGCGTTTTAGGTCTTAAATTTTTGAGACTTATGATGTTGGTGATATATTCTTAGAGATAAGACTATATGCTTTATTGTGAGTTGGATTGAACCTGAGAGTTTGATCCTGGCTCAGAGCGAACGCTGGCGGCATGCTTAACACATGCAAGTTGAACGGACTGTTTAGGCAGTTAGTGGCGGACGGGTGAGTAACGCGTAGGAATTTATCGATTGGTGGGGACAACACTGGGAAACTGGTGCTAATACCGCATGAAGCCTGAGGGCCAAAGACGAGAGTCGCCGATTGAGGAGCCTGCGTTTGATTAGCTAGTTGGTTAGGTAAAGGCTGACCAAGCGATGATCGATAGCTGTTTGAGAGGATGATCAGCCACACTGGGACTGAGACACGGCCCAGACTCCTACGGGAGGCAGCAGTGGGGAATATGGACAATGGGGCAACCCTGATCCAGCAATGCCGCGTGTGTGAAGAAGGTCTTCGGATTGTAAAGCACTTTCGTTAGGGAAGATGATGACGGTACCTAAAGAAGAAGCCGGCTAACTTCGTGCCAGCAGCCGCGGTAATACGAAGGGGCAAGCGTTGCTCGGAATGACTGGGCGTAAAGGGCGTGTAGGCGGTTATTACAGTCAGATGTGAATCCCGGGCTCAACCTGGGAACTGCATTTGATACGTGATGACTAGAGTTCGAGAGAGGGTTGTGGAATTCCCAGTGTAGAGGTGAAATTCGTAGATATTGGGAAGAACACCGGTTGCGAAGGCGGCAACCTGGCTCGATACTGACGCTGAGGCGCGAAAGCGTGGGAGCGAACAGGATTAGATACCTGTAGTCCACGCTGTAAACGATGTGTGCTGGATGTTGGTAACATAGTTACTCAGTGTCGGAGCTAACGCGTTAAGCACACCGCTGGGGAGTACGGCCGCAAGGTTGAAACTCAAAGGAATTGACGGGGCCCGCACAAGCGGTGGAGCATGTGGTTAATTCGAAGCAACGCGCAGAACCTTACCAGGTTTGTATGTAGAGCTGTAGGTAGAGATATCTATTTCTTAGGACCTCTAACACAGGTGCTGCATGGCTGTCGTCAGCTCGTGTCGTGAGATGTTGGGTTAAGTCCCGCAACGAGCGCAACCTTGTCTTTAGTTGCCAGCATGTTTGGGTGGGCACTCTAGAGAGACTGCCGGTGACAAGCCGGAGGAAGGTGGGATGACGTCAAGTCCTCATGGCCCTTATATCCTGGGCTACACACGTGCTACAATGGCGGTGACAGAGGGGAGCAACCAGGTGACTGGTAGCTGATCTCGAAAAGCCGTCTCAGTTCGGATTGCACTCTGCAACTCGAGTGCATGAAGGTGGAATCGCTAGTAATCGCGGATCAGCATGCCGCGGTGAATACGTTCCGGCTTGTACACACCGCCGTCACACCATGGAGTTGGTTTGACCTTAAGCCGGTGAGCGAACCGCAAGGACGCAGCCGACCACGGTCGGTCAGCGACTGGGGTGAAGTCGTAACAAGGTAGCCGTAGGGGAACCTGCGGCTGGATCACCTCCTTTCAAGGAAGACTGATGATTTAGGTGGTGCTTAAGTGAACTTAGGCAGTATTTAGGTTGTTATCTTTTGAGACAAAGACCTTCATGGAGACATGGAGGCGGGCTTAAAGCGCCGTCAGCATATCCTTCTTAATTATTTTCTGGGCTAGTAGCTCAGTTGGTTAGAGCACACGCTTGATAAGCGTGGGTCGGAGGTTCAAGTCCTCCTGGCCACCAGAGAATGGGGGCATAGCTCAGCTGGTAGAGCACCTGCTTTGCAAGCAGGGGGTCGTCGGTTCGAACCCGTCTGCCTCCACCAATGTATCTGGCTGGAAGATAATGAGAAGTGATGGAGAATACTGATTGGTGTATGATGTATAAGCATATGCTGAGTGAGTTGTTTGGTCTTTTGAGAGTGAATAAGTTAGTGTGTTATGTGGAAGCTTATAGCGAGTCTGACCACTTATAAGGCTAGATGTGAGAGATTGCATTTAAGGTTTATAAGGGTAGCTATAAGATATTTTCATGTAATGAGAAGAAGATGACGCATTACTGTGTGTTATTTTTTATCGTTAGGTATTTTCTTATTTTTATGATGAGGGATATTGAGGGTAGAAGGTGACTGTGCATGTGGTGTGAGAAAGAGAAGGGCATTTGGTGGATGCCTTGGACCAGGAGGCGAAGAAGACGTGGCACACTGCGAAAGCCATGGGAGCTGTGAGCGAGCGTTGATCCGTGGATATCCGAATGGGGCAACCCCCTCGTAAGAGGATCATAGACTGAATACATAGGTTTATGAGGCGAACCCGGGGAACTGAAACATCTCAGTACCTGGAGAAAAGACATCAACAGAGATTCTGCGAGTAGTGGCGAGCGAAAGCGGAGCAGGCCAGTGCTTTGACACGAAGTAGAAGAACGGAATGGAAAGTCCGGCCGAAGAGGTGATAGCCCGTAATTGAATATCGTGATGAAGGACTTGAGTAGGCGGGCACGTGAAACCTTGTCTGAACATGGGGGACACCCTCCAAGCTAAATACTCCTGGTGACCGATAGTGAACAAGTACCGTGAGGGAAAGGTGAAAAGCACCCCGATAAGGGAGTGAAAGAGACCTGAAACAAATGCCTACAAGCAGTCGAGCCTGAATTGGGTGACGGCGTACCTTTTGTATAATGGTCAGCGAGTTTCTGTCCGTAGCGAGCTTAAGCCGATAGGTGTAGGCTAGCGAAAGCGAGTCTGAATAGGCGACATAGTTACTGGTAGAGACCCGAAACCGAGTGATTCTAGCCATGGCAGCTGAAGGTGCGGTAACACGTACTGGAGGGCCGAACCCACGCCTGTTGAAAAAGTCGGGGATGAGCTGTGGCTAGGGGTGAAAGGCCAATCAAACTCGGAGATAGCTGGTTCTCCGCGAAATCTATTGAGGTAGAACGTTGCGTATTACCCTCGGGGTAGAGCACTGGATGGGCTAGGGGGCCAAAGCCTTACCAAACCTAACCAAACTCGAATACCGAAGGAGTATTAGCGCAGCAGACAGACAGTGGGTGCTAAGTCATTGTCGAGAGGGAAACAGCCCAGACCACCAGCTAAGCCCCTAAATCGTGGCTAAGTGGAAAGGATGTGGGATCCAAAACAACCAGGAGGTTGCTTAGAAGCAGCCATCTTTAAAGAAAGCGTAATAGCTCACTGGTCTAATAGAAACCCTGCGCCGAAATGTAACGGGGCTCAAGCACGTGCGAAGCTGTGGGTGCATATTTAAGATATGCGCGGTAGCGGAGCGTTCTGTAAGCCTGAGAGGAGACGGGTGACCCTCTCTGGAGGTATCAGAAGCGAGAATGCTGACATGAGTAGCGACAAACAGTGCGAGAAACACTGTCGCGAAAGTCAAGGTTCCTGCGCAAGGTTAATCCACGCAGGTGAGCCGGCCCTAAGGCGAGGGCGAAGCCGTAGTCGATGGGAACCAGGTAATATTCCTGGCCTGCTAGAGTGACGAATGAGAAATGTTGTCAGGTCTTAATGGATTGACCTGGCTTTTGGACCATTCCGGGAAATAGCTCTAGCGAATAGACCGTACCCGAAACCGACACAGGTGGACTGGTAGAGTATACCAAGGCGCTTGAGAGAACGATGCTGAAGGAACTAGGCAAATTGCTCGTAACTTCGGATAAACGAGACCCATGAGTGGCAACCATTTATGGGTGGCACAGACCAGGGGTAGCGACTGTTTAGTAAAACACAGGCTCTGCGAATCGAAGATGACGTATAGGCCTGACGCCTGCCCGTGCCGGAAGGTTAAGAGGAGATGTGAGAGCATTGAATGAAGCCCGGTAAACGGCGGCCGTAACTATAACGGTCCTAAGGTAGCGAAATTCCTTGTCGGGTAAGTTCGACCTGCACGAATGGCGTAACGACTTCCCGCTGTCTCCAGCATCGGCTCAGCGAAATGAATTCCCGTGAAGATGCGGGTACCGCGGTCAGACGGAAAGACCCTATGAACCTTTACTGCAGCTTTGCAGTGGCATCAGGAAAATTCTGTGTAGGATAGGTGGGAGGCTATGAGCATGGGCGCAGTCTGTGTGGAGCCAATCTTGAAATACCACCCTGACTTTTTCTGATGTCTAACCGGCCCATTAGCTGGGTCCGGGACCCTGCATGGCAGGCAGTTTGACTGGGCGGTCGCCTCCTAAAGGATAACGAGGCGCGCGATGGTGGCTCAGGTCGGTCGGAAACCGACTGTCGAGTGCAATGGCATAAGCCGCCTGACTGCGAGAGTGACAGCTCGAGCAGAGACGAAAGTCGGCCATAGTGATCCGGTGGTTCACGTGGACGGCCATCGCTCAACGGATAAAAGTACTCTAGGTAACAGGCTGATCTCCCCAAGAGTCCACATCGACGGGAGGTTGGCACCTCGATGTCGGCTCATCACATCCTGGGGCTGGAGCAGGTCCCAAGGTTCGGCTGTTCGCCGATTAAAGTGGTACGTAGCTGGGTTTAGAACGTCGTGAGACAGTTCGGTCCCTATCTGCCGTGGTGTAAGAGACTTGAGAGGATTTGTCCCTAGTACGAGAGGACCGGGATGAACGAACCTCTGGTGCACCGGTTGTCACGCAGTGGCACAGCGGTAGCTAGTTCGGAATGGTAACCGCTGAAGCATCTAAGCGGGAAACCAAGCCTTAAAACAAGGTCTCATAGAGCCGTCCAAGACAGGACGTTGATTAGGTCAGTGTGTAAGTGTGGTAACATGCTGAGCTAACTGATCCTAATCGCTCATATCTCTCAACATCAACACATGCACAGTCTCTTTACTCAAAACACCTAACACTTCTCCTCAGACTAACTTTGTTAGGGTGAGCGGGAGACTGGTGCTATGGCAAGGGATTAGACCCGTCCCATCCGAACTCGGCCGTAAAACCTTAGCGCCTATGATACTGCACCTTAGGTGCGGAAAGTCGTCGCCGCAGTCCTCGTCACCAACTCTTTACCCACCCCCGCGGGGTGGAGCAGCCGGTAGCTGTCAGCTCATAACTGAAGGTCGTAGGTTCATCCTACCCCGCATCCAATAGCTCTGACAGTTCCTATCTCATATCTATATGATCTGTACTCTCTCTTTATTATCATCTATTATACTCCAATAAATACTTCCGTATAAAAATATAAAAATTACACAATACCTCCCATAGCACATATCACTAAATTATATCTCCGGGTTGGGATTGTAATTAAAAAAATATTTCCTTACTACGTTTCATTATTAGTTACGTTCCATTTTCGAGGTCAACGCGCCTCTAAGCTCTGATCCTTTTTAGAAATAAGTCCTAAATTTATTGTTTGCATTAAGCTGCTTATCTCAAGATCACCATGGCGCTCTGTTGCTCTTTTTAAGACTTCTCTTTAAACATTTTTTTCCTGTTAGTTTTAATTATAACCAATTGCCTAAATGAGTGATCTTTATAAGCTGGAAAGCGGCTGTGTTACGTTAAATAATGTAATTTAAAGTCCCCCACTCGTCCTCTTATTAAGAGATGCCCAATGCTTTACGCGCTTTATCAATGGGCTAAAACTTACCAACAGTTGGTATTTTGCTTTTGAGGTTTTTCTTGGGAGCTCTATTAAGCGATTACGTCCTGAAGATCCGAGACAGAAAATGCTTTTAAATCATATAAAAATAGCGTGTTGATTTTCTTTTAATTAATTGCCGCAGTGAGTGGTGTTGGCAATAGAATATTACGCTCAGCCTTAATCTCTCGTCTGATGCTAATGTCGAATGAAAGTTAAAGGTTAGTTTTACAGAAAGCACAAATATACTCTTGAGATTCCTGAAAAGCAAAAAAGGCTAAATCATGGAATCTATTTAGTAATTTTTATATTTAGCAGCATCGAAAATCTATTTATATGAGAAGATACAAATAGATCTCATTATATTTCTCATATTTTTTAATTTAAATTATTGAGTTGGACTTTTTTACAGAGTCCCACTATGCATACTTCAACGATATTATTCACATCACTGATGTTTTGCTTGGTCGCCTGATACGACAAGTAATCTGCACGTTTTCAGGCGCTAAAACGCCCCTGTCTTTAAGTCCAGAAGTGCAGCCGCATTTTCGGTTGCTATATGAATAATAGATAATGGCGGTAGCGGTTCTTTATATATGCCAGCTCTCGATGCTCCAACACCAGGAATCTTTAAGGTTGAGCGCGCTATCTGTCCCAATCCTAATTGACGTGTGCTTCATATAAACGTTTTAGATCTGAAGGTTATATATAGGATTTCCGAGCAAAAGCAGCTTCTTTCCTTTTTATGTGCATTTCTCCATGCGGGTCATTAATTTGTTCTAGAAACTCTTACTTATCCTGCTTTGTAAAAGCTTGGTTAGTCCATGTCTGCTCTTCTGCCCAGGCTGTTGTGGCTCATCAAGCTGTAGGGTGGGGATATACCAATATGACGTGCTTTCATTTTCGCAATTACTCATTGGGGATTAATTGATCACGCACACCGTGAGCTATAATATCAGCGCGTCATTAATAACTTCTTTTGTCGGCTAAATCATGAATATGCGCGCCACACGGATATTATGCCTATGTGCTCTGCAATGGGGTTCTATGACTGAAGGGACTCTTTTGTGGGACTGACCCATTAAAATCATCCACCAATCTTTACTAATCGGTTCCTTCCTCTGCCATTTTATCAACGGCTTCTTTAGCTTCTTCGGGGTAGCAGGCGGAAAATTTGTTGAGTGCCTATTTTAAGGGGAGGGGCGCCATCAGGCACGCCTATTCCCTGCTCCACGCCAAAAAGATCGGCGGGAAGTTTTCCTTCATGGGCTTCTTTGCGTATTGGATTAAAAACAGCAGGCTTATTAAGTCCCAAAGCCATAACTGTGGTAACGCCATAGCGCTGATATTGAGAAGGCAGCTTTGATTTATCTTTAGTGTAATATTCTGGCCTGTCTGTATATTTTTCATTAGCAATATGTGAATGGTCAGAATTAAACCAGGTAATACGGAATCCCTGACCGATCTAGAATTTTGGTATGGGGAGGTAAATCGATTTATTACATGGCAATGATCTTGTCTTGTCGAATAACAAAGTGTCGTCTTCTACAGGAATTTCCTGTACCATCAAACGCGAATATGGGTTAAGCGATAAAATTATGGTTTCGGCAAGGCCGTGCCTGACAGCAAAATTGAAGCTGCTGTAAAATGCCAAATAGTTTTTTTGTTTTGATTTTTCATTAGTACAGCCTTTTATTTAAGTAGTAATAAAAAGGCTCCTTGTTAGATGGAGCCTTTAAAGTTTTAATGAAAAATTATGCGCTTTTGAGCCAAAATCGTGACATTCGACCCGGATTTTCCCTTGTTCCATCTCCTCGAAAATCTCATTAATATCTTCAATAGGGCGCATGGTAGTTTTGGGCACAACCTTTCCCTCAGTCCAATTGGAACGCTTCGCAAGTCCTCTCTTGTGCCTACCAATGAGCAATGACCTTAATTCCATCAAATACAAGCGAGGGATACTTAAATTCATTGTTCAGGTGGAAGACCTACAGCAACAACACAACTCCGGCACGTACGCATCGACAGCTGATTAAAAGCGACTTTTTGAACGGCTGTACAACGGCAGCATGGGCGCCACCGCACTTTCCTGTATGATTTTAGCAGCATCTTGCTCACGGGAGTTTATAACCATGTCCGCTCCCATTTCTTTTGCAAGGCGAGTGCGCCGTCATTAACATCTTATAATTGTTTTGGCATTGAACAATTTTTAGCATATTGCATGGCCAGATTGCGAGGCCACCTGCTCCATAGATAGCATCCTTGACCAGCTTTTACGCCAGAACTTTATAGCCTTATATGTTGTACCCCGCGCAACTATACTGCTTGCTGCGCAAATCTAATCCATCAGGTACTTTCACAGAATATTAGCGGTGACGATGCATTCTTCTGCCATAGCACCATCTACCGTATAGCCAGCATTTTTTACGCTACGCACAATGTTTCATTGCCTGAAATGCAATATTCGCAATGACCACATCCTTCAAAGAACCAGGCCACACTGGCTCTGTCACCAACTTTTAACGAGTTTACACCGGTCCAACTTCTTTGACAATTCCTATGCCTTCATGGCCTAAACAACGCCGTTTTGTCCCGTAATCACCATTTTAACATGAAGTCGGTTGGCAAACGCCCAACATTCAATGCTTAAAAGCCTCCATATGCAAAGACGAAGCTTTTTATCAACAACTCTACCTTATGGTCTTTTCTAGTAATGGCAGCTTTCATAGAATTTTCCCAATATCGAGATATAGAATCTTAGATACAATTAAATTGTAATTTCTTATTATCATAAATATAATATATTATTCTAATATCACAGTAATTTGTTCTTTAATAAAATTGATGATTATCTTACAATAATCACTCAATATGTGTGTATTAATTCTTGGCTAAGCTTATTGTTGTTTTTATTATTCTAGTGCATGAGCGTAAGGGCAAACTTTTTCAGTTTTTGTAATAGCGAATCAGCCTGACTGTGATCCATACCGGGTAACGATACTTCGAGAGAGACTTCATACCGAAACCGCCATCTGAGCGAGGACCTAGCCCAACAGTTGCCTGGACACTGGTTTCTTGCGGTAAAGATAATTTTTGTTCATTTGCAACGTATTTCATCGCACCAAGAAAACAGGCAGCGTATCTGCGGCAAAAAGTTGTTCAGGGTTGTTGCACGGTCATCTCCGCCAAGCTCTTTGGCACGCCCAAGTCGACTTTGAATCGACATCCAGGGTTCAGCGTGGCCATCACGCCCCTACAGCACGAGCAGTTGTACGATATAAGACATTTACAGACATATAGACTCCATCGCCTTGGCAAAAGATCTGCATGAAAGACTCATTAAAGACTTATTTATTGTAAATTCCTTAATAAAAGCCGTTCTCAGGAGAAGGAACGCCTCAATAACTTTTCTATAGCGAAAAGCGTTAATCGTTTTTAAGTGAAGACTATCAATTACAAAGCGATAATGAACATCACCACGTTCAAGCCGTTCATATGCTTCGTTGATGTCTTCTATTTTGATAATTTCACAGTCAGAAGAATATTTTTCTCTCGCAAAGATTTAGCATCTCCTGTGTTTCAGCAATACCACCAATAAGTGATCCTGCAACGCGACGGCGTCCCATCACGAGAGCACAGAAGAGTCTCAGCTAAAGACCAATTTGACCAACAATGACTAAGCTCCCATCCACATCTAAAAGTGGAAGATAAGGATCTAAGTCGTGCTTGTAAGTACTGTATCAATTATCACGTCAAAGTGGTTAGCAGCTTTCTGCATTGCGCTTTCGTCACTTGAGACAAATATTTGTGGGCTTTAAGCTCTTCACGTCAGTTCTTTTTTTGTCTGAACGGCTAATGATAGTGACTTCAGCACCATCCCGACAGCAAGTTTTACAGCCATATGGCGAGCCGCCCAGGCCAATAACACCAACTTTTTTTCCAGTCCTACATTCCAGGCTCGTAAGGAGAATAAGTAGTAATACCAGCACAAAGAAGAGGGCCGCACGTGAAAGATCAAGGTTTTTTGCACATGAAGCACGAACTCTTCCCGCGCGATCATATGCTTTGAATAGCCACCATAGGTGTTTTGTCCATCAATTCTGTCGGGGCTATTATAGGTTTGAGTATTACCTTCCGGCAATATTGCTCATTCCCCTTATCGCATTGATCGCAATGTTGCATGAATCGACCATGCAGCCAATGGCAACGATATCGCCTTGCTTAAAGTTTTTACATCTGGACCTGTTTCAGTAACGCGTCCAATAATTTCATGACCGGGACGATAGGGTATACAGAACCTCCCCATCATTGCGGCCTGATGAAGATCTGAGTGACATACGCCGCAGTAAAGTACTTCCATAGCAACGTCATTATGGCGTAAAGCGCGACGTTCAAAAGAAAAGGGTTTAAAGGTGCGTCACAAGACGTGCCGCATATCCAATAGTTTTCATAATATGACTCCGAGAATAATGATTAGCTCTTCTGTCCAAAATTATAGAGCATCTTAGCCCATGAGGAAGAGATAAGGGTCGAGAACAAGAAAATGATTTCTGCCCAGAGCAAAAGAGGGTTTTCCATAAAGTATTAACCGCCTATTGTTTTACTCATATGAGTGAAAGCCAACAGGGAGCTTTTTTACTTTCGTTTTAAGAAAGAGCTTTTCGTTATGTACGTCATGGCATCAGACAAGCTAGGACAGCAGCTTTTTCCTGAGTTGTTAAATTATCAAAGCCGCCTGCAAAGAGGGCTTTCCTGTAATTTGATCATTCCGGTCAGTAAAGGATGTTGATTGTTCACCTGTTTGCGAGTGTGGCAAAGCACGTTTGTGCCCTCTTTTAATTCAGGGTCGTTATGCATGCCTCGAAAGCTTCTATTGCTTCATTACTTAATAGAGGTTTTGATTCCTCATCAACAAGTTTAAGCACTTCAGGAGGTGCGTTTCTTCTGGAATTAAAAGGAACTTTGCCTACGTGTCTTTTCTCCTGCAACGCGGCTCCCGTAAGCCACTAAAGAATGCAAGCACAAGTCCTACCAAACAGGTAACATCCACAAAATAGCGAGGTTGATACAGACCAGGCTGCTATGCTCAAATGACCCGAAAGCTGTATAAATCCAGTAACGATGAGTGACTTCCTTGATAGAAACGCGGCCATCAACGCGATTTTGCGTTTTCCAGCCTGAATCACGACCAAGCAAAATAGACAAATTGCCGAGGTCTGGATTAACATAGCAATGGGAGCGATGAAGCCACCAATAAGAGTTTCAATTAAACCGAAATACAAAGCCGAAACGGCCACCAACCTTAGAAATTGTTTCAGAATCAAAACAGGTTGCGATAAGAGCAAGCAATTTCGGCGCTAAAAGAATAAACATAGTGCCGATAAACACATTCCGGGCCTGAATAGGTCAACATGTGGCCAGTGGGGGTATAATGTGCGCTCTGTGCTAAAATATTCAGGGTGATAGAAATGTGATTGTAATGAGATCAATATACCGCAAAGTAAAAAGACAACCATAAAGGCGACATGACATAGGCGCCCATCCTACAAGCATGTGGAACGGCTAACCCAATGAAGTCCTTTAGAAAAAAGGATACGGCCATGTTGCAAGTTTCCCTGCACCAGCGCGGTCACGAATAGCAATATCAGTAAGTGACGTGGCTTTCTCATATATCCAGCAAGGCCTGGGACCATATGAATAGCCCATCCACCACGCGCATTAGAGCGGCTTCTATAAATCATGGCTTAGAATATGACCGCAAATGGGGCCTTCCGGGTAAATGTGCAAGCCAGCTTGCTCAGCAAAGGCCTTAGTGCGGATAATGGCGTTATGGCCCAATAATTTCCTTCAGAGCCGTGCCACCATGCTACGCCATGAGCAATGAGAGGCCCATAAATTCGGCCAGCAAATTGTTGCATCCGTGCAAAAAGCGTATGGCCTCCGACGATCGTAGGAGACTTTGAATGAGGCCAATGCAGGTGAGCTTCCATCGCAGCTGTAAGACGAACAATAAGCGCGCCATCCATGACACTGTCAGCATCGAGAGTCAGCATATGGTCATAGCCGCCTCCGAAATGCTGTACCCAATCACCATATTACCTGCTTTACGATCCGTATTTTTAAAGCGCCGGCGGTAAAAAACGCGATTTTGGCGTAAGGCTGTTTTCGAAGAGATAAAAAAGTGCGTTCTTCTTGCACCCAAACGTCGGGGTTGGTTGTATCAGACAGGATAAACACGTCAATGATGAAGCTTGTCCAGTTTCCTGTAAGCTTTTGAGTATGGCGCGTAAATTAGTAACGACCGTTTCAGGAGGCTCGTTATAGGTCGGCATTAAAATAGCGTGCGCTTTGTCAGCTTGGGAAGAGGCCTTCCCGTTTAATGCCTAAACCAAGCCTCCGTGTTTTAAAAGTGATACAAACCGCCTAGAGAAGAAATGAATGAAAGACAGATCCAAAGCTCAAATTGAGAAAAGGAAGAGGATAAGAATTCCTAAGTTGAATAGCCAAAGAATTAAAACCTGTTGATTTCTCTACACTGTAAAATGTAAGAGCAAGAACCACGAAAACAAAAGTCGTCTTACCAACCACGAAGCGTTGTTGGCAAGACCAAAAGGACGCCCATGACGCTCCGCCTTTTGCGGAGGTTCTGTGTGGCATCACTAAGGGTGATTCAGGCGGTAAAATCGAAGCTGAATTAACAGAAGATGGGCCGCTCATGGTGTCCAACGATAGAGCATGTTTCAGAAATAGGTCCTTGATCAGTGGCAAGTGCACCTGGAGTTCACTCAATTTTGCATCGCCGGGTACAAGCTCAAATGTTGTACGCACACCCTGAATATAGGGATTGCGTTCAATTACGATATTTCGAATCGCCCTGGTTTAGCTTCGGCAATGAGATGAAAGTTCGTGTCTTTGGAAGAGACTGGAAAGCTCTCCATTGAAATCAATAACAAAGAGGCGTGCTTCTGGATGATCGACAACGGGCCTACACGTGTGGCTACAACACGCGCTAAATGTGTCGGCCAGGTGTATCCCATCCCCAATACATCCGATATGTGAAATTATAGCTTTTGCCTGCTGTAATGCTGTTTTGGGTGCCAAAAAGAGACAATGTTTATCATTAACTTCACTAGGGCTAGGAATTTCGACCAATTCAACTTCGCCATCTCCCCAGTTTCCTACAGGTTCTATCCAAAGAGAGGGCGCTGTTCGTAGTGCAGAGCTATATCTTCGTAATCGCTGAAGGATCTTTTGCGCTGCATTAGTCCATAACCATAAGGACCATTATCGCTAAAGCCAGAAATTTGTAAGTCGGTTGGGTTATTGAGAGGACGAAAAGCTGCTGTTTGGTGCCAGTCCATACTTGTAAAGCTTCGCTATCATGTGCCGCAGGGCGCCAGTCATCAACGTGATCATGGTTATTGGCATCAAAATAGAACATTCCTGTTAAAGGAGCGATCCCACCATTAGCGATATCCTGTCGAGGGAAGATTGTTGATTGTACGTCAAAAAGAGTGGTTTCACCTGGGCGGATTGTGAAACGGAAAGCCCCCGTAAGAGAAGGGCTATCCATGAGAGCATGTACAACAAGTGAATCAGACCCGGCTTGAGGTTTTTCAAGCCAGAAAGAGCGGAAGAATGGAAATTCTTCCCTTGAGAGACCCTGTATCTTTAGCAAAACCACGGCAGATAGGCCGTAAATTTGCCCTTTGGCAAAAGCGCGGAAGTAAGATGCCCCTAGAAAAACGGCGCATTCTTC